>JAEWWJ010000106.1 GCA_023396415.1 Bacteroidota bacterium
TTTATTTAGTTAATAAGCCTGCAATCACGTCCATTAAATTTAAATGACATTTTGAGGTAAAAAAAGCATCCAAAAAGCGGCATTGCCCATTAATGGAGCTTATTTTGAATGAGGCTGATAAATTCGGCTCGTGTTTCCATACGGTTAAAAGCGCCGGTGAAATCGCTGGTGGTGGTAACAGCACTTTGTTTTTGCACCCCTCGCATTGACATGCAAAGATGGCGCGCTTCAATTACAACCGCCACACCCAAGGGATTAAGGGCATCTTGAATGGCATCTTTGATTTGTGTTGTCAACCTTTCTTGCACCTGAAGACGACGAGAATAAGCCTCTACAACCCGTGCAATTTTGCTCAATCCGGTGATGTAACCATTCGGAATATAGCCCACATGGGCCTTCCCGATAAATGGAATCATGTGGTGCTCGCACATGGAGAAAATCTCAATGTCTTTTACGATCACCATTTCTCGGTAATCTTCCTTGAATTTGGCCGAAAGCAAAATTTCTTTTGGATCATGGTCATAGCCCTGAGTTAAAAATTGAATGGCTTTTGCTACCCGACGTGGGGTATCAATCAGGCCTTCGCGTTGCGAATCTTCGCCAATCAAATCGAGGATGGCTCGGTAATGAACCTCTAAGGCGGATAGTTTTTCAGGAGCATACTCCTCAATTTTTTGATAACCCAATAGCTCTTTTGGTTTGTTTGTCATTGCAAGAAATTTTAGACGTGATGGTTTTTTCTTTTTTTGATGGCCAATGCCGAAACCTCAAGCACCGTGAAGGCCACATAATAAATGAGAAATGTAATCAGAAAAGGGATGGTTTCGCTGCGAAAATATAGCAGGTAGATCACTATGATAGCCAAATACACCACCAACTTGCCAAAGCTGGCCAGCATAAAATAATTGGCATAGGTGCTCAACTTCTTCTTTTGGGCCTGTTGGTTCAAGCTGAAAAGCAGTGTGTTGATCAACACAAAAAATATCAAAATGTAAGGCCATGCTTGTGTTTGAAGCGATTCACCAAGTTGTGCAAACACATACATACTTGCTGCTGCAAGCACGGCAGCCAGCAACAATTGTTTGCTGATAAATGATTGGAAAGCGGTCATACGATCAGGGTTTCTTTAAAAAATCTTTGATGGCATAATAAATAGAAAGTCCTACGCCCAATAGCGAAAGCACAAGCTTAAAAACCGGAAAAGACCATCCTGTCCACCGATCCAGCAGCACACCTCCATATACAAAAGCAAGTAAAATGGCCATCATTTGAAAAGCCAAGGAGGAATATCGTGCATAGGTATTCAACGATGCGCCAAATTTCTTTGGTTTGTCGTTTTTACTCGGTTCCATGTTTTTTCTCGCCCCCTTGGGTCATATCACATTTGCCAATGAAGCGTGCGCCCAGCTCAACGATGATGCGGCTGGTAAGTAAATCACCCGTAAAAACGGCAGAGGCTTTTAAAGAGGTAAGGTCGCTGGCTTCGAGGTTTCCATTCAGCACGCCGGAAATGTCGGCATTTTGGCAAAAGATATTACCTTCCACCACGCCGGATGAACCAATAACAATTCTGCCTTCGGAATGAATGGAACCCTTCAGCACACCGTCAATCCTGAAATCACCTTTCAGGCTGATGTCGCCGTTAATCACAGTGCCTTGCCCAATGATATTGCGGGCAGCTGATTCATTTCCAATGTGGGTAAAATTTTTCATATTTCCTTTCTTTACTCTTTTTTAAAGTTCTTATTCCAGAATTTTTCGTATTCTGATATGTTTTTTAACCGATAAAAGATGGGATAATTGGTAAGTGAAATTGGAATTGTGGTATAGTCTGCGGGACTAATTCCACCAAAAACATAATCCGATGCTTTAACGGCGATACAAAAATCGTCGGCTTGAGCTGCGGTTGCAAAATTTCCAATGGTGACAAGGGTATTTTTGCTGTCGAGTACCAAACTTTTTATCATCAGCTGCGCGCTTTTAAAATCACGCATAGTGAAGTCAGACATACGTATCTTAAGCGGATCAATTCTCACTTTGTCATTTGCTACCACCATTACCAAGTGCATGGTTTCGCCGGCAAAAATATAGGGAGAGGCCGGTTCTTTTTCTTTATCAAGGGTATCACCGGCAATTTCGGGTATATCAATCGTCATATTGAACTCTTTGTTCATGCTCCGTAAAATAGCCGCTGCTGTGGGGGCAACTGCACTTGTAGGGTAAGCTTTTACCAATTGCTCCAAAGCCACTGCCATTGAATCAATTACTTCTATCCTTCCTTTGGCCACGGCACGTAAAAAATCAAAGCGAGGAATAAGCTCTACGTCTTCGGCATATAGACTTCTGGCACGGTTGGCATTCAGCAATACCCTAAAAAATTCTTGGTTGCGGTAGGCATCAAGGGTGAGCTCGTAAAAGGCCGATGATTCGCCTGCGAGCTGTGCCTTACGAATAAAATAATCAGGATCTTCAATCACACGCGCATAATCGGTATTGGGAAACTGTTGCAGGATGAGGTTTTTAAATCTTTCTGCTTCAGTGGTTTGCCCCATCTCTTCGTTCATTCGGTATTGTGCGTACCACGACTGTAAATTGTATTCACTTTCGGGAAACCGCTTATTGAGTTCGCTGTAGGCTTCAAGGGAACGCGGAAAATCGCCTAAACGTTCTTTATAGGTGTAACCCAAACCGTTGTAGGCTTCTTCGATTTCTTTATTGGCCGCTATCTTGGCTTCGTCGGTAAGGGGAATATCTTTGAGATAATAACCAATATCACGATCGGTAAAAGCTTTGGTTGTATCGCCCTCGGCTCCGCCCGCAGCATCGCCATTGAGGGCAACACTTTCAATATTTTCAAACGAAATGCTCTGTTTATCGCTGATGCGCCAGTTGTCTTCTAACTTTCGGCGGCCCCATTTTCTTAAAAATTCGGTATAACCGAAACTGAGGGTGTTGGGATTGTAGAAATACCATTCGGCCGAGGTGTTAAGGTTGGCCGTTCGATCAGAAAACTGGTTCGACATGAGCACGTTACGCTCCATTTCGCGCTCTTCCATTTCGCGTTCGCGGTCTTTTGCCTCAAGGTCTTTGATGATGCCATTGATAATTTTCACCCTTGACGATGAATCCATATTGGCGAGCGCCAACAGACTGTCTTGAAGCTGTATAGTAGTCAAATTTTCAACCAGTTCGCTCAATATGGAAGCCCTGAGTTTGATGCTATCGTAGCCCGGATAATCACGCGGAAGCGCACCCACCGCGGTATCGTAATAGGCTTGAGAAGGGACGTATTCGTTTTTTTGAAAATAAAGTGCAGCCAACTTCAATGCCGAAGTTGACTGTTGTTTTTTATTTTTGGTACTCGAAGACACCGATTTGGCTAGATATTCCATTGCCAAAGGCTCATTTTTTTCGGTTAAGGCAATTTCAGCCAAAGCGTAATACACCTTATCAAAATAATCCTCATTTTTAGTGTCTTTCAACATTTTTTGAAGAATCCTGATGATGTTTTTGCTTTCTCCCTGCGAAACGTCATACACCCGTGCCATATTGATGCGGGCCTCAAAGTCCATATCGAAAGAAGGATTCTTTTTGATGACTTGCGCATAATACTGTAAGGCTTTGTCATTGTTGCCTTTCAGCTGGTTGATTTGAGCCAAAATAAACAAAACCCTGGTTTTAAAATACTTATTGGGTGCTGTTTGCAAACCTTGGTTCAAATAAACCATTGCACGATCGTAGTTTTTTCTTACCAAATGATAGTCGGCGATCAATAGCGGCAGGTAACGCTGCACCTCCTTGGGCATCATACCCGTTCTGGCTTTGTTTTCGAGGGCTTCGAAAAGAGGAGCTGCTTTTTCGTACTGCTCCATTTGCTGATAGGTTACAGCAAGCCACATTTCAGCCGTCCGCACCATGTCTTCATTGTAGCTAAACTGGCGCGCAACAAAGTCGAAAGTACGGCGTGCACTGATATAATCTTGTTTGTAAAAGTGGGCCTTTCCCATCATCAGGTAACCATCGTCAATCCACTTTACGCGTTCTTTTCCACCAAACACCATCGAGTGCTTTTGTACGCCAATCGCGCCTTTTTCCAAAGCACGTTCCATAGGGCCATTCAGCTTTGCAGCTTCGCTTTTGGTTCCATAATTGAACAATCGAATGACCTCGGAATAGTCGTCAACGGCAGTTTTTCGATGGTCTTTGACACCTGTTTTTAAACTCTCGTTGCCATTCCAATACACGTTGTACCGACTGGTGAGGTTGTGGTAGGTTCTCCTTGTCCAGGTGTTCTTTTTGGTGGAACACGCCCCCAAAGCAACGAGGATCAATAACACCGCCACTAATCTGAAGTAACTTTTATTCAGCAATTGCACGCTCTTTCGTTTTGAACATTAACTCTGTTTCGGGGCAAATATTTTACGTTTCATAAGCTTTATGGCTTATCGAACTCACAAAAGTAATCAATATCGTTGAAAAGCCCTTGAAGAATGTAGTCAAGAAGCTAAAATCCTATCAAAAATATTCTCTAAAATCAATTCTGATTGTAATTTGATTGTTTTATATATATATTTGATAATTAATATATTATCATTAATAATGATTGCTTTCTACATCAACCTAACCGATAGAAAAGCTAAAAAAATTGAAAAACCCAACCGGTGTATATCAATTGGAACAACAAAAACGTTCAGTCAGCACGTTTTGCAGGTCTGAAATATGTTGGTGGTTTTTGTACTTTTGCCGATGACCTGCGTGATTGATCAACGGGATACTTTATGAAACAAAAAAAAGAGAAGTGGTACCACAAGCTTCGTGACAAATACAGGTTGGTTATTTTTCACGATGAAACCTTTGAAGAAAAGATCAGTTTTCGATTGAGTCGGATGAATGTTTTTGTTTTGATCACCAGTTTAAGTGTCTTTTTGATTTTTATCACCAGCTACATCATTGCCTTTACGTCGTTGCGCGAATACATTCCGGGCTATACTGACGTGAACCTCAACCGACGCGTTTACCAGTTGCAGCGCACTGCCGATTCGTTGGAGGGTGTTTTTAGGCAAAAGCAACTTTATTTCGATAACATCAAACGCATTGTTGAAGGTGGCGATTTCTCTGACGACAGCCTTATCGCAGTGAATGAAAGACAAAGCCGTTCAGGCGCAACTTATGATACTATCCGATTGGTTCATAGTGAAATAGAAAGTGAGTTAAGGTCTGAGTTTGAAAATTCAGAGAAATACAACATCCAAACCGACCCCACTTTAATTCCCGAAGCCCGCCGCAGAGCGAGCACTGTGGCCAGTTTTTTTACACCTGTAAAAGGAACGATCACCAATAAATTTGACCCCGTGCAGCGGCATTATGGTGTTGACGTGGTAGCCAAAAGTAACGAAGCCATTAAGGCAGCCCTTGAAGGGACGGTGCTTTTTGCCGATTGGACGGTTGACAAAGGCCATGTGATTGGCATTCAACATGCCGGAAGTTTTGTTTCGGTGTATAAGCACAACAGCGTTTTGCTCAAAAGAGAAGGCGATTTTGTGCGAGCGGGCGAGCCTATTGCCATCATTGGCGAATCGGGAGAACTATCAACCGGACCTCATCTTCATTTTGAATTGTGGTTCAACTCGGCACCCGTCAATCCGGAAGATTACATCTCTTTTTAGGCTGGCCAACAGTATCCCCTTAACACTATTTGACAATTACACCTTGAAGCAGCTCCAATTATTTTCGTAATCTTGCAGTCGTTTTCAAAGCAACGGAAAAACCATTGCTTTTAATTTATTGTAACATCTTCATTCATAATTACTTAACATATATTCTCCGGAATGGAAATTCTTATTAAGATCCTCCAGCTTTTGCTTAGTCTGTCAATTTTAGTGATCGTTCATGAGTTTGGACATTTTGCAGCAGCAAAAATTTTCAAGACACGCGTTGAAAAATTTTACCTCTTTTTTAACCCTTGGTTTTCATTGTTCAAGTTCACCTACAAAGGCACTGAATATGGTATGGGGTGGCTGCCGCTTGGTGGTTACGTAAAAATTTCGGGCATGATAGATGAATCGCTCGATAAAGAAGCCATGAAACAACCGGCTCAAGATTGGGAGTTTCGGTCAAAACCGGCTTGGCAACGTCTGATTATTATGCTGGGGGGTGTAATCATGAATGTGGTGTTGGCTTTTGTCATTTATATCGGTATGTTAAGTATGTATGGCGAAAAATACCTACCAACCTCCGAGACCAACAAATATGGTATTGCAGCCGATTCGCTGGCCCAATCATTTGGCCTTCGCAATGGCGACCGCATCCTTTCTATTGATGGCAGTTATGTGGAAGATTTCAATAAAATACCCCTCACCCTCATTCTCGAAGAGGCCAAAACCATTGAAATTGAACGCGCCGGTACAAAAATGACCCTCGACCTGCCCGCCGGGTCAATCGGTCAACTGGTCAAACACAAATCGCCGTTTTTTATCGCACCACGTATTCCGTTTGTGGTGGAATCTTTTCCGGCCACATCAGCAGCACGCGATGCCGGCTTGCTGGTAGGCGACACTCTTTTAAGTATCAACGGAGTGGAAGCAAAATATTTTCAAGATTTTCGAGCATCCATTCAACAATATAAAGATCAATCTGTTAGTATTGGCGCTATTCGCGGAAGCGACACGGTTTACTTTGAAATGACAGTCCCTGAAGCCGGTTTCATCGGTGTTTATCCGCGCCAGCAATTGGATGCCTTCTTTACCCTTAACCAAAAAGATTTCAATATTATTGAAGCTATTCCTGCCGGAATGACCAAAACCATTGATGGCATTGGGGGATATCTCAAGCAGCTTAAACTGTTGTTTTCTCCCGAAGTGAAGGCATACGAAAACGTTGGAGGCTTCATCACTATTGGAAGTATTTTTCCGGCTGAGTTTCATTGGGAAAGTTTTTGGCGATTGACGGCTTTTCTTTCCATTATGTTGGCCGTTTTGAATCTGCTGCCCATTCCGGCGCTCGATGGCGGTCACGTGGCCTTCCTCATGTATGAAATTGTGGCCCGACGCAAACCCAGCGATAGATTTATGGAAGTAGCGCAAATTATAGGAATGATTTTACTCTTCGGTTTAATGATCTTTGCCAACGGAAATGATATTGTCAAACTCTTCAAATAGTGCTATTTAGATAACAAAACTTAAAAACTGGCGGTCATAAGAAAACCGGCAGTATTTTTTTGCCTTCGATATCAGCAGATCCCGGAAAACCTACCGAGAATGAAAGCTTAACCTCATCAAGAAGGAATGTAAAAAAGTTTTAAAATTTATCCAATCCCTGCTTTAAACCATAAAAAATTTTGCTTATCATTGTTAAAATTTTGGAAGTGAAAAAGCTTACACTTTTTTTAGCATTTTTAATTTTATCAGGAAGTTTGTTTGCTGAGGATATCACGCGTAAAATTGATAGCCTAAATAATCGGGTCAAATCCCAAGTGGGCAGCGAAAGAATTCAATCCTTAATTTACCTTTCGGAAGCTTATCGAAAAATATCTATTGACAAAACATTTGAGGCAGGCAAATCAGCCGAGCTTTACGCAAAGCAAGAAGGCCTTGAGAATATGAATGGCACTATTCTACTTTCGTTAGGAAGAAGCGCTTCATTTTCAGGTGATTATGACTTAGCACTCGAATATTTTAGTCAGGCGGCGGTTGCACTTAAAGCAATTAAAGATTATTCAGAACTGGCAAAAACCCATATCAACATGGGGTTGGTGTACAAAAACTTGGCTGATTTTGACCAAGCTATCGCGCAGTTTGATCTTGCTGCCGAAATCTCCATTAAACATGACTTAACCAAACAATTGGCCGGTTCCATTGCCAACAAAGCCACGGTATTTTTTTCAATGGGCGACTTTGATAACGCCATGACTAATTATCAGCAAGCGATGTTGATGTACGAAAAACTCAACGACACCTTACTTTATGCCAAAATGGCAATGAATGTGGGTCTTGTTTATTGGCAATGGAACAAAAACGATCTGGCTTTAGAGATGCTGCTCGAATCGAAGTCGCTGTTTGAAGAAAAGAAAGATTTTGTTGAATTAGGACGGGTGTACAACAACATCGGTCGGCTGTATTATCAAGATGTAAAAGACACCACTTTGGCATTGACTTATTTTGAACGTTCACTCGATATTAGAGAAAGTATTGGAAATCAACTTGGTATGTCAATGGTGATGGCCAATATCGGAAATATTTATCGCGACAAAAAGCAGTACGAAACCGCATTTAAATATTACAATAACGCCCTCAATATCAATAGGTTGATTGGATATATCGAAGGAATTACGATGGTAAACTACTATATGGGGATTGCTTACCAACAACAAAAAAATTACATCGCCTCCAACGCGGCACTCGACAGCTGCCTTAGTATGTCTCAGGAATATGGAATTACCACTTATTACAGTTTAGTGAATGAAGCCAAAATGAACAATTACGCGGCACTTGGAAACCATGAAGCTTTCATCAACGAGTTCAGAAAATTTTCTATTCAGCGCGATACGTTAAAAAAAGAGTTGGATGAGCTGAAATTTAAGGAGTTAACAGCGAGAACTACAATCAACGAGCTCACCTCCGAACTCACATCGGCCAAAGCACAAATTGTAAAACACGAAACAAAGCACACCATTTTTGGTGTTATTATAATTGTATTATCGCTCACTTTAGGCTTATTAAGCTTGGCCTATCTCCGCAAAAAGAAGCAGAAAGCCATCAAATAAAACCATTCGGTTTCAATAGGCCCTCTCGTCGCGCCCTTCAATATAATTGATAAACGATTTGTTGACCACCTTATTTCCTCCCGGAGTCGGGTAATTTCCTGTAAAATACCAATCGCCGGTGTGCTCGGGCGTGGCCAAGTGTAAGTTTTCGATGGTTTGGTAAACGACAGTAACCTTTGATTTGACACCAGGTGAGGTGATCAGCTGTGCTATTTTGCCAGAAATCTGCTCGTTGGAAAATGGCTCATAAATCATCTTTACGTAGTTGACGATATCTTCCTTTTGGAACTTTTCTTGTGCTTTGCTCAGGCGATAAACTTCATTGATAATGCTTTCTTGGCGGGTATCTTTTAACAAAGCGATGGCAGCCCTAAAAGCTATAAAGTCGCTGAGCTTTGCCATGTCAATTCCATAACAATCAGGATAGCGAATTTGCGGGGCCGATGAAGCGATGATAATGTGCTTCGGCTGAAGCCGATCTAAAATTCGGATGATGCTGTTGCGTAAAGTAGTTCCCCGCACAATGGAATCGTCAACCACAACCAATGTGTCTTGCCCTGGCTGAACAACGCCATAGGTAACGTCGTAAATGTGGGCTACCAAATCGTCGCGTTGGTTGTCTTGGGTGATGAAAGTGCGCAGTTTCATGTCCTTCACAGCAATATCTTCAACGCGAAGCCTCACTTCAAAAATATCATCAATCAGTTGAGGGGTTAGATTTTTGCCTGCTGCAAGGATACGGTCTTTTTTCACCTGCAAACAATGGTTGTTGAGCTCCTGAACCATCCCTCGAAAAGCCGCTGAAGCGGTATTTGGAATGTAAGAAAAAACGGTATTGCGCAAGTCGTAATCAATGGCATTCAACACTATAGGTGTGATGAGTTTTCCTAACTTTTTGCGTTCCTGATAAATTTCGGCATCCGTACCACGAGAAAAATAAATACGCTCAAAGGAACAGGACCGCCGCTCTCTGGGCGTAACACAAACCTCTTCGAACCAACGACCGTCCTTTTTAACGATCAGGGCATGACCCGGTTTGATTTCTCTAATATTTTCTGCTTTAATATTGAAGGCCGTTTGAATGGGTGGCCGCTCCGAAGTAGCCACAATCACTTCATCATCAGCATAATAGTATGCAGGACGAATTCCTGAAGGGTCTCTCAGCACAAAAGCATCACCATGACCAAACATTCCGGTGATGACATAACCACCGTCCCAATACTGTGCACTTTCTTCCAAAATAGCCCTTATGTCAAGGTCTTGGGCGATTTTGTGGGTAATTTCGCGCTTGCTGAAGCCTGAGTTTTTATAGTTGGCATAAATACGTTCGTTTTCCTCATCGAGGAAATGACCAATTTTTTCTAAAACCGTAACCGTATCAGAGGTTTCAACGGGATATTGTCCTAAATCAACCAATTTATTGAACAACTCATCCACATTGGTCATGTTGAAATTTCCGGCAAGAACCAAGTTTCGGGTCATCCAATTATTGGCTCGCACAAAAGGATGAAGGTTGACAATGCTATTTTGGCCAAAGGTGCCATAACGCAGATGTCCCATCAAAAGCTCACCCGTAAAATCAATGTTTTGTTTGAGCCATTGGACATCGTTCAGGCGGGCCGGAGTCTTTTCTTTCAACTCCGAAAGCCGTTCATAAACTTGGTTAAAGATGTCTTTTATTGGGGTGTTGGAATTGGAACGCAATCGGCTAATGTATTTATTACCAGGCATCATATCAAATTTAACGCCGGCAATTCCTGCACCGTCTTGCCCCCTATTGTGTTGCTTCTGCATAAGCAGATGAAGCTTTTGGAGGGCGTAAAATGAAGTGCCATACTTAGCCAAATAATATTCGAGAGGCTTTAAAAGACGGATAAGTGCTATGCCGCACTCATGTTTGATTTGATCACTCATTGAAGGTACGTTTGTGACAAATAAAAAGTACTTTTGCCATTATAGTGCGCAAAATTAATCAAATAAAGTTATGGCGATAATCCGCGAAGCAAAAGCTGAAGATGCAAAGCAAATTGTAGATTTTCAACATGCGATGGCCTTTGAAACAGAAGGGCTTCATTTAGACAAAAACACCTTGCTTTCGGGCGTAACTGCTGTTTTTGAACAGCCTGAGAAAGGTCGTTATTTTTTAGCACAAGTGGACGATAAAGTGGTCGCATCACTGATGATTACCTACGAGTGGAGTGACTGGCGCAGCAACACCATTCTATGGATTCAATCTGTTTTTGTTCAGAAAGCCTATCGCCGCCAGGGCATTTACCGTCAACTTTACGATCATGTTAAAACGCTGGCCGAGAGCGATTCACAGATTGGAGGTATCCGGCTTTATGTTGACAAAACCAACCTCACCGCCCAAAAAACTTACACCAATCTTGGCATGAATGGCCAACATTACCAAGTGTTTGAGTGGATGAAATAAAAGGAGACGATTCATTTTATTTATTCAACTTAACTTCCTTATTTTTAATCATATAAGTAGTTTTTACTCATCGCTGAACTTTATGTACCTTTGCCGCCGAAATTAAACACAATGGAACTGAATTCGTTAACAGCCATTTCGCCTATTGACGGGCGTTACCGCGGCAAAGTCTCCAAATTGGGCGATTATTTTTCGGAGTTTGCCCTTATTAAATACCGCGTTAAAGTGGAGGTAGAATATTTTATCGCTTTGTGCGAGATACCACTACCCATGCTGGCCCATTTTGATACCACGCTTTTTGATGATTTACGCGCCATCTATCTCCGGCTCAACGAAAATGATGCCACCCAAATCAAAACCATTGAACATACGACCAATCACGATGTGAAGGCAGTGGAATATTTCCTCAAACAAAGGTTTGATGAAATGAAACTACACGTTTTTAAGGAGTTCATTCACTTTGGCTTAACCTCGCAAGACATCAACAATGTGGCGCTGCCCCTGGCTTTAAATGATGCCCACCGCGAAATTATCGCTCCGGCACTCAATGCAATCAAAGAAAAACTTCAATCGCTGGCCGTTCAATGGAAAAACGTTCCGCTTTTGGCGCGCACACATGGCCAACCTGCCAGTCCGACCATGTTAGGTAAAGAGTTGTATGTTTTTGTGGAACGCCTTAATAATCAGTTGGCCTTATTGGGAGAACTTCCCTTTTCAGCCAAATTTGGTGGGGCAACGGGTAATTTTAATGCCCATCATGTGGCCTTTCCAAACACAGATTGGGTAGCCTTTGCCAACTCGTTGATAACAAACAAATTAGGTTTACACCGCCAACAAACTACCTCACAAATAGAACATTACGACTATTTAGCAGCTTATTGCGACAATGTTCGGCGCATCAACAACATCTTGATTGACTTGAGTCGCGACCTTTGGATGTACATTATGCTCGACTACTTCAAACAAAAAATCAAAGCAGGCGAAATTGGCTCTTCGGCCATGCCCCATAAAGTGAATCCCATTGATTTTGAAAATGCAGAAGGCAACTTGGGCGTAGCCAATGCGCTGTTGGAACATTTGAGTAACAAGCTACCTATCAGCCGCTTACAACGCGATCTTACCGATTCCACCGTTACTCGAAACATGGGTGTACCGTTGGCACACACCTGGCTGTCCGTTCAATCCATGTTAAAAGGCTTGGACAAGCTGCTGCTGAACGAAGAAAAAATAAAAGCCGACCTTCAAGCCAATTGGGCAGTGGTGGCCGAAGCCATACAAACCATTTTGCGGCGTGAGCAAATAGAAGGTGCTTACGAACTTTTGAAAGACCTCACCCGAACCAACGAAGGCATCAACAAGCATAGTATCGAAAAATTTATCCTACAACTACCCGTATCAGAAACCGTAAGGCTTGAAATGCTACAACTTACTCCCGAAAACTATACCGGTATTGATCTTTTAAAACATTTATAATGAAGAAGTTCTATCGTGTTCTTTCATTTGCAAAACCTTATTGGGGTTACGCTTCGCTCAATGTGTTCTTTAATTTGTTGACTACCTTATTTTCCCTTTTTTCATTCGCCTTATTGGTTCCCTTTTTGAACCTTTTATTTGGCACCGAAAAATTAGTGTCAGAACGTCCTGCATTTTCTTTTAGCTCCGATGCGCTGCTGGGCAATCTCAATTACGAAATTAGCAAGATAATTATCGAAAGCGGACAAATTGACGCCTTGATTTTCATTTGCATTGTGTTGGTAACAGCTTTCTTCTTGCGCAATTTTGCCCGTTTCATGGCCAGTTTTTTTATGGCCAATGTTCGGGTAGGAGCCGTGCAGGATATGCGCAACTCCATCTACAAAAAAATCTTGATTTTACCACTTTCGTTTTACAACAAAAACAAAAAAGGCGACATCCTTGCCCGCATCACCAACGATGTGCAAGAGGTAGAATATTCCATTATGAATTACCTCGAAATGTTGGTACGCGACCCCATTACCATCCTGGCATTTTTGTTTTTCATGCTTTCGATGAGCCCACAACTCACTCTATTTGTGTTAGTGATTCTTCCTGTAACCGGCTATATCATTGGTTTGATAGGCCGAAGCCTGCGAAAAACTTCCAAGTTAGGGCAAGCACGTATGTCAGATATGCTCTCGCACATCGAGGAAAGTATTTCGGGCCTACGTATCATCAAAGCCTTCAATGCCATTGGGTATTCCGACAGTAAGTTTAAAGAGCAAAACGGACTACTTTCCCGTTTGATGATCAGTATTTATCGCCGCCGCGATTTGAGTTCGCCCATGAGCGAATTTCTTTCGTCGGTGGTCATCATCATTGTGCTTTGGTTTGGCGGACAAATGGTTTTATCAGACCATTCAGCCATCAGCGCGGCCGATTTTATCACCTATATTATTATCTTTTCACAGATTATACCGCCAGCCAAAACTTTTGCCCAAGGCTATTATCATATTCAAAAAGGAATTGCATCGGCAGAGCGGATCTTTGAGATTTTAGATGCCGAAGAGGTGATTGTAGAAAAGCCAAATGCCCGCCCTATCGAGGGTTTCAAAGAAAAAATTGAATACCGGAACGTGGCCTTCAAATATGTGGATGCTCCGGTGCTGACCAACATTAACCTGACCATCGAAAAAGGAAAAATCATTGCTTTGGTGGGTGAATCGGGTGGCGGAAAATCAACTATGGTTGACCTTCTGCCTCGCTTTTATGATGTTACCGAAGGAAGCATCCTTGTGGATGGATACGATTTGCGCGATTGCCGCATCGAAGACCTGAGGGGTTTGATGGGCATAGTAACGCAAGAAACCATTCTTTTTAATGATAGTTTGTTCAACAACATTGCCTTTGGAAGTACCACTGCCACCAAAGAGGATGTGATTGCAGCTGCCAAAGTGGCCAACGCCCATAATTTTATTATGGAGATGGAAAAAGGTTACGACACCACCATCGGCGACAGGGGTTCCAATCTCTCGGGCGGACAACGCCAGCGCATCAGTATTGCAAGGGCCATCTTAAAAAACCCACCGATTCTTATCCTTGATGAGGCCACCTCATCGCTCGATACCGAATCGGAACGACTGGTGCAAGATGCTTTATCGAAAGTAATGTGCACGCGCACTTCAATAGTAATTGCCCATAGGCTTTCGGCCATTCAACATGCAGATGAGATCATCGTGATGCAAAAAGGAATGATTGCAGAACGTGGCAAACACGAAGAATTATTGGAAAAAGGAGGGGTTTACAAGCGACTATTTGAATTACAGTCGTTTGCCTAACAAACTCTTGAAAATTACAGCAGATTTCTATTTTTTATTTATAAAAGAAAAGGCCGTATTTTTGCGGCTGAAACTGGCCTCGTAGTTCAATGGATAGAATAGCAGATTCCGGTTCTGTCGGTTGGGGGTTCGAGTCCCTCCGAGGTCACGAATATAAATGTAAAGCGTTCATCATGAGCGCTTTATTTTTTTGGGCGGATGAAGAAAAGATAAAGAATTGTTCTCAAGCAAAACGACTAAAGATCAGTAAGACTTTTCTGATGCTCGAAATAACTAAGTCCCTCGGGTGTGGCGATGCTGCGGATCAGACTTTCAAACATTTGATTGAAAAGCACCTTAAAGGAAAATGATTCGGCAGGAAAGAAATCTTGGTTGTGAATGTCAATCATTCGGCTGAGATACAAACGTGAGATCAGCTCAGCACTCAAATCGCCGCGGTACATGCCTTGGCTCATTCCAATGCTCAGATTGATGCGGATTTTTTCGGAAATGACTTCCATTCTTTTTTGAAACTGCTGGTGATAAACGGCAGGATATTTTTGCTTGATTTGGGGTGAAATGGAAGGGAAAATATGGTTGAACTTGCGCGAAATTTCCAATGAAACGAGCAGCATGGCATCAATAGCATTTTTATCGAGCAAATCGTTGTTTTCTAAAATAACAGTAAACTTCTCCAACTCATACTCCAGCAGAAGCCTTACTAGCTCCTCGGTGGACGAAACATGTTGCTGCAATTGCTCAATAGGAAAATCGGGAATCTGGCCAAGTGTTTCAGATGACAGATCAAAGCTGTTCATTTCGAGCGCCTTACTTCTAATTAAGTCTAAAAGCGACCTCAGTTCTTCCTTTATCATAAGCCAGTTTTGTTTTGGGCATCGGGTGCAAAAATATAAAAATAAAGCCTCCACTGATGCCAGCTGCATCAAGATGCTAAAAACACGAGGTGATCTCTATAATTTTGGCTTCGTTTTAACTGACAATGCCCGAAAAAGACAGCCCGATTGCAGCCTCAAAAATCAATCAAAAGGTTAATTTTATTGGGCCAGCACCATTTTCCGTTTCAAAGTTTGATCGTTCGCTTGCAGGCCAAAAAAGTAAGTCCCGGGCTTAAGCTGGTATAAGTTATTGTTGAAAACAAATTCAAATTTTCCTGCTTCTTTGCGGCCCTCTGTCAACACCAAGAGTTCTTTTCCAAACATATCATACACCGAAAGCTTAACACGCGATGGATTAATAAGCCGATATGAAAAAATGGTGAGTTGCGAAAAAGGATTGGGGCTGTTTTGATCGAGTGAAAGCAAACTCTCGTCTCTGTTGGGAAGACCCACCGTTTGGCCAACGATTGCCATTTTTAAGTTGAGCGCTCCACTGCTTTCCCTTCGTGTCCAAATGGGTCGTACTACATTGTTATGGGCCGAAATATTGTTGTAATCACCGAAGAAATAGCCACTTGAGCTGGGTGTAAAAGGTGTTTCACTTACTTTAAAATTTGTAAAGCTCCCTCCGCCATCATGTGAAGCCGCCATATACACATCGGTGATATTTCCACTATGATTTCGGCGATCGTAAAACACAAAATACAGACTTCCATTGGTTTGATCAATGGCCATCCAGGTAAAAAACTGATGTTTTCCGGGGTCGTCATCGTTCACGCGCAGGGGTGCTGACCAAGTGTTGCCTCCATCCGTTGACTTTACCAACCAAACATCGTTGTCGTTGCTGCCATTGCTAAGATCAGTGTAATTGATGTAAATGGTTCCATGATTTGGGCCATTGCTAAGGTCGCAAACCGTTACGGGCATTCCATTACAACGTTGGATTCCGGGGATGTCAACATCCCATCCACCTATTTGATCCACAACAAAAATATCATTTTCGAGCCACGTTAGACCTCCATCGAGCGAACGATCGAAGACAATTCCGGCCGGCCCGGCCCATGACACATACACTTCGCCGTTTGGGCCAACCGCCGGCACCGCACCTTCAACAGTATTGTCGCTGTCAATACAATCGCCATGAACCTCATTGATGGTGATGGCCTCCGACCAAGATTGGCCTGCATCGAGCGATTTACTGAAACGGATGTTGCTTTGGCAGCTGCTGCTTGAGCTGCCGTAATCATCAAACTGCGTCCAAGTAACATAAATGGCGTTTGTTGTCGGATCTACTACAGCCCATTGCTTGTCTTGAGCTTTTGTGCCATTGAGGCCCATAAAGCTGCCGTTGTTCCATGTTTTCGTTTGCTTGTCGAATTTTTGACAGACTATGCGATCAATCCAGTTTCCTACCACAGGGTTTGAAAGATGAAAGAAATAAAAATCGCCTGCCGTATCGGCGATAATCACCGGATCGCCCCAAACGCCATAGTCAGGAGAAACGAGCTCATCAAAAATCCAAGTGTAGCCCCCATCTTCGGAATAATACCAGAAGTTGAGGTTGGAACCCGCCATGATCTGCATCGGATTGAGTGGGTTCACACAGATCGAAGGCTCGTTAGGGCCATTGAAGTTACCCAAAGTAACATTTTGATATTGAGCAGATAGTTGCCACGAAGTCATCAAAAAAAAGAAAAGTATAGTTGTACGCATAGTTTGTATTATTTATTCGTTTTCAATTTGGGTTTCCGAAGCAGCTACCAAGCACGAAACAGTGGCATCGCCGGTAACGTTAACCACGGTTCGGAGCATATCGAGCGGACGATCAACAGCAAAAATCAAAGCTATGCCTTCGGTTGGCACGCCAACAGCGTTCAACACAATGACAAGCATAATCATGCCCGCTCCAGGAACGGCTGCCGAGCCAATGGAAGCCAAGGTGGCAGTAAGAATAATCGTCAGCTGTTGTCCTAAATCGAGATCCATTCCATAAATCTGTGCTAAAAACACAGCAGCCACGGCTTGGTAGAGACTGGTTCCATCCATATTAATGGTGGCTCCAAGAGGCAAAACAAAACTGGCAACCTCTTTTTTCACGCCCAAGTTTTTCTCGCAACAGTCCATGGTTACCGGCAAGGTGGCGGCACTCGAACTGGTTGAAAAAGCCAACAACTGCGCCGGCGAAATGCCTTTTAAAAATTGTCTGTAGTCAATAGACGTGAACAACTTCAACAACAGGGGATACACTACAAAGATGACCAGCAAAAGACCAATAATCACTGTAAGACCATACATTCCTAAAGTACCAAAAAGCTGAATGGTATCGGCAATATTATCACCGGCCAATTGCGTTGTCATACTTGCGATGAGCGCAAAAACACCTACGGGAGCTGTTTTCATGATGAGGTGAATCATTTGCATGACTACCTCGTTAAAGCCATCGAAGAATTGCCGAATCTGAAGGGTTTTATCAGCCGGAACCAGCACCAAAGCCACCCCAAAAAGCAAAGAAAAAACAATCACCTGTAGCATATTGGTGTTGTTGGTCATGGCATTAAAAATATTGTCGGGCACTAAGTTCACCACAAATTGCAAAGGGCCGTCTTCTTTTGGTGCCACTTCTGCCACATTGGCTGCATATTTGACACGAAACTCAGCTGATTTTTCTTCAGAAAGAAATTTCCCGGGCTTGGTGATGTTGACCATTAACAGTCCAATGCTGATGGCAATCACTGTTGTGATAAGATATATTCCAATGGCTTTGAAGCCTATGCGCGACAACCGCGAAACATCATTCAGACCGGAAATTCCATTGATCAGCGAAGCAATAATCAGTGGAATGGCAATGAGCTTGAGCAAGTTGATGAAAATGGTTCCCCAAGGTTGAATCCATGTGCTTGTAAAGTTTTGCCAGCCCAACCAAACAGCAAGAACTCCAAAAATAACCCCTGCTATCATGCCAATCAAAATGAGCCAATGCAGTGGAAAACCCTTTTTCTTCATCTTCAATATTTTAGAAAATAGATCAATGCTTTAAACTTCAAAAATAGTATTTTATGAGAGGAATCAACGTTTTTTTATGACTTTGACGCAAAAGCGGCAGTTTTTGGCGAAGGCTTGCACTCCATGCAACAAATATTGTTTTATTTTGCTTTTCAGTAAACGGACAAGAGTTCAAACGATGTCAAAACACAAAAGAATAGGAATACTTTCAGCAGGAGGCGACTGCCCCGGCATCAACGCAGCCATCCGCGGTGTGGGCAAAACAGCCATTGTTAGGCACAAAATGGAAGTTATTGGTATTTCCTCAGGTTTTTCCGGACTTATCCACAACGATTTTCGCAGCTTAACAGAAGAAACGCTCTCGGGCATCCTCACCTTGGGAGGAACCATTTTAGGCACCTCGCGTGAAAAACCATTCAAGAAAAAAGGTAGCTCAGGAATAGATAAGCCGGAGCTGATCAAAAAAAATTATCGCCAAATGGGCCTCGACTGCTTGGTTTGCATTGGCGGAAATGGCACGCAAAAATCGGCATCCATGCTCGCAGATGCCGGCCTCAATGTGATTGGGATTCCCAAAACCATTGATAACGATGTGTTTGGAACTGATTTTACCTTTGGCTTTAATTCGGCTGTTGCTATTGCCACTGAAGCCATTGACCGATTGCACACTACAGCCAACTCCCACAAACGCATCATGGTGATTGAGCTGATGGGCCATCACACCGGTTGGCTTACCCTGTATGCCGGATTAGCCGGTGGCGGAGATGTGATTCTGCTTCCCGAATTAGGTTACAACAAAATGGTGGTGAATGACTACCTGCTGCAACGTTATCAAAAAAAGAAACCTTATTCTATTGTTGTTGTTGCAGAAGGATTGCCTCGGCCCGAAACAGAAAAATCGGCAGCCAATTATGTGGCGCGTGTGATTGAGCAAGGAACCGGAATTGAAACCCGCACCACCATTTTGGGCTATGTGCAACGCGGTGGAAGCCCATCAGCTATGGATCGTATTTTGGCTACGCGGTTTGGCTCTCATGCCGTGCAATTGATTGCAGATGAAAATTACGGTCGCATGGTGGTGAATAGAAACAACGAAACAGAAAGTATCGCCCTGAGCGAGGTGGCCGGAAAACTCAACACCGTGCCAACAAACCATTCTTTTATTGCCAAAGCCCAGGCGCTCGACATCTGCATGGGCCTTGCTTCAAATGCTGAGAAACAAAAATCATTATGACGAACTTTTTATTGCTAACAGCATACACTTTAACGCTCTTGCTCATCGTGTTGACTTTGGCCTCTTGGACAATTTTGGCCCTTAAAAAATTCAAGAGTGCCATGATTCTTCCTTGCCAAACAGAAGGCTGTGAAAAATTGTCGAAAAAACTTTTCATCCTGCAATCGTTCCTCCTTCTTTTTGCGGCAGGCCTGGTGTGGATGCGCATCAGCCAACTGAATCAAGAACACACCGACAATGTTATTGACAACTTAATCTACGGTCTTTCAAGCCTTTTCTTGATTCGGGCCATTGGTGATTTCAAAAACTTTGGTTTTTTAAGGTCCCAAAACAATGGCGATTTCACTCGATGGGATCGCAACTTTTTTAGTCCTTTGGCCTTGCTTCTATTCCTTTTGAGCCTTTCATTGGTCATCTAAACAAAGTGATCCATCAGACGAAAATTCTTTTTTACCCCACATCATACCGCTTTTTATGTCGTTCAGACCATCACTTTTCAGCATTGCGCTCTTTTTCATTATGCTTAACAGCTTTGGACAACAGCCGGATTGGCTCACTTTCTACGAAAAATCAGGGATGTTAGAAACCCCACGTTATGATGCTACTATGCAATATGTCCGTCAATTAGACGATTTTTCACCTCAGATCAACACTTCGGTTTTTGGAATCAGTCCCGAAGGAAGAGAACTTGTGGCATTGGTATATGATAAAGACAGCCTCACCCATCCGGAAGCTATTAGAGAAAAGGGCCGCGTGGTGCTGATGGTTGAGGCCTGCATCCACTCCGGCGAGTCGGAAGGAAAGGATGCCATGCTGATGCTGCTGCGCGATGTGGTAGCCAACAAGCAGCACACTGCACTTTTTGACAACGTAAGTTTGTTATTTATCCCTATTTTTAATGTGGACGGCCACGAACGTTTTAGCGCATTTAGCCGCATCAACCAAAACGGCCCCACAGAAATGGGATGGCGCACCACCGCTCAAAACCTCAACCTAAATCGCGACTTCCTCAAGGCCGATGCTCCCGAGATGCAAGCATGGCTTCGACTTTTCAACCAATGGAATCCCGAGTTTTTTATTGATACGCATACTACCGATGGTGCTGATTATCAATACGCTATTACCTATGCTTTGGAAACCGAAGGCCAAACCGATGAAGCCCTCAAGCAATGGCAAAAGAAGAGTTTCATCCCCGTTGTGGAACAAAAAATGGAAGAACGCGGCTTCCCTTTGTTTCCTTACGTGAGCTTCAAATCGTGGCACGACCCCCGAAGCGGACTTATTTCGGGCGTGGCATCGCCCATTTATTCTCAAGGATATACCTCGGCGCGCAATCGCCCGGGTATGTTGGTTGAAACCCACATGCTCAAACCCTATCATCTTCGTGTGGAAGCAACCTACAACATTATTCTTTCCACCCTCGAAATTTTAAATGAGCAACACCACGAATTGAAGGGGTTGGTGAAAAAAGCAGATCAATTTACCGCTTCTTCCGAATTTAGAAAAAAGCCTTTTCCCTTGCGTTTCGAGGTGGATTTAACCGACAGCGTGATGGTTCCTTTTAAAGGCGTTGCGTATGAAATCCGCAAGAGCGACCTCACCGGCGGTGATTGGTTTATCTACGACAAAGACAAGCCGGAAGAGTTTTTATTGCCTTTTTTTGCCCAAAGCCAACCTGTTTTAGAAACGATGTTACCCGAAGCTTACATAATTCCTGTTGTTTGGCAGGATGTAATCTATCGAATGCAACTTCATGGAGTTGAAATGTTTCCTTTAGAGAAAGGACGAAATATTCGTTGTGAAAACTATCGTTTCACCACATTTGAATGGCAACGCAGCCCTTATGAAGGAAGACATCGTGTAACAAAACTTGCTTTTGAAACCTTCGATTCAACAAGGTTTTTTTCTGCCGGAAGCATGGTAGTACCTATGAATCAGCCTTTGGCAGGAATTATAGCCTACCTGCTCGAACCTAAAGCATCAGGCTCGCTGCTCGAATGGGGGTTTTTCAATGGCATTTTTGAACAAAAGGAATACGCAGAAACCTATGTGATGGAACCCTTGGCACGCCGGATGCTCGATACCGTGCCGGGATTAAAGGAGGTGTATAAAATTAAAAAAGAAACTGATAAAGCCTTTGCTGAAAACCAGTGGCTGCAATTGAATTGGTTCTATCGCCAAACACCCTGGTGGGACCAAAATTATTTGCTTTATCCTATTGGTCGTATCACCATTCCCAACGAAATTCCGGAAGGAAGCAGCAGAAACACCCGACCTTAGTCCGGTTAAACGTGCTGAATGTTAGTCTTTTACGCGCTTTTTCTAATCAGAATAGTTTTTTAACTCTTGTTCAACCTGTGGCAATAAGTCATCAATTGATTGTGCAATTGCTTCTACTTGATTTATAACCTCCTCACTTTGAATATCTTCAGCAATTTCTAATTGCTGGGCGAGTTGTGAAAGACTTTCGAGGTTGATTGAAAAAGCAGTTCCTTTTAATTTGTGTGCCGCCGCCTTTAAAGCAGCATGGTCGGCGTTGACCAGTTGCAATCTAAGATCTGATTTGGCTTGCACCAGACTTTCCTTTAGCACCAACAAAAATTCATGTAAAAAAACAGGATCGTCCCCCAAATCCTCTTTCAACATTTCCATCGAAAAGCGATCCTTTACCACCACTTTTGGTGCTTTAGGAGCGGAGGCTTTTTCTTTCAGCAACAGTTCTTTAGGCTGAAGCCATTTCTCAATGGTTTCGGTAATCGTTTGTTCAATCACCGGTTTGGTAACAAAATCGCACATTCCGGCCTCAAAACATTTTTCTTTTTCACCTTTCACATTTCCCGCAGTGAGGGCTACCACAGGAACATCTTTAAAACCGGGCAACTGCTTAATGGCTGTCGTGGCTTCGTAGCCGTTCATTACTGGCATTTGAATGTCCATGAAAACAAAATCAGGCGAATTTTCTTGACAAAAAGCCACCGCATGGCCCCCATGAAGGGCTTCGTGAAGCACAGCATTTGGCAGTATTTTATGTAAGATTGATTTTGCCAACAACAAGTTCACAGGATTATCTTCGACAATTAGAATGTTAAAAACATCACTATACGAACGCGATTCCTTTTGTATAATAATATCATCCACAGGTTGTTGCGAAGATATACGTCGCAACATCTGTACCAAGGTTTTCTGCTTCACCGGCTTCACCAATCGGTTGTGGATGCCCAACTGTTCACACTGTTGAATAAAATCGTTGTCATCCAAAGTGCTGTGCCAAATCACTACCGGCGTTGAAGGTTGGAGATAGCCTTTGGTTTTTCTGAGTGCACTCACCAATTGAAGGCCGTCTTTATCGGGCATGTGGTAATCCATAAAAACAACATCCACATCTTTGTTGGCTGCAAGCACTTCAAAAGCAGTGAGGTATCCATCGGATTCAACTGATTCAATGCCAAGATGCCCCAGCATTTCTTTTAGAATATGCCGGTTGTTCTTGTTGTCATCAACAATGAGCACCTTGTGAATCTTATCAAAGTTGTCTGTCTTTTCAACGGCACCATATTCAAAGCGCAAAGGGATGTCAAAAAAGAAAGTACTTCCTTTTCCTGCCTCGCTTTCCAGCTGTAGCTTTGAGTTCATCATGGCCAACAATTTATTGGAAATGGTAAGACCTAAGCCTGTTCCTCCAAATCGCTTGGTTGTTGAGCTGTCTTCTTGGGTAAAGGCCTCAAAAATGAGGTTCATTTTTTCGGGTTTGATCCCTATACCGGTGTCTCTTACGCTGAAACGGAAGATGGCGTTGTCCGGATTGGTCAGTTCCAATATCTCAATTTTGAGGGCCACTTCGCCTTCTTCGGTAAATTTGACGGCATTGCTCAGCAGGTTTACCAACACTTGTTTGAGGCGTACCACATCGGCATAAACAAAGCGAGGAAGCTGAGGCGGCACTTGTAATAATACCTCCAGTCCTTTACGCTGGGCTTGAAAGTTGATCAGGTCAGCACTTTGATAACCTATTTCTTGCAGGTCGGTTTTTTCAATATAGAGCTCTAATTTACCGGCTTCAATTTTTGAGAAATCAAGGATGTCGTTGATAATATTGAGTAAGCTTTCCGCCGACTGGCCCACAATATGCAGGTATTCCTTTTGTGTGGAATCAAGTTCGGTTTTTAGCACCAGATCGGTAAAACCAATGACACCATTGAGCGGCGTTCTAATCTCGTGACTCATATTGGCAAGAAATTCTGATTTGGCCTTACTGGCCTCTTCCAGCTGTTGGTTTTTGAGTTCAATTTCCACATTTTGGCGGGCCAGCTCGGTAGTGCGTTTTTTGACTTTCTCTTCGAGAATTAATTTTTGTGTGTTGAGCTTTCGCGTGCGCACAATGATGATAAGGTATATCATCACGATCAAGAGCAGCAATCCGATGAGATGCACCCACCACAACCTGTACCAAGGTGGCAAAACGACAATTTCTATGCTTGTTTCATTTTCATTCCAAACACCGCTGTTGTTGGCGCCTTTCACTTTGAAGGTATAGTTGCCCGGAGGAAGCTGAAAATAACTGGCGTTTCGGTTCTCCGAACTTGTGTAAACCCACTCACTTTGAAGACCTTCCACCTTAAAAGCGTAGCTGTTTTTGGATGAATTGGTAAAATTGATCCCCGTGAAATTAAACACCAGTTCTTTATGATCGTAGGGTAAATTCAGTCTTTGCTTCAGGATTAAAGCTGTATCTAACAGCGATCCTGACTCGGGAACCATCGTGTTGTTGAAGAGTTTTAAACCGGTAAGAAAAACGGGAATGGGTTTTTCGTTCAGCAGGATTTTTTCGGGAAAGAAATAGCTAAGACCCTTACTACCGCCAAAGAACAATTTCCCATCACTGCCAACAATGGCTGCCTCGTTGCTAAAGTCGCCATTTTGCAGTCCGTCATCATCGTCGAAAACATGAATTTCTTGCAAATCGGCGCTCATTTGCACAATGTTTTTGTTCACCGCCACCCAGTAAGTACCACTTTTATCTTGCCTCATGCTGACCACAACGCCTTCATTCAAAATCCGATGCTGTTGAAGGTGTTTCAAATGATCTGTTCCGGGTTCGTAATAACACAATCCATCTGAAGAAGTGCCAATCCACATGCGTCCTTGGCGATCTTCAAAAAAGAAATTGATATTAAGCGCTTGTTCCTTAAACGGGAACTGCTGCATGGTTTGGGTGTTGAGATCGAAAATATTGCCACTTCGCAACCAAACCTGCCGCTTGCTGTCTTCAAAAATATTTGCAATTTGGTTGTTATTGATTTTGTTATCAAGCACAGAGGCATTATCAATGAGGTAGTTAAACGTCATTGTTTTGGTGTCGAGCACATTTACACCTCCACCCCAGGTGCCAATCCAGAGGTTGCCATCAGAGCATTCCTTCAAAGTAACCACGAAACCATTGTTGAGCTTCCAGGGGTTTCCCGGTTCGGCACCGATGCGAATAAAAAGGCTTCCAAGCGGTGTTTTTACCATGCGGTTGAGGCCATTGTCGGTTCCCACCCACAATACACCGTTTTTATCGCGTAAAACACTTCGTACAATATTACTGCTGAGGCTGTTAACATTGTTAGGTTCGTTTTTAAACACCTGAACATTATTGGTTAGAGGATTCCACAGGTTAAGGCCGTTGTTGGTAGCCAACCACAGACTGTCGGGTGCATCTTCAAAAAGACCATAAACGATGTTTCCGCTCAATTTGCCTGTTTTTCCGGGTTGATTCGTGAACGAGCGGAACGGTTCTTTGATGGGGTCGTAATAACTGATTCCCAGATCAGTGCCAATCCAAATGATGTTGTTTTTATCTTTCAAAAAGCATTTCACATAATTATTGACAAGACCAAATTCGTCGTCATATCCGGCTTGATAGTTTTGAAATATTTTCGTTTTAGGATCATAAACAGAAACTCCCATATCGTGTCCAATCCAAATGGTGCCATCGTTGCTTTTCACAATGGCTTTAATGTAGTTGTTGCCAAGACTCTGGCCGTCTAAGGGGTTGTGGGTAAAAACTTCTATCACTTTTTCCTGCTCGAGATCAATACTGCAAAGACCGCCGTCAACACCCAACCACAGCAAGCCGCTATCATCCTGAGCCATTCCCTTGGCAAAAGTTCCTGGCAAATCGGGCAACGAAAGGGTTACGATAGTTGCCTTATCGGGATGCTGGTGGTTGAACACTTTTGCAAGTCCGGCATCGGTGGCCAACCAAAGCGTTTGTTGGTGGTCAATAAAAATATTTTTAACGAATTTTGAGGCCAACCCACTGTTTTGAAGATTGAAAAGCCAAGCCTTTTCTGATTGTGTATCGTACGCAAATAAACCATTAGTGGTGGCTATCCACAACACTTTTTGCGCATCAACAAGCATATCATCAGGTTCAGCATCGCGAAAATAGTTGGCAATAGAATCGTGAAACCGGATGTTTTCAAAACGATCGAAATAAGGATTGTATCGCGACAGCCGACCGCTTTTCATGCCCACAAAAAGACCTTTGCCCGGCACATTACACAGCGAAATGACATCGTTATCGGGTAAGCTGCTCGAATCGCTGGCCAGGTTGCGAAAAATCTTGAATTGGTAGCCGTCATAGCGGTTGAGGCCATTTTCGGTGGCTACCCACAAAAACCCGAAATCGTCGGTTTCCATGGCTTTTACCAAAGCTCTGCTTAGTCCATTTTGGGTTGTAAGTGAATGAAATCGAATGTTATACATATCAGGCTGCGCGGAGTTGGCACGCCCGGCAACATATATAAGCAACCCAAGAATCGCGGCTCGAAGCATGAATTTATTCACCATGTCTTGCTGTTTTGTACTTTGCCTCAACCGCTCAAACATAGCGTGTTGTGCAAATTAATAATTCCTCAAAAGTAGCGAGAAACTGATCAACAAACAAAAAAAACTAACAATGATTGAATATCGAAGGATTGATCGTTTTTAAAAACCGTTTAACTTCATGGTAACAGTGGGGATGAGAAGCAAAAATCCAACCACAATGAGAAGTGCAACCAAAGGCCATACCCATTTCACCCATTTGTCGTATGGAATGCGGGCCACGCCTAAAACCGCAATCAACACACCCGAGGTGGGCGTAATCATATTGGTGAAACCATCGCCAAACTGAAAAGCCATAACGGTAGCCTGCCTCGAAACGCCAATCAAATCGCTGAAAGGTGCCATAATAGGCATGGTAATCGCCGCCTTGGCTGAACCAGATGGAATGGCTACGTTAATAACGGTTTGGATCATATACATCACCCCGATGGACGCAATTTCACCAAAATTTACCATCGCTTGCGACAGTCCATAAAGAATAGAATCAATGATGCCGCCTTCGTCGAGGGTAACGATGATGCCACCGGCCAGACCAATAATAATGGCCGCACTGAGGATATCTTTTACACCTTCGAGAAAAAGTTTGGCAATATCATCGGCCGATTTGTCAATGGACAATCCACTGGCCACGCCCAAAGCAAAAAATAAGGTGGCTATTTCCATGACATACCAGCCGTAGCCCATCACGCCAACTATAAGAAAAACAATAGTGTAGGTTAGCAGCAATAAAATGAAATAATGCACTGATTTGCGTAATGTAAAAAAACCAGCAACGGCAAAAATTACGGTGAGTATGGGCAACGCATGAAAGCTGAAAGTGCTGTTGCCTAATTTCATTTCAGTGTGTGGATAGAAGAAGGCGAAGGCTGCTAAAACCACTACTATGAAACCGTAAACAAACCAAGCCATTTTTGGGGTGTAATATTCTAATTTTTCTTGCTGATCGGACTCTTTCTTGCGCCAGTAAGCATCTTCTTCCCACATGATGGACTTTTGCGGATTCTTTTTCACCTTAGCCGCATAACGTAAAACGAAAGTGAAACCGATGATATTGATGACAATCCAACAGAAAATACGAAATTCAATTCCCGAAAAAAGTGGTATATCTGCCAGCCCTTGGGCAATCCCAATGGTAAAAGGATTCAAAATGGCACCCGAAAATCCAAGATGGGCTGCCACATACACCAGACCCACGCCAACAATACTGTCGTAACCCATTGATATAGCTAAAGGTATGAGGATAATGGTAAATGCGATCGTTTCTTCGCTCATGCCAAAAACAGCTCCAAAAAAACTAAATAAAGTCATAATCATCACCATGATGATGTTGTCAACGCCCAGTTTTTTGATGACCGGATTGTGCTCGAGCCTTTTGGTAAACTTCAAAAAAGCAAAGATTCCCACGTCAATAGCCATGCTGGTATTCATAATCCAAAATGCGCCACCAATCATTAAAGTAAAAATGATGATACCGCTCTGTTTCACAAAACCTTTAAAAAGAGCTGAAAAAACCTGCCAGGTCTGTGGTTCACTCTTAAAAGTGGCAGCGACCTCAGATGGAAGCTGATCTTTGTAATAAAAGATCATCACTGCCTGTTCTTTTCCATTGATGGTTGTTGTGCTTTTTACATACTTCCCCGGAGGGATGATCCAGGTGAGGGCTGCGGCAAAAACAATAATTGCGAAAACAATAACGTAAGTGTGCGGAACTTTCGACTTTTTAAGCATAGGTGCAAGTGTTGACCCGCAAAATTAACCTTTGTAAGGGGTTTTGCAACAGATTGTTTCGATTTTCCGCAAGTGAATAATAATCAGCAAGTTAGAAAATAAACAAATGATCGCTGAACGAACTGGTCCAAGGCTTCAATCTCAATAAAGGCTTAAAAAAAGATGTAATTCTGAAAGAAACTTAATTCACTACGTGCTGTTTACTATCAGGCTGCCACACCACACAAACCATTAAACAACCTCAGGTTTTGCAAGGTTATAATCGGCATAACACAACAAAAATAAAATTTAATTATTTGATTAGCTGTCTTATAAACACTAATTCTCTGCTGTGTTTTCGCTCACCACAATGCTTACCCTTGTTAAACGGCTGGCTGCAAAATAACCCAATGCACCTTCTTTCACATTGCTTCGGATGTTGGCTGCCGGCCCCGAAAAGATTGGATTTGACCCTCCTGATTCGGTGCGCAACTCTTGGAAAAAGTTGAAATAATCCTCCTCAATAGCCGAAACCATCAAGGTAATGGTATCACCCGGCTTTACTTCATCGCTACGCAAAAACATCACACCTAAACCATTGGTGTTATTGCCGTTATAAAATTTATCATCCACCACCAAGGATCGTGAGGCAGTATCAGTAATGGCTTTTCCATTGATAAAAGCATCAAATTTATAGAAGTCTTTGCTGGGCGGGTCGTTGGCAAAAAGATTCAGCAAATAAAAATCAAAATCAGCGCGATACAACAACACTATGGAATCAATTTGTAGCGTGTTCAAAGGCATGGTATTTTCCGCAGTGTAGCTACCGGCACCTCCAACTGCTTCATCCATAGCAATCTCCAATTGGTAGTTCACACCCGGCTTTCCGGCAAATGCTTCTTTTGTTTCATAATACCCCGGATCATTTTCCACCTCAAACAATTGCCAACGCTGCTGATTGTAGTTAATATGAACCACCGCTCCGGTCACTGCCGGAGGAGCTTCGTTGAAAAAGTAACTTGTTGAAGTAGTCAATCGAACGCCATGCTTGATGGAATCGGTGGTAACCAAACCATCCACCACCAAACGGGTGAAAGTGCTGTCCAAATCAACATCATAACGCTCCGTACATGAAGTGATGAAAACAGAAGAAAGTAAGAATGACAAAGCTATCCAACGGATTTTTTTCATCGCAGTTAAAATTTAAAATTGTAAGTGATGGCAGGAACGATTCCGAAAAGGTAGGTCATTTCGGCATAAGTGGTATTGGGAATTTTAGGGTCGGCAACAAAGTTGATCACCCAAGGATTTTTGCGATAGTAGGCGTTGTAAACGGACAAATTCCATTCGCCGGCCCATAACCGATTTGGTTTTTTAGGGGGGGAGTATGTAACAGACACATCGAGGCGATGATAGTCAGGCAATCGGTAGGAGTTTCTATCAGAATACACCGGCGCGATGGTGTTTCCAATCACAAATCTGCCGGTGGGAAAAGTAATGGCCGATCCGGTAGAATACACCCAATTGGCACCAATGCTGAAGCTGCTGTTGAGCTGATAATTGGCCACGATAGATACATCGTGCGGACGGTCGAAGCTGGCAGGATAGGCCTTTCCTTGGTTAATTTCGGGTATTTCACGAAAAGTGCGCGACCAAGTGTAACTGACCCAACCCGTGAGCGGCCCTTCATTCAAGCGCACCAAAGCTTCGAGGCCATACGAGCGGGCTTTCCCAAAACGCAACTCTCCTTCGAGATATTCGTTTAACAAAAGCTCTGCAAAGTCTTTAAAATCAATGGCGTGATGATTGATTTTATAAAAACTCTCCAACGATGTTTCCACTTTCCAACGGTTGATGTTGTAAAAATATCCCAACGAAAACTGGTCGCCGCGCTGAGGTTTCACATTGGGACTTGAAGGAAACCAAATGTCGAGTGGCGTGCCTCCAGTGGAATTTTGTGCCAAATGCACATATTGCACATTGCGGGTGTAGGCAGCTTTGATGCTCGAAAATTCGCTGAGCGTATAAGCCATACTCAAGCGTGGTTCAAGTGAAGCGTAGGTGTTGTAAATTTTTCCTTTTGAATGCACCAACGAATCACTTTTGTTAAACTGTTCATCATAAGAAAACACTTTGGCAGGGCCATAATTGCTAAACATGCTGAACCTCAACCCATATTGTACCGTTAACAGCGATCCGATTTTTTGTTCATTGCTCAAGTAGAGGCCGCTCTCAAAAGCTCTTCCTTTGGGCATTTCCACTTTGTTGAAAGGCGTTTCGCTGCCCAAACCCTCGGCCATGCCGGGCCTAAAAAGATGGTTGGTGGCCGAAAAGCCAAAGCGAACATTGTTGTTTTCGTTGGCAAACCAAGTAAAATCGCTTTTCAGCGACACATCTTCCATGCCGGCACTCCAATTAAAACCGTTGGGTTGGCTTTCAGGAATGCCAAGACTATAATTGTAGCGCGTGTAAAGAAGCGAAACATTCGAAAAAAGAGCGGCATTGAAAAGATGGTTCCAGCGCAAGGTAGCAGTTGCATTGCCCCAGCCAAGTCCAAAATCATCGTTTTTGAACACATCTTTGCCCAAATAGCCTGTTAGAAACAGCCTGTTTTTGTCGTTAATGGTATAGTTGCCCTTAGCGTTAAGGTCGTAAAAGAATAAGGTGTTATCGCGAATGTTTTCGTCTGAAGAAAGGGCGAGAAAAAGATCGGCATAGGTGCGCCTACCGGCAATCATAAAACTCGATTTGTCTTTTTGCAGCGGCCCTTCGAGCATCAAACGACTCGAAATGGTTCCAACGCCACCTTGTCCGTGCAACTTGCTGCTGTTACCATCGTTCATGCTCACATCTAATACCGACGACAAACGCCCGCCATACATGGCAGGAATGTCGCCTTTGTATAGCTCAACTCCCTTTACGGCATCGTTGTTAAACACCGAAAAGAAACCCAGCAGATGCGAAGGATTGTAAACCAAGGCATCGTCTAAAAGAATTAAATTTTGATCAGGACCACCACCCCGAACGCTGAATCCCGAACCTCCTTCGCTAACGGCTTGCACGCCGGGCAAAAGCTGTATCGCCTTGATCACGTCCACCTCGCCCATGAATGCCGGTATCTGTCGGATACTTTTAATATCCAACCGGTTAACACCCATTTGAGGTTTCGATATCTGTTCGTTAAAACGTTCGCCACGCACCACTACCTCTTTAAGCTGCGCATCTTGAGCCAGCAACGAAATATTCATTGTTGTGTCGCGATGCAAATGAAGCGTAAAGCGTTTCGAAACATAACCTACATAAGAATAGATGATATTGTAGGTGCCGGGGTCGAGGCGCAAGCTGTAGTAACCATTTAAATTGGTGGCGGTTCCGTTTCGTTTTTGCTCCACATACACCGTAGCACCAATTAGGGTTTCGCCACTGCTTGCATCCTTAATATAGCCCGAAAGGATAGCATAACGCCTGTCGGCGATATCATCAGAAGCATGTATCGCAGTTGAAAAAAGAAGTAATAAAAGCCAAAGGCTGATTTTATTGAAATCAAGTTGGAGCATAAGCAAATTCAAAGTGAACCTAATAAACAAAAATTGAGGTTGATTGTTCTCAAAAGTATCGAGATTTTAAATTCAAACACCATCTAAATTAAAGTAGGAAATCCAAAATAGCTATCTTTAGCCCGTTGATGAACTCAAAACAGATCACAAATAAAAATTATTTTCAATGAAACTATATCCTATCGAAACCGGAAATTTGAAATTAGACGGCGGCGCTATGTTTGGCGTGGTGCCGAAAGTACTTTGGCAAAAAGTATATCCTTGCGATGAAAACAACCTCTGCAACTGGGCCATGCGCTGCCTTTTAGTGGTAGATGGCGAGCGTAAAATACTTATTGATAACGGAATAGGAAACAAACAAGATGAAAAATGGCTCAGCCATTATTACCTCAATGGCGATGCCACCCTCGAAAACTCACTTGCCCAAGTAGGCTTCAAACCCGAAGACATCACCGATATGATCATCACCCACATGCACTTTGACCATTGCGGCGGCAGCGTGAAATGGAAGGATGACCGCAGCGGCTTTGAACTGGCTTTCCCAAATGCCACCTATTGGACCAGCAAACAACAATTTGAATGGGCTACCCAACCCAACCGACGCGAAGAAGCCTCGTTTCTAAAGGAAAACATTCTACCCATCCAAGAAAGCGGAAAGCTTCAACTTATTGACGAAGAAGGAAGTTACATCCCCAACATTGACTTTAAACTCTACAACGGACATACCGAAGGCCAATTGATTCCACACATCAATTACCATGGCAGAACCATTGTTTTTATGGCCGACCTCATGCCTTCGGCCTCTCACATTCCCCTGCCCTGGATAATGGCGTATGATACCCGTCCGTTAGAAACCCTCAAAGACAAAGAACGTTTCTATGCCGATGCCCTCGCCAATGATTATGTTTTATTTCTCGAACACGACCTATACAACGAAGCCTGTGTGCTGCACCAAACGCCAAAAGGTGTCAGGGTTTTAAAATCGGGAAGCCTGGATCATGTGCTCGCCTAAGTAGAACACAACAAAAGCTCCCATATTTTTTCAACCGTAGCCTTTGATGAATCCGCTTCAAAGTGCTTCAAATGAGCTGGATGTCAGTCAGATCTAACTGCCAATCTGACGTTTTGTCACCATCGTTGTTTTCAGAACAATTCCAACAACCCTCATCTCATATGATTCATTTTTAACAACTTATGAACTGTTGTTGTGTTAAAAATTCTTTGAATGTTGATCGAAAAAAACAGATTTGGAGGTTCTACCACCGCTGGCACAATCCTTGAAGCACACACAGTCATTCAAGTTGAAAATTATTAAATACTAAATTAGGAGGAAAACATAATGGGAAAAATCATTGGAATTGACTTAGGAACCACCAACTCCTGCGTTTCGGTTATGGAAGGCAACGAGCCGGTAGTTATACCCAACAGCGAAGGTCGTCGCACAACGCCATCTATTGTTGCATTTGCCGATAATGGCGAGCGCAAAGTGGGCGATCCGGCCAAACGTCAAGCCATCACCAACCCCACCAGAACGATCTTTTCGATCAAGCGTTTCATGGGCGAAACTTATGACCAAGTTAAGACTGAAAAAGACCGTGTGCCCTTTAAAGTGGTGAAAGGCGACAACAACACACCCCGCGTTCAAATAGAAGACCGCTTATACACTCCTCAGGAAATTTCGGCCATAGTACTTCAAAAAATGAAGAAAACAGCCGAAGATTATCTGGGTCAAACCGTTACCGAAGCTGTGATCACCGTTCCGGCTTACTTCAGCGATTCGCAACGTCAGGCCACCAAAGAGGCCGGCGAAATTGCTGGCTTAAAAGTGAAGCGAATCATCAACGAACCTACTGCCGCTGCTTTAGCCTACGGCCTCGACAAAAAGAAAAGCGACATCAAAATTGCCGTTTATGACTTAGGTGGTGGAACTTTCGATATTTCCATTCTCGAAATGGGCGATGGTGTGTTTGAAGTGAAATCAACCAACGGAAACACCCACCTTGGTGGTGACGACTTCGATCACAACATCATTGATTGGTTGGCCGAAGAGTTTAAAAAAGACGAAGGTCTTGACTTGACAAAAGACCCCATGGCCTTACAACGCCTGAAAGAAGCCGCTGAAAAAGCTAAAATTGAACTCTCCAGCTCCACCGAAACGGAAATCAATTTGCCTTACATCATGCCCGTTGATGGTGTGCCAAAGCACTTGGTGCGCAAGCTCACCCGCTCCAAGTTTGAGCAACTCAACGACCATCTCATCCGCGCTACCATTGAACCATGCCGCAAAGCACTTCAAGATGCCGGACTTACTGCCGCCGATATTGACGATGTTATTCTCGTGGGAGGTTCAACACGTATCCCGGCCATTCAACAAATCGTGAAGGATTTCTTTGGAAAAGATCCATCAAAAGGTGTGAATCCTGACGAAGTTGTTGCTGTTGGTGCTGCCATCCAAGGCGGAGTGCTCACCGGCGAGGTAAAAGATGTGCTGCTGCTCGACGTGACCCCGCTCTCGCTCGGAATTGAAACCCTCGGAGGCGTGATGACCAAACTCATCGAGTCGAACACAACCATCCCAACCAAGAAATCGGAAACCTTCTCAACAGCTTCTGATAACCAACCTTCGGTAGAGATTCACATCATCCAAGGCGAACGCCCGATGGCCAATCAAAACAAAAGCATCGGTAAGTTTCACCTCGATGGCATCCCGCCGGCATCACGCGGAGTACCACAAATTGAAGTCACTTTTGATATTGACTCCAACGGTATCCTTCACGTTTCGGCCAAGGACAAAGCTACCGGAAAATCACAAAGCATTCGCATTGAAGCCTCTTCGGGTTTGAGTGATGCCGACATTCAACGCATGAAAGATGAAGCTACGGCAAACGCGGAAACTGACAGAAAAGAACGTGAACGCGTTGACAAACTCAACGCTGCCGACGCTTTGATTTTTCAAACAGAAAAGCAGCTCAAGGAATATGGCGATAAACTGCCTGCCGACAAAAAATCGGAAATTGAGGCCGTGCTTGAACAACTGAAAAACGCTCATAAAAACCAAGATGTCACTGCTGTAGATACCGCAATGACCAAACTCAACGGGATATGGCAAACCGCAAGCGAACAAATGTATAACAATGCCGAAGCTCCGGGAGGAGCACATGCTCCACAAGGTGATCCATCGGCATCATCAAATACCGGAAAAGGCGGTGAGGACGAAGTTACTGATGTTGACTTTGAAGAAGTTGATGATAAAAAGTAATCCGATAAGCCCATCTGAAATCATTTTCAAAAAGGCGACCATAATGGTCGCCTTTTTGATTTTTATAGCATTTCGTTGTACCTTTGTTGATGATATTGATTTTGTAAACAAAATACCAAAGAGATGAAAAAACTATACTTTATTGCAGTCATGGCGCTTATTGCCGTTTTCTCACAACCTGTGAACGCGCAAAATCTCGTTCAAAATGGAGATTTGGAAAGCTGGACCAGCGAAACTCAACCCGTTTCCTGGACCATTGCTGAAAATATTACCAAAGCAAGCACTATCAATCATTCAGGCAGTTTTTCGGCCAAACACACCTCAGCAGCTGCAACAAAAAAAATGCAGCAAGTTGTTCAGGGCATTCAAGGCGGAAACACTTACACCATTGAATACTACTATCTCGACAACGACAATGCCGCTAAAACCCGCATTTGGGCTTATTGGCTCAATGGAACCACTACCCTTCCTGCCGACGAAGCCATCTTACGTCCTAATACTTACAGCGAAGACAACAGCCAATGGCAACATTTTAGCGCCGTTCTAACCGCCCCTGCCGAAGCAACAGCTTTCCGCTTCGAGGTGAGGGTTTACAACCAAGATGGTAGCAACGGCGGAGCAGTGTATTACGACGATTTCACCGTAAGCGGTGATGTTGTCCTCAAACCTGAACCCACCAACTACCCTACTGCTTTTACGGCAGAGGCCGCAGGAACAGGAATTACCCTCAACTGGACAGACGCAGTTGGAGAACAGCTTCCGGATGCCTATCTTATTTATGCTTCGATTGGAATTACCAAACAAACAAATGAGCTACCCGTTGATGGAGTGCCTGTTGCCAACAACCTCGATGTTTCAGAAGGTTACATTGCCTGGAATGTCAATTACGGCGAAGAAGGCCACGTTTTTCAAATCCTTGAAACAAGTTTAATCTATTTCTTCGAAATCTATCCTTACACCAACAATGGTGGAAATATTAATTACAAAACTGATGGCACCGTACCTACTGCAACTGCCATGACAAAAGACTATCAAATTTTGCTTCATGAAACTTTTAATGCCGATTTAGGAGTGATGACCGCTTACAGTGTTTCCGGAGAACAAGGCTGGCAATACTATAATTTTAACAACGAAGATTACGCGCGTATTTCGGGCTTTTCCGGAGGTGCCGTTGCCAACGAAGATTGGCTGATTAGTCCAGGGCTTTTTATAGACCCAGCCATGATAGAGGTTACCGCCCATTTCCGCACTGCGAGAAACTATGACGGGAACGCCCTTCAGCTCTTCAAAAGCACCGATTACAATGGCATCGGAAACCCTAATGATTTTTCTTGGACAGAAATCACAGATATGGCCGACTGGTCGTTAGGCACTTGGACTTGGGTTCCTTCGGGCGATGTGATGCTTACGCAAAGCGGTTCGATTACCATGTACATTGCCTTTAAATACACCTCAACTACCGAAGCTGCCGCTACCTGGCAAGTGGATGATATTGTTGCATACGGCATCTATTCAGTGGGAGTACAAGAAAATGAATCAGAAACACTGAAAATTTTCCCCAACCCTGCCACTTCATCCTTCAACTTCAACAGCAGCGAAGCCGCAACCCTCACTGTAACTGACCTCATGGGACGCGTTGTGTTAAAAACCAAGGTTGAATCCGGAATCCACAATATCCCCACCGACCAACTGTCAAAAGGAACATATTTGGTCAGTTTGAAAAAAACCAATGCAACAGCAGCAATTAAAAAACTGATCGTACAATAAACTTTTTTATTCATTCCAATGATAAAAGGCACTGCAAACTACATAGTTCGCAGTGCTTTTTAGTTTTCGGCACCCACATTTTCGCGGGTTGACCTAAACGATTAGATTACTAAAAAATCCTTATCTTATCACACTTCTTTCCTATCTTTGCGGCATCAATCCTATCCAAGGCCCTCAAAATAACGCTCTATGATCCTGTTTTTTAAGTCTGCCGAAAATTTAATTATAGCGCTGGAAACCAGCCTCGAACAAAATCAAAAAACAGTAGAAAAGCTCATTTGGCTCTTTGGCGAAGCCCGGCTTTTGAGCGAAAAAACACTCAAAGGCTATTTTGTAGGCCCACGAAAGGAGATGGTAACTCCTTGGAGCACCAACGCTGTTGAAATCACCCAAAGCATGGGTATTGAAAATATTCATCGGATTGAACAGTTTTTTGTTGTCGAAGACAGCAACGCCTACTTCGACCCCATGTTGCAACATCTTTACCATCAGCTTGATGATTCCATTTTCACCATTGATTTTCAACCCCAAGCCATTGAATATATTCACAACTTGAGCCAATATAACCAAGAACACGGCTTGGCATTGAGTGAAGATGAAATTGAATATTTAGAGAGCATCAGCACGACTTTAGGTCGGCAACTGACTGACAGCGAGGTGTATGGATTTGCACAAGTGAACTCTGAGCATTGTCGGCACAAGATTTTCAATGGCACCTTTATCATTGACAACAAAACCATGCCCGAAACCCTTTTCGGCATGATTAAAAAAACTGCCGCTGCCCATCCCAACCGATTGGTTTCGGCCTATAAAGACAATGTAGCTTTTATCCAAGGGCCTGTGGTTGAACAATTTGCACCAAAAACATCACATCAGGCTGATTTTTTCTACATCAAAGACATTGAAACAGTCATTTCGCTGAAAGCCGAAACCCATAATTTCCCTACCACCGTTGAACCCTTCAATGGCGCCGCCACCGGTTCGGGAGGCGAAATCAGAGACCGTATGGCAGGGGGCAAAGGCAGCGTCCCTTTGATTGGAACTGCCGTTTACATGACCTCTTATCCGCGCACCCAAGGCAACAGACCTTGGGAACAAAACGCTAAAGCTCGCCCCTGGCTTTACCAATCGCCCGAAGCTATATTAATCAAAGCCTCCAATGGCGCCTCCGATTTTGGTAACAAATTTGGCCAGCCCCTCATCAATGGCAGTGTTTTAACTTTTGAACATCAAGAAGAAACGAGTTTTGGCTTCGACAAAGTGATCATGCTGGCCGGCGGCGTCGGCTATGCCAAAAAAGAAGATGCCATAAAAGAAACGCCTATGGCCGGTGATGCCATTGTGGTGCTCGGTGGCGACAATTACCGCATTGGAATGGGTGGTGGTGCTGTGAGCAGCGTTGATACAGGCCAATTCAGCAATGCCATTGAACTCAATGCCGTGCAAAGGGCCAATCCAGAGATGCAAAAACGCGTGTGCAATGTCATCAGGGCCATGACCGAAACTGAAACCAACCCCATACGTTCCATCCACGATCATGGAGCTGGTGGACACCTCAACAGCCTTTCGGAATTGGTAGAAGAAACCGGCGGCATCATCCATATTGACAAATTGCCCATTGGCGACCCCACCTTGTCTGATAAAGAAATTATTGGAAATGAGTCGCAAGAAAGAATGGGTCTTGTAATTCATCCTGAGCACCTTAGCTTATTGAAGCAAACGGCAGCTCGCGAAAGGGCTCCCTTTTACGAAGTGGGATCAGCCACAGGAGACCATATTTTGCGATTTCAAAACAACGAAAATACCTGTTCCGTTGATTTAAAATTGGAACATCTTTTTGGCAAACCACCCAAAACTGTTTTAACCGACAAAACCAAGAAATACAATTTCAAAGCTTTAGAGCCTAAACCTGAACTTCTGCACCAATACCTTAACTTAGTCCTTCAATTAGAGGCCGTTGCATGTAAAGATTGGCTCACCAACAAAGTTGATCGTTCAGTAACCGGAAAGGTAGCCACTCAGCAAACCCTTGGCCCTGTGCAACTTCCGTTGAACAATTTGGGCGTCGTTGCTCTCGATTTTCAAGGATTGAAAGGCATCGCCACCGCTTTAGGTCATGCACCCGTGGCAGCATTGATTGATGAACGCAAAGGATCGCGACTGGCGGTGGCAGAGGCATTAACCAATCTGATTTGGGCATCCTTAGATGGAGGCATCAAAAGCGTTTCATTGAGTGCCAACTGGATGTGGCCGGCAAAAAACGAAGGGGAGAATGGCCGGCTATATAAAGCAGTGAAAGCACTGAGCGATTTTTGCATCGAGCTGGGCATCAATGTTCCTACCGGAAAAGATTCCCTTTCAATGACGCAAAAATATCCTGACGGACAAAAAGTTTTGTCTCCTGGAACTGTTGTCGTTACTGCTGTTGCCGAAGTGGAGGACATCAAAAAAACCATCCAGCCACGCTTACATCCCGATCTAAATTCACAACTCATCTATATTGACTTATCTGGCGATGATTTCCATTTGGGAGGATCGAGCTGGGCACAAACCCAAAATCTTATCGGCGATCAGGCCCCGGATGTCATTGATGCTGAATATTTTGCGAAAGCTTTTAATACCGTTCAACAACTGATCAGCAACAACTTGGTGCTTTCAGGCCATGATGTTTCATCGGGCGGCCTCATCACCACTTTGTTGGAAATGAATTTCTCTAATACCGACTACGGACTAAAAATCAATCTCAACGAATGGCAGCAAAAGTCCATTGTCAATATCCTTTTTAGCGAAAAACCGGCCCTCGTCCTTCAAATTCCGCAAGGCAACGAAGCTATAGAAATTCTACAAAAAGCAAAACTGAATATTGTTGTTTTAGGTCATCCCGTTGCCGACCGCTTCCTTCATGTTTACCACAACGACGAGCGATTTATTTTCGATATCAATGCATTACGTGATATTTGGTTCCAATCGTCTTACGCCCTCGACCGAAAACAAAGTGGCAACGAGCACGCACTTCAGCGTTTTAAAAACTATAAAAAGCAAGACCTTGTTTTCAGTTTTAACAAAAACTTCAGCGGTAAAGCTGCCGATTACCAGATTGACATACAACGCCGTCAACCCACTGGCATTAAAGCTGCTATCATTCGCGAGAAAGGCGTTAATGGCGACAGAGAAATGGCTTATGCCCTTTATCTGGCAGGCTTCGATGTGAAAGATGTACACATGACTGATCTCATTTCGGGACGTGAAAACCTCAGCGATGTGCATATGGTTGTGTTTGTGGGAGGCTTCTCCAACTCAGATGTGTTGGGATCGGCAAAAGGCTGGGCAGGCGCGTTTTTGTACAACGAAAAAGCAAAAAAAGCCCTCGATGACTTTTATGCCCGCGAAGACACCCTCAGTCTGGGTGTTTGCAACGGTTGTCAATTGATGGCAGAATTGAACCTGATTTATCCCGATCATCCTGAGCGCATCAAGATGCTACACAACGATTCCGGAAAGTTTGAATCGGCTTTTATTAATGTAGAAATTCCTGAAAATGACAACGTGATGTTAAAATCCCTTTCGGGAAAACTACTTGGCGTTTGGGTTGCCCACGGCGAAGGCAAGTTCAGCTTCCCCTGTTATAAAGACAATTACAACATCGTAATGCGGTACTCTCAAGAAGAATATCCTGGAAATCCCAACGGAAGCGACTGGGGCACAGCAGCTATCAGCTCCAACAATGGACGACATCTCGCCATGATGCCTCACTTGGAACGCGCATTCCTTCCGTGGCAATGGCCCTACTATCCCGAAGGAAGAAAAAACGACGAGGTAACACCTTGGGTCGAAGCTTTTGTAAATGCAAGAAACTGGATCGCCAATAAAACTCAAAAACCTTAAACCATGACAGCAAATGTTAAAACAGCCATCATCACCGGAGCCAGTAGTGGTATAGGCCAGGCCTGTGCAGAGATTTTTGCCAAAGGAAATTGGAATATTGTCGTTACAGCCCGTCGAATCGAAAAGCTCGACGAACTGAAGAAGCGTTTGATGCAGCAATATCCAATTCAAGTGTTTACGCTTGAATTGGATGTTAGAAAGTCCGACTCAGGCAACACTTTGGCAGCTTTTATTGCGCAACATCAACTCAATCCCGACCTGCTTATTAACAACGCCGGGCTGGCTTCGGGCCTTGATCCCATTCACAAAGGACAAGCCGATGATTGGGAGGCTATGATTGATACCAATCTGAAGGGACTGCTGTATATTACACGTGCCATTTCACCTTTGATGGTGGAGCGGCGTTCAGGCCATATCATCAACATCGGTTCCATTGCCGGCAAAGAAGCTTATGCCAACGGAAATGTATATTGCGCCACCAAACACGCGGTGGACGGCCTTACCAAAGCCATGCGCTTGGATCTTGTTTCTTTTGGTATTCGTGTAACGCAAATTGCTCCGGGAGCTGCCGAAACTGAATTTTCGCAGGTGCGTTTTCATGGCGACAACCAACGGGCCGAAAATGTATATAAAGGTTACATTCCGCTCAAAGCCCTTGACATTGCCGATGCCATATGGTATTGCGCCAATGTTCCGACCCATGTCAACATCAATGATTTGGTGATTATGCCCACGGCTCAAGCAGCGGCTACTGTGATTCATAAAGTCTTATAAAAGGACTACTTTTTTAGCTGTTACGAGTGGGCTATTCGAATCGTTTTTTCAAAAAAATGAAGTCGAACCACCGAAAACCTGTTTAGTGTAAAACCTTATAAATCAGCTCAACATACAGTTCACTGTCACCGATATTACTGCTCCCATAGCCTTTCGATTTCAAATCATATTCGCGCAATAGGGCGATGATTTTATGGAGCGAGGCTACGGAATAATTGCGTGCGGCATCCTGATAATTTTTTACAAAATAGGGCGATATTCCCAAAACGCTTGCCAAATTGTTTCGCGATTTATCGGTAGTGTAATGGTATTTTAAAAGCTTAGTATAGAAGCCATATAAAATGATGACCACCATAATCACCGGATGGTCTTTTGGGTTGGAGCCAAAATAATTGACAATTTGGTTGGCCTTAAAAACATCTCTTTGTCCAAGCGCATTTTGCAGCTCAAAAATGTTGAAATCCTTTGAAATACCTATCTTCGATTCGACTTCGATATCAGAAATTTTTGAACCTGCCGGAAGCGAAATCATCAGCTTCTCAATCTCATTGCGCACTTTATGGAGATCGTTGCCCAAAAAATCGGCCATAATTTGAGCCGCTTTTGGGGTAATCGTATAGTTTTTTTGTTGTAAGTATTTGTTGATCCAATCGGGAATATTTTCGACGTAGAGTTTTTTCGATTCAAAAAACACCCCAATTTTATCCACAGTTTTGGCAAACGTCTTTCTACCATCAATCTTTTTGTACTTATAATTGAAGACCAAAATGGTGCTTTTTGGAAAACTCGACAAATATTTTCCAATCTCTTCAATATCTTTTACATCTTGCGCCTCACGAACAATCAGCAATTGATAATTTCCCGTCATAGGATAGGCACGGGCCTGACTTGCAATCATTTGCACATCAACATCGCGGCCATACATTACCAGCATATTGAATGCCTTTTCTGATTCATCAAGCACATGCTCTTCCAGCAACTCACTAATCGAATCTATAAAATAAGCCTCGTCACCCGTTAAAAAATAAATGGGATGAAAAATTCTACTGCGAATGTTGGCAGCAATTTGATCGTAGGTAAAGGCCATTTAGAAGCGCAAGTGTTTAACAGTTAATCCATCACTGATAAGCGTTTGCAATGAATCAATTCCAATTTTAAGATGATCGTTCACGTAGCGCTGGTTTACTTTTCGGTCGCTTTCCGATGTTTTTACCCCTTCGGGAACCATGGGCTGATCAGAAACCAAAAGCAATGCGCCTGTAGGGATTTCATTGACAAAACCAACCACAAAAATGGTGGCTGTTTCCATGTCAACGGCCATGCTTCGGGTCGAAATGAGGTATTTTTTAAACTCATCGTCATGCTCCCACACCCGGCGGTTGGTGGTGTAAACAGTTCCGGTCCAATAGTCTTTTCCGTGATCACGAATGCTGCTTGAGATAGCTTTTTGAAGACTAAAAGCAGGCATGGCAGGCACTTCAACAGGTAGGTAATCATTAGAAGTTCCCTCGCCCCTAATGGCCGCAATGGGTAAAATGAAATCGCCGACAACATTTTTTCTTTTAATACCACCACATTTTCCTAAAAACAGCACTGCTTTTGGACGAATAGCCGCCAGCAAATCCATTATTGTGGCCGCATTGGCACTGCCCATTCCAAAATTGATGATCGTGATATTGCCAAAAGTAGCACACGGCATCGGATGCTCAGAGCCTATAATTGGAACACTGTTCCACTCTGAAAAAAGCTCAAGATAATGGCTGAAATTGGTCAAAAGGATGTATTCGCCAAATTCAGACAAGGCTTGACCCGTATAGCGCGGCAACCAGTTTTCGATAATATCTTGCTTGGTTTTCATGATGTAAATAGCTTTAAATGATTGACACTCTTCATCCGAAATACACCAGAACGTTGGGTTTCGCGTAAGGCGATTGTCATGCACAAAGGTAACAAAAAAACAATTCTGACCTATTTCAAATTCCGTTAGCACCAGAACAAAAAGCGGGTCGTTAAGCCATGTTTTACAACCCTATAATAGAGAAGCGATAATGCAAAAGTTGACATCAAAAAAAGGTTTTATGAGTGTTAAAGCTATTTTTTTCAAAGCATGTTGCAAACACTCCATTCGATGGCGATATCAAATTTGCTTGAAACGAAGCTGAAAGGCAGCAAGAACATTAATCAGCTTGTGGATTGCAAAGCGGAAAATGTTAATTTTACACTGTGGTTTTTAATTTTAGTTGGAATGCAATGGTTTAAAACAAGAGACAACGACGGGAAAAAAGAAGTTTTCGACCCTGTGAGGCGAAAATACGTTGCCTTAACGCCCGAAGAAGAGGTGCGTCAAACCACTTTGTACAACTTGGTAACCAATTTAGAAATGCCTGCCGGGCTCATTGCTGTGGAATATTCACTCAAACTGAACCAACTTGACAAACGTTGCGATATTGCTGTATTTTCGCCCGAGGCCAAAGCTTTGATGGTGGTGGAGTGCAAAGCCAAATCCGTTCAAATTACCCAAGCCGCGCTCGATCAAGTTACCCGATACAATATGGTGCTAAATGTTGATCACCTTCTACTTACCAACGGACTGATTCAATTTTGCATCCGCTATGAGGGTGCAGAAAGAAAAATAGTTTTTTTAAACCACATCCCCAATTATACCGAGCTTTTAGATTTTGATGCGACTGCCAAAAAGAACATTTTATGACTCCATTTATTCGAACCTTTTTTCTACTTCTGGCGTTTGTTGCCACATCTCTTTATGCCCAATTTGACGTTGATAGCCTCCAAAACAGCAGCAACGGAAAATCGGAAGCAAATACAACACAACCCGAAACGGTGGAGGATTACCTTTACTTATCCACGAAATTTTTAAAAAATTCGCCTGATAAAGCCTTGGAATTTAGCATTAAAGCCGTTCAAGAGGCCAAAACCGTAAACAAACAATCACTTCTTGCCAAAGCCTATAAAAGCGTAGGATTAGCTTCACAGGTCTTAAGAAATTACCCTGGCAGCCTCGCCTACTACGATTCGGCCTTGTTTATTTATTTGCACAGCAAAGACAGCAGCGAAATGGCCAAAATCTTCAACAACCTTGGCATTGTTTACAGCAATTTGGGTCATTACGTTAAAGCCATTGAATTTTATAATAAATCGCTTATCATCAGAGAGTTAGAACAATATTCCGATGGATTGGGAAATGTTAAAAACAACATTGGATGGTTGTACTATAGTTTAAATGACTTTGAAAAAGCCGCTCCTTATTTTACAGAAGCCTATCAATATGCCCGCGAAAACAACAATCAATCTCTGCTATTAACAACGCTCAACAATATGGGCTTAATTCTGTATCATGACAAAAATTACAGCGAAGCCATAAAAAAATTCAGCGAATGTGTTGTTTTGGCTGAAACACTCAACGACATCGGCGCAAAAGGAAATGCTTATTTAAATTTGGGCAATATTTATGTTGACAAAAAGAAGCCCGATAGCGCTTTCATTTACCTCACCAAAGCCTTGTTGATTTTTCAAGAAAACAATAAGCCTCTTGCAAAAACATGGTTTGGAATCGGCAAAGCCCATCGGCTCAACAACAACGAGCGCCAAGCCCTCAACGCCTTCTTAAAAGCCGAAGAAGATTTCGCCTACTTTCCCGACAACTCATTACGCATCAAAGTGCTGGATGAGCTTTACAAAAGTTGGGAGCGCTTGGGCAATGCTGCAGAAGCCTTTAACGCGCTGAAAAATTACCATAGTTTATTTGATTCCATGAAGGTGTTCAACGACTCAACCTCCGTGGCCAGCCTTCAAGCCAAATTTGATGTGGACAAAAAAATAAATGAAGTTGCTGCCCTTCGAACCGAAAAGGTTGAACAAAGTAAAATGATCGTTCAGCAACAAAAAGAAAACAACCTCAATAAACTGTTGTTGATTTTTAGCTTTATTGCAGTGTTTGTTTTGCTCGTTGCCGTATTTTTCTATTATCGGATTTACAAAAAGCATAAAAAAATAAACAACCTTTTAAAAAGGCAAAACCGATTGCTGGAACAAGCCAAAAACGAATTAGCAACCAGCAATGCTGCCGCCGCTGAACAAGAAGAGCGCTTGCTTTTACTCATTAACGCCATGCCCGACCTGATTTGTTTTAAAGACGGAGACGGAAATTGGCGCATTGCCAACCAAGCCATACTCTCGGTTTTTGGTCTCACACATATTGATTATAAAGGCAAAAATGACCTTGATTTAATTGCATTTTCACCTTCAAAAGAAAACGCCCTTCGGGCTTGTGTTGTTTCTGACGAACAAGCCTGGCAGCAAGGTACAATGACACGCAGCGACGAAACCATCACCGATCATCTAGGAAAAGAGCGTGTTTTTGACACCATCAAAATACCCCTTTTTCACTCTAACAACACCCGAAAAGCCCTCATCTTTTTGGGTCGCGATGTTACCGAAAGAAAACAGTATGAATTGAACTTAAGCAACGCGCTGAGCAAAGCCGAAGAATCAGAAAAACTAAAATCGGCCTTCCTCGCCAATATGAGTCATGAAATAAGAACCCCACTCAATGCCGTTATTGGCTTTAGCGAACTACTTGAAGCGGATGGGCTGAACAATGAAACCATACGCAAATACGTGCAACATATCCGCGAAAATGGAAATACACTGTTGGGAATTATTGGTGATATTTTGGAGCTATCACGCATTGAATCAGGCGCTTTCAAAATAAATAATGAAGCATACAATTTAAAAGAACTGTTTCAAGAACTCCATTTCTTGTTTTTACAACTCACCCATCAGAAAGGTAAAAAACATTTAAGACTGATCACCGCCATTCCACCCAACGACGTAATCATCAGCAGCGACCGTTACCGCTTGCGACAGGTGCTCACCAATCTTTTTGATAACGCACTCAAGTTTACGCAAGACGGTTTTATTGAGTATGGTTACAAAGTGTTGAATCCCAACAGCGATAACCCTATCCTTCAAATCTTTATGAAAGATAGCGGAATCGGAATTCCGGAAAACAAAAAACATTTGCTCTTTAAACGCTTCACCAAAATACACGAAAGCGATGGAATGGTTTACCCCGGAACAGGCTTAGGCTTGAGTATAGTGCACCAAATTGTGTTCCACTTTGGCGGAAAAGTTCAAATTGAATCGGAAACAGAAAAAGGCACAACCGTTGAAATTTCAATGCCCGTTCAACTTGCGAAACTACCGACTCCCACACAACCGACGACCAAAAAGAACACCGTCGAACTCAAAGGTCATAAAGTACTTGTTGTTGAAGATGTCGAATCCAATTTCGAGCTGCTCAAGGTAATCCTCGAAACATGGGGAATGACCGTACTGCGCGCCATCGAAGGCCAGCAAGCCATTGAAATGTGCCAACAAACGCATGACTTGTCACTTGTTTTAATGGACATTCAACTGCCCGGAATCAATGGTTTTGATGCTACACGAGCGATAAAAAAACTGTTTCCACAACTGCCCATCATCGCGCAAACAGCCTTTGCCATGTCCGATGAAAAAGACGCCTGTATGATGGCCGGATGCGACGGCTACATTGCCAAACCCATTAAGGCACAGTTGCTTTTGCCTGTTTTGTTAGAAGTACTGTACCTACCACCAAATCAATTCCCGCAAACATAAAATGCGCAAAAAGCAATCAAAAAAAACCCATAAAAAATAAAATGGCAGCAGATGAGGGCTTTAAATGAAAACATCTTTTGAAGAACGGGCATTAAATGTTGATTTCAACGTTTTTTTAATGCCGTTTGATTGTAATAAAAACTATACATTTGCAAATGAAAAAAATTCGTGAACATGAAAAGTAACATCATTAAACTGGTACTATTTGCAGTTGTCATCCTTCTGGGTTATATGGTTTATCACAGCATTAACCAACCCCTCGACTTTTTAAAAGAAAAAAAACGTCGCGATGTTGAAGTCGTTCAACGGCTAAAAGACATCAGAAGCGTTCAAACCCTTTACAAGAACGCAAAAGGAAAATACACCGGCAGCTTTGATTCGCTGATTCAATACATCAACCAAGGCGAAATTCCTGTGGTGAATGTGATTCCCGATCCCAATGATACCACTTTTACCAAAACAATCAATGACACTTTAGGCTTCGTAAAAGTTGTGGACACCTTGTTCAAAAACCATCGAAATTTCAACGTTTCGGAAATCGGCATCATCCCCCATTCCGGCGGAATACCTTTCGAGATGGGTGCAGGCGAAATTGATCGCGGCGGTGTAACCGTAAGTGTTTTTGAAGTTAAAGCTCCGTTTAGATTGTATCTTGCCGGAATGGACAAACAACGTGTTGACAATCTCATTGCATCGGAAGAAGCCATTGAAAAATTCCCGGGCCTCAAAGTAGGTTCACTCACCGAACCCTCAACAAACGGCAACTGGGAGTAAGTTGGTAAAACTATGTCATGATTACTGCCATAAAACCTTCTATCAGTCGTTTCGACAAGGCCTTTAAAGAAGACCACACAAGAAATTACCATTTAACCATCCGAATATCTACGGATGGTTTTTCTTTTGTTGTCTTCTCGTTGGATAAAAACCGGTACCTCTGCCTCGAGGCCTTCAATTTGAAACACTTAAACAACACCGTTAAACTGGCCGCTGCTTTAGACGAGCTCTCCATGATACGGCAATGGATTACTTACCCTTTTCATAGCGTGTTGGTGATTGTTGACCACACGTTTAATACGCTTGTGCCCAATCCGCTTTTCGAGGAAAAAGAAAAAGGACTGTATCTTGCTTTTAATCAACCATTTCAGGACAATAGCCGAATTCAATTCGACACTTTAAAAGCAGCCGACGCACACAATGTGTATTACCTTTCCAATCCTTTGGTAGAAAAGGTAAAAGACATCTGGGCCAATGCCAGATTGGTGCATCTGCAATCGGCCTTGGTAGAAAGCTTGCTTATTGCCAACAGAAATAAAGCTTTAGAACAAACCGCCTTCGTGCATCTGCGCAACGACAGTTTCGATTTGGTGGTGCTTCGTTCCGAAAAACTGCTGTTCGCCAACAACTTCCGATTCAACACTTCTGAAGATTTTATTTATTTTCTACTTTTTAGCATGGACCAATTGCGACTGAATCCTGAAACGGTGCAATTGGTTCTTTCGGGTGCCATAGACAAAGGTTCGCCCACCTATGACATTCTTTATCAATATATTAGAAATATACAATTTGCCGAACGCAACACCGCCTTTGAGTACAGTTACATACTCGAAGAGTTACCCGTTCATCATCATTTTGTGCTGTACAACGCCTTACAATGCGAATTATAAAAGGAAAACACCAACGCCGCATCATTCATGTACCAAATGGATTGCCGGTGAGGCCAACCACCGATCTTGCCAAAGAAAGCCTTTTCAATGTCTTAAACAACGATATTGACTTTGATGGCATGAGGGTTTTGGATCTCTTTGCCGGAACAGGCAATATTTCTTATGAATTGGTATCGAGAGGCTGTGCCTCAGTATTGGCAGTTGATCAAAATCCTAAGTGTACCCACTTCATTGCAGACACCGCTAAATTATTATCAATGAGCAACCTAAACGTGGTTAGAGCTGATGTATTTAAGTTTTTGAAAGCGCAAAAGCTGCCGTTTGATCTCATTTTTGCCGATCCGCCATACGATATGGAGGTGGGTCTTTTTCATGAAATTGTAGATGTAATTTTCGAAAAAAACTTACTAAAACCCGAAGGCACCTTGGTAATAGAGCACTCAAAAGGTGTAAGCTACATTGATCATCCCCACATTTTTGACGAGCGGCGCTACGGTAAGGTGCATTTCAGTTTTTTCAGTCCCGAGATATAAAAAAAAACCGGCTCGTAGCCGGTCTTTATTATTAATACTCATCTTCGTGAAAGAAGAAGTCTTCTTTGGTCGGATAATCAGGCCAAATATCTTCGATGCGCTCGTATATTTCGCCTTCATCTTCCATTTCGATTAAATTTTCTACAACTTCCTGTGGCGCACCTGTGCGCGTGGCCCACTCCAAAAGTTCTTCTTTTGTTGCCGGCCAGGGAGCATCTTCAAGCTTTGAGGCTAATTCTAATGTCCAGTACATCTTATAAAAGTGTTAGTGAAATTTTTTGCAAAAGTAATTTTTTTTACTTGCTTGTCAACAAAAAACAAGTAATGGTTTGAAACCCATTATGGGTGCGTGTTCCAGAGCAATTCAGGACTTTTTGTTGTCCAGCTGTAGTGCCGTGCAAGAACAAAAAAGTAGTCAGAAAGCCTGTTGAGGTATTTGAGATCAATGGCCATGACCGGAAAAGACTCGGCCATGAGTGTGGTAATGCGCTCTGCTCGACGGCAAACGGTGCGCGCCACGTGGCAAGAAGAAACGATGGGATGGCCGCCCGGAAGAATAAAGTTGGTCAAAGGCGGAAGGTATTCGTTCATGGCATCAATTTCTTTTTCAAGAAATTCAACATCCTGCTCCACCAGTTCGGGCATGATGCGTGTTAAAACCCCTTCGTGGTCTTCGGCGAGATGGGATTCCAAACGAAAAAGCTTGTCTTGAATGTCGGTCAGCTTTGCTCTATTGCTGTCGTTGGCATCAAGAAGATCGCGCAACACCCCAACAAATGAATTCAACTCATCTACGGTTCCATATGCTTCGATGCGGGCATGATACTTTGGCACACGTGTGCCGCCAATGAGGGATGTTTTTCCCGAATCACCACTTTTTGTATATATTTTCATCGTATTTAGCCTTATTGATGCCACAAAAAGTGACATTCATTGTGTAATGATTAGTAACAGTTAAGGGAAGGAATTGTTTGACGTCAGCTCAAAAAATCATTTTACAGTTACCGTAATGATCTCATTGTTGATTTCGTCGGATTCAATAAGTCCGTCTTTCAGCCGAATGATGCGGTGTGCATGTTTTGCAATGTCCTCTTCGTGGGTTACAACAATGATGGTATTGCCTTTACGGTGAATTTCTTGTAGCAAACCCATAATTTCGATTGAGGTTTTCGAGTCGAGGTTTCCGGTAGGTTCGTCGGCCAGCAGTATAGAAGGATTGTTGACCAAAGCCCGTGCAATAGCCACTCTTTGTCGTTGGCCACCGGATAACTCATTGGGGCGATGTGTCATACGATCGGTAAGTTGAACATCTGCTATTACTTTTTTTGCCAATTCGATACGATTTGCTTTACCAATACCGGCATAAACCAAAGGAAGCATCACGTTTTCGAGGGCTGTTGAGCGTGGCAAAAGATTGAAGGTTTGAAAAATAAACCCGATTTCTTTGTTTCTAATTTCGGCCAGCTGATTGTCGTTCATGCTGCTTACATCATTTCCATTGAGCATATATTTTCCACCTGTGGGCGTATCAAGACAACCTAAAATATTCATCAACGTTGACTTTCCCGAACCGGAAGGACCCATCAAAGCAACGTATTCATTGCTTTTGATGTCGAGATCAACATTTCGCAATGCTTTAACGGTTTCGGTACCCACTTTATAATGGCGCGATATTCCTGAAAGGCTGATCATTACTTTGCTCATAGAAATGTTCGTTTTTATGTGGATTGCAAAGGTATTATATACTCAGAACAAAATGCTGCTTTTCAACACCATTTCTAAAAAAAACAATTCCATACTGGTAAAGATCAATCGAGAGGGTGACATCCGGGTTCTGACAAATGATTCTCCAAGCGTCTTCCATGTCGGCTGACCAATGGATGTCGTCAAAGATAAAGATGCTGTTTTCACCGACTTTTGTCAAACAATGGTTGAAGTAATCAAGGGTGGGTTCTTTGCGGTGGTTGCCATCAAAAAACACCAAATCAAGTTGGTCGAATTGTGCTAAATTAGCAGCCAGAATATGATTGAAATTTCCTATTGACAATGATACATTATTGATATTCAACCTACTAAAAGTACTCTGGGCTACTTGGGCTACTGATGCACAACCCTCCATGGAAACAATGTTACTTTCAGGGTTTCCCAACGCTAGGCTACTGGCACTCATCCCGGTTGAAGTGCCAAACTCTAAGATATTTGTTGGCTTGTAATAGGACACAATGCGATAAAGAAGCTGGTAGTACTTCATGGAAGTCATCCGCTTCTTGGCCAATTTATTGACGCGCAAGAGGTAGGTTGCAAATTGTTTGTTTCCTGCACCTGAACCAAAATCAACTGTTTCAACTTGGTTTCGGTTTGAAAGCATCAGTTTTTTTGCTTTTTCAAGCAGGGCATATGCGGGGTAGTCGTTGCGATCGTGCAAAACCTTGGTGGAAAACTCAAAAACAAAAGGTGAATGTATGCCATGCGGCCCCCTCTTTTGTAATTGATAGGCTACCGAACTCGCGAATTTGTGAATTATACTGCTCATTTCAATCAAAAATGACTATTTGTGGCATAATGCCGCTATTGAACAAAGGGAAATTTATTGTCAACAATCATACCAAATGATTTCAAATCGTTTTATTACAGCTATTCTAAAAGCATTTTCTGTAAATAAAACACGTTTCTGGGGTTTTGAGATCTAAGGCGATTGTTCGTAATGCGCTGGTAGCCTGACACAAGAAAATTGTTTCCGTACCACCAACTGATTTCTGAATAATTTTCTTCGGTAACACGGTCATTGGAGAAGGTGTTCTCTACCTTTGTTTGCTCAATCTGACCTATTTCTTTCCCATTGTGGTTCATCACTTTTGAGGTGATCACACCTTTTTTAACAAAGGCAGCAACAATGTCAGTGCTATCGGAAAAAACATCTACCACACTTTGCAACCTTTGCAACATCACATCGCGAAGCTCAACATCATTGCTAAAAAGCAAATTGCCCTGTTTATCGAATCCGGCAATTAGGCCTGAAAAAAAATTGTAGCCTTCAAAAATGGAATAAGTAAAAGGTGATAATCGGCCATAAAAATCATAGTCCATACGTGTTTCAATTCTATATTGAGGCTTAAAAGCCTCTGCGGCAAACAGATAGTTTTTGCCAATGGATTGAAGACGCGGTTTATAAAACTGGAAAACTATTTCGTCACGCGACGGCTTTTCGCGCGACCGTGCTTGACGCTGTTGGGTGCGCATAAGATCGTCTTTCGACAGGGCCTTATAAATATTGGTAAACCCTTCAAAAGGATGGTAGCGCTGCACTTGAACTCCATTTGCGGTGATGCGTATAAAAAACAAGCCTTTGGAGGTAAAGGTCAAAGCATCTTGGTCGGCAGTTTCAGTGATTTTATTGCTTCGACCTTCGCTATTATCGTAACTTCCTATGGCCACGAGTGTTCCTTTTTGCTCAGCCGAAAGCAAATAGGAGTGTAAAAAATAGGGGCTTGTAGCCAGTGGAACAGAAATCATCTGTCGGCCTCGTATATCATAAATTTGAAAAACTTCTTCTTTAAAGCGTTTAGATTCAAAGCTTTTAAATGAAACGAGAAACTGCTTTGAAACTGTATCGGCGGTTATGTTTTGAATGATTGTTTGGTTTTGTATGCCATGAGGGAGACTGTTCACAGTAAAACGATCCATATCGTACAACAGCAAATCCGATTGGAATTTGTCGAGATTTACACCAAGAAGCACCCTGTTGTCAATTGACGCAAAACCAACGATTTTGGCTTTTTCGGGCAGGCCGCCACCCAAAAGCTGAAATCGGCTTTCTCTCAAATTAAATTTCAGCAGCTCATAACCGGCTTTTTCGCTTTTACGCCCCTCCATGTTGGTAAATAAAAACATGGCTTGGTTTGAACTCGTTGTTGTTGCTGCACAAACCCAACCATTGGTGACAGCCACGTTTTGAACCCATTGCTCTTGAAAATTAGTGTCATATAATGTAAAATACCACTTTTTTTTACCCTCTTCGGAAAGGTCGGTGCTTTCAAAAAAAAGCAAAAAACCATTTTCGCCTAACAACACCTTTTGGTATGAAGGCACATCAATACGGGCCGCAATTTCAATCCGTGAAGGCTCAACAACCTGTGCGATAGGCGAAACGCTTTTAAAAACGAAAACCATCAAGAGCATTGCTTTCAACATCATATTGTGAAACGCAATAAAGTTATAAGTCAATTTCACTTCGGTTGGCCGACTTCGGCCCTTATTCTGTTTATTTCTCATCATTTTCTTTTAATGTTTCTTGTACATCTTTTCCCGAAACCCCAAAAACTTCAGCATGTTGATCGGTACCGTAAGGCTCCATATGCAACACTACGTCGTAAGTGCTTGGTATTGATTTCTTTATCTCATCTTCAACTTGATGTCCTATCTGATGAGCTTCAAAAAGCGACAGGTTTCCATCCACTTCAATGTCGAGGGCAATCATATAATAATGGGCTAATTTGCGCGCCCTGATGCGGTGCGGATTGCGCACTTTCGGCACCCGCGAAGCTGCCTGAACGATACTGGTGTAAACGCCTTGGTCGGCAACGCCATCCATCAATTCACGACTTGAGGTAATGATCATGCGTACGGCCACCACCATAATCCACACACTCACCGCCAGAGCAGTAATAGAATCGAGCAATGGCATTTTGAAAACATGGGTTAGAACAAGTCCTATCAAAACCGAAACAGAAATAATCACATCATTTTGCATGTTTCGAGCGTTGGCGCGCAACATCGGACTGTCAATCTGCTTTCCGGTTTTGTTCAGATAGCGTGCAAGCAACTGCTTCCCGACAATGGAAACGACGACCACAACGATGGCCAAAGCTGAAGGGATGGCGCGATGTTGGCCATCATAAAGGTTGCCGATGGTAGCGATGGTTAGCTGCGCACCGGCAAAAAACACTATAAAAGCCACCAGTTTTGCCGCCACAGTATCGGCTCTGTCATAGCCATAAGGATGTCGGCTGTTGGCCGGTTTGGAGATAATACGCGCCGTGATTAAGGTGATGAGAGAGGTAAAAACATCACTTAGCGAATCTACTCCATCGGCAACTACTGCCAAGCTACCGGAAATCCAACCGATCGAAATTTTAAGAATGGATAGAATCCCATTCCCCAACAAGCTAATATTGGAAGCCTTAATAATCTTTTTTTGGCGATAATTTGCCTCTGACATGTTACTTCACTTTGTATGGCAAAGGTACGCAATGCTTTCTTCCATCACAATATTCGAGAAAAACTGATTCGCTTTATCACCGATTTTGCTTTTAGCGTGCTGCTAAGCTAAATTTGATTTGGAATTTTTATCTACGTTATTCGATAACATCAAAAAATATTATTCGATAAGCAACATTTATTTATTGTTTATCAATAATTATTTTATTTTTGCTCCATCATTTTAATCCATTTATAAGATGTCAAAAAGAAACAACTTCGTATTTACAGCTTTGCACATTGTTGCTTGGCTCATTTTTGTTGGCTTGTCTATCGAAGCCGGAGGACTGATTGTAAACTTTGTTTACAGTGTATTTAAGCCCGAAATTGTGAGCAGGTTATACCAAAAGCTTGATTTGAGCAGCATGTACCAGAAAAGCAAATGGGTGTATTTCGGCATGTATGGTTTTGTCCTAACCATCGCTGTGCTGAAAGCAGTGCTTTTCTACATTTTGATAGAGTTACTTCTCAAATTAGATTTGTCAAAACCGTTTAGCAACCATGCTGCCAAAAAAATTACCCTATTAAGTTACTACACCTTTTCTATTGGAATGTTAAGTTTCATTGCAAATCAAACCGCGAAAAAATTGTCGCACTATGGTTTTGAAATTGACAAACTCAGTCAGTTTTGGGTTGACAGTCAGGCATTTATTCTGATGGCAGCTATCATCTTTGTTATTGCAACAATTTTCAAAAAGGGAGTTGAAATTCAAAACGAAAACGATTTAACCGTATAAACTATGCCAATCATTGTAAACTTAGATGTGATGATGGCAAAGCGAAAAATATCGCTGAATGAGCTATCAGATAAAGTTGGATTGACCTTATCTAACCTTTCAATATTAAAAACAGGAAAAGCAAAAGCCATTAGATTTAGCACCCTGGACATCATCTGTAATGTATTAGAATGTCAGCCGGGCGACATTCTGGAGTATGTGCATGATGAACAAAAAACATCCACCCAACAATGAACGAAGGGTTACTATCTGATACTAAAGTACTTGAGCTTGCTAACGTACTTGCAGGCCCAAGCGTTGGTGCTATGTTGGCCGAATTGGGAGCAACAGTGGTGAAAATAGAAAACCCACAAACAAAAGGCGATGTTACGCGAAGCTGGAAGCTCTCCAATGAAGAGACCGACAATGATATTTCGGCCTACTTCAGCTGTGTTAACTGGGGCAAGAAGTCATTGGCACTCGATCTTAGCCAAGCTCAAGGACTTGATATTCTGCATCAAATCATTCCTCATTTCGACATGGTGTTGGTAAGCTACAAACCCGGCGATGCCGAAAAACTGGGTGTGGATTATGAGCGTTTACAACGAATAAACCCCAAACTCATTTACGGTCACATCACCGGTTATGGATTAAACAACCCTCGATCTGGTTATGATGCCATCATTCAAGCCGAAGCAGGCTTCACCTTTATCAATGGAGAAAAAGGTGGTAAACCGACAAAGATGCCCGTGGCTTTAATGGACATTCTTGCAGCACACCAACTGAAAGAAGCTATCTTAATTGCACTTCTTCAACGTTATAAAACAGGAAAAGGAACCTATATTGACGTTTCATTGCTCAAAAGCGGTATCGTTTCATTGGCCAATCAAGCGGCCAACTGGTTGGTAGCAAACCACATACCGCAAGCCATGGGTTCCGATCATCCCACAATAGTACCTTATGGAACCGTGTTTGAAACAGCCGACAACAAACCCATCGTTTTGGCTGTTGGCACTGACGTACAATTTAGAGCGTTGTGTGAAGTTCTAAACATCAATACCTTAGCTTTTGATAAACGATACACTTCTAATTTTTTGAGGGTTCAAAACCGCGAAAGTCTTCAGATTATTCTGACCGAATGGATTGGGAAAATGAACCGCAATGAGCTGCTGATGGCCCTCCATGAGCGAAATATTCCTGCTGCCGGAGTGTTGAATATGCAAGAAGTTTTTGAACAAAAAGAAGCTAAATCGCTCCTTCTGGAAGGTCAAACCTCACACGGAATACAATTAAAAGGTATACGCTCTGTTGCTTTCAACATGAAAGATAATACTTTTGCAACCATTCTGCAGTCACCTCCGCATTTTGGCGAACACTCCGCCGAGGTGTTGCAGCAATTTCTTGGTTTTTCAAACAATAAAATAAAATCACTCATTGATTCAAATGTGATCTATGACAACAACTTCAAACAATAAAATAGCCTTCATTGATGGCTCAAGACTCATCACTGAGGCCTGCGTGCAGGCGGGTGCTGAGGTATTTGTGGGCTATCCGATTACCCCGGCCAACCTGCTTTATTCCTACTCCAACCAGCGTTTTCCGGTGATGATGGCCGCCCCCGACGAAATTACCACCCTGCAATGGATGACGGGCTTTGCTGCCTTGGGCAAATTACCCGTTACCGCAACTGCCTTTCCGGGTTATGCGCTGATGATCGAATCCATCAACATGGCCATGATGATGGAACTGCCAATGGTCATTATTTTGGTGCAACGCTTAGGCCCCGCAACCGGAACGGCAACCAGCGGCGCACAAGGCGACATCAATGGTGTGTATGGAACCATTTCAGGCGGTTTCAAAATTCCAACATTTTGCATTTCCAACCTTCAGGATTGTTGGGAACTGACTGTAAAAGCTGTTGAAGCAGCCATTCGGTTGCGTACTCCGGTGGTATTACTTTCATCCAAAGAAATGGTGATGACGCAAATGAGCTTCGACTTATCTGGCCTGCCCGACATCGAAAAAGTAGCATGGAAGCTACATGATGAAAATCAGGATTACAAAACATACTCCACTGATGAGCAACTAATTCCGGCTTTTTTACCTATAACTCAAAACCAACATCAAGTGCGTTTCACCGCAAGTACACACGACAAAAGTGGCATCTTACAAAACACAAGCCCTGAGGCCCTAGCCAACTCCACACGCCTCAAAACAAAACTCGACTTGCATATAAACGACTATCTTTTTTACAGCTATGATGCTGAAAAAGGAGCCGAAACCATTGTCTTTAGCTTCGACATCACGGCTCAGGCCAGTCGCGAAGCAGTACTTCTTTTGCGTCAAGAAGGCTATAAAGTTTCATTGCTTATTGCCAAAACATTGTTTCCGATCCCCGAAATTTATCCTCAAATCCTATCTAATTACAAAAAAATTGTTGTAGCAGAAGAAAATTTAGACGGACAATACAAACACTTGCTTTTTGGCAGCCATCCAGGCTCGCATATCAAATCAGTAAACGCTTTCGGCAGAATGATACAACCCGAAGAAATTATGGAGGAGGTGAAAAACAATGGATAAGAATTTTTTAGTTGACAGCAAAGCTCTGCCCTTTTGCAAAGGATGTACCCACACCAGCGTTGCCCAAAGCACCGAAAGAGCACTTCAAAAGTTGGGCTACGACCCGCTTGATGTAATTTTCGTGACGGATATCGGCTGTCACGGCATCATTGACAAATCGCTCAAATCACACACTGTGCATGGCTTACACGGACGTTCGGTAGCTTTGGCAAGTGGCATTGCAGCAGGACTTCCGAAGGATAGTGGCAAAAAAGTGATCGTTTTTATTGGCGATGGAGGAGCCACAATTGGAATGCAACACCTTTTGGTTGCCGCACACCATAATTTCCCGATGACTGTGGTGGTTCATAACAATATGCTGTATGGAATGACCGGCGGCCAACCCAGCGAGTTCACTCCCGAAGGATTCAACACGCCCACCTCACCCAACCGCTCAGCAATGGGTGCTATTGATATGGTTCGGCTGATGGAAGGCGTTGGGGCTGCCTATGTGAGTCGAATTTCAGGCATCGGCGACCTCTCCAACGAGTTGGCCGAAGCGTTTTCTCAGCCCGGATTTTCGTTGATAGAAGTCATGGAGATTTGTACCAGTTACGGTGTTAAATCCAACCCCGGTATGAAACTCAGGCAAGTGATTGAAACATCAGGCCTGCAACTCACCAAACACACCACCCACCGTGCCGAGGCACCGCAACAAAATTACGAGAGCTTTTCTACCAGCCTCATCACCGAAAAACTAACTATCGCAAAAGAATTTGAGCCCACAAAAAAAGGAACCATGCGTATTCTATTGTGTGGCTCGGCGGGCGAAGGCACACAATCGGCAGCAGAATTTTTAGCAAGAACCGCTATGCTTTCGGGGCTTTATGCAACTAAAAAAGGCCACTATCCGGTTACAGTTGGTGTAGGATTTTCAGCCGCCGAAGTCATCATTTCCGATCAGCCAATCTTTTACACCGGCTCCACCAAACCCGATTTCATGCTCATTACCTCTCAAGATGGACTTGATTATGCCATGCCAAGAATTAAAATATCGGATCGTTCTACCATCATTTTAGACAATAGCCTTCCATTGCCCGAAACAAAATCAAGCCTTCAACCTAACGATCTGCGCATGAAAGCCGGTTCGAGAAACGCGGCGATGTTGAGTGTTTTTCATCTCGTCAGAAACTATGAAATTCTCAGCCTAGCCTCACTATTAACCGCTTACTCGCGCAATAAACTGGCGGCCAAAGTTCCTGTTGAAACTTTTTTGGTTTAAAAAATATGCTGTATATAAATTTTTTGCGTCACCCAATTGGGTGACGCAAGAAATTTATATACTAATGACAATCAATACGTTACTGATTTCAAGGTATTAAAAGTGCCAAAGTCAGTAAAGCGATGGATTAAGCTTCAAACAGAAGCGAATAGGGTCTTTCTATGGCTTCGGCAATTTGCGAAACCGACACAAATTTGCTCCAACGTTGGAACTCCCTTCCTTCAAAAAACACCATCAAAGTGGGGTTGGCAAACACGCCATAATGCGCGGTAATTTCGGGATGTGCCTCAGAATCAATTAGTATAACTTTTAATTTACTAAAATCGGAAGCTACCATTTCCTGAACCTTAGGCCTGAGACTGACACATGGTGCGCAATGGTTACTAAAAAAATAAAGAAGAAGGCCGGGGTTTTGTTTTACCTCTTCGTTGAGGGTCGTTAAATCTAAATACTGCATGTTTTGAAACTTTTTGCAAAGATAGGGCGCGCAGCCTGTTTGTGCACCAATTTAATGTTTGAAGTGGAAAACTGATCAAATCGGAGAATAAAAGCCTCAACTTCCATTTATAGCTTTTGTTTTGGCAAGGGCTTTTTATCTAATTTCGCACCGAAAATAACAAGCGTTTTCATAGCTTACTTTTAAAGATTATCCTCTCGACAATGAACGACGATTTTATACCTTCCCCCGCTAAACGACCACAAATGCTCACTATTTTATGTGTGCTCAGTTTTATCGGTAGCGGACTGGCGGCCATCAGCAACTTGTTTGTCTTTTTCAATCACGAGGTGCTTATCGGAACTATTCAATCCGATGTTTTCAAAGATCTGGGATATGACTTGGGATTCCTTGTCAACACTGAGAAAAGTTACTTTATCCTTTCGGGTCTTTTGAGTGTGGTGTCATTTACCGGTGTTCGCCATATGTGGCAGATGCGCAAAGCCGGATTTCATTTGTACGCCCTTTCGCAATTGTTGATGCTCATAGTTTCTACTATTTATGTTTACCGACCATCGGGTGTTTTCCCTTTAGTTGATCTGCTTTTTGCAAGCATCTTTATTTTGTCCTATCTGCGTTTTAAGCCATTAATGCAATAAACATTGTTTTAATTTGAAGAATCTCCACATTTCCAATTACTTAATTAACCGATTGATTTTATTTTTTTCAATCGTTTATTTTACCGTTTCTGCATCTATTTATCTTATCTCATTATACAACTATCACTTCATCAGCGATATAGGCCAAGAATACGTTGACAGTAGCCGCTATACCGAAACACAGGTTTTGGTATTTCTTTTGGCAGAAAGCTTACTTCACCTTTTGCTTATCGCACTCCTTATATATATGTGGATCAAACCGAAAGGATTGGTGTTTTTGTGGATTGGGTTGACAAATCTAACCCAAGGTGCTCTATTGTTGTATGTTAGCAATGGTGGAGCTTTGCAAAAAATTGTTTTTGAATGGCTTTTGGTTGTGTTGATCGGATTTGGGTTCTCGGCATTGTTGATTGACCATTTTATCAGGCATCGTAAAAAACGAAAAGCCGGTTCAACTGCTGATGAACAAGTAGAGCAAGATCTACATACAACTTAGAATCATCCCATACCCCTCAAACTGAGGCGGCTATTTCAATCGGTTGCATGTTTATTTTTGACTTCAAAATTCCGAAAAAAGGCAATAAAGGACAGGTTTTTGCGACATTTTGCCACCATATTATAAAAACTGTTAAAAGTTGCGGGATTTGTGAAAAATTTACATCTTGTTTAAAGACAAGCTTTTAGAGTTATAAGCCATAAATTCCGCGTTTTTATTGAATTTATTTTACTGCCAATTTGCTTTTCATATCGGAATTATTACTATAGTTTTAAATTTTAGTAATATCATTGTAAGATGTTTTGCACAATAATTACACTGCTGTGTATTGCATGTTAATTAATTATTCACTAACCAAAATTCTTAAGTATGAGAAAAATTACGATGATGCTGGTTTTGGCACTAGCGGTGATCTCAGGAAGTGCTTTTGCACAATCCAAGACAATCACCGGTAAAGTCACCGGCTCACAGGATGGACTTGGAATTCCAGGTGTCACCATTCAGATCAAAGGGACTACGATCGGTGTTATTACCGATCTTGACGGAAAGTACTCCATCAATGTATCGCCCTCTCACAAAACTTTGGTGTTTTCATACATTTCTATGAAAACAACTGAGGTAGCCATTGGTAACCAAACTACTATCAACGTAGTAATGGAACCTGCCGTTGTTCAAATTGAGGAAGTTGTTGTTACTGCTCTTGGTATCTCCCGCGAGAAAAAAGCGTTGGGTTATGCCGTTGAAGAAGTCAACGCCGATGAGCTTAATCAAACCCGCTCAGGAAACCTTATTACTTCATTATCAGGTAAAGTTGCCGGTGTGAGCATCACCAATGCTTCAGGTAATATGGGCGGTTCTTCGCGCATTACCATCAGGGGTATCAAATCTGTTTCAGGTAACAACCAACCACTTTTTGTTGTTGACGGTGTTGCTATGGACAACAGCAACTACAACACTACCAACACCGCCCGCGGTGCCGGTGGTATTGACTATGGCAACATGGTAAATGACATCAACCCTGATGACATTGAAACAGTTTCGGTTTTGAAAGGACCTTCAGCCGCTGCTCTTTATGGTTCACGCGCTGCCAATGGTGTTATTTTGATAACTACCAAAAAAGCCAATAAATTTGGTCGCACAAAAGGCCTTGGTGTTGAACTCAATAGCTCAGTTTCTTTTGAACAAGTGGCTGTTTTACCCAAATACCAAACCCAATATGGTGGTGGTTATGTTTACTCAGGCGATGGAACTGCTGATGGCTTTGCACTGCAAAACATCAATGGCGTTGACTATCGTTTGGTTGACTATGCCCTCGACGAAAGCTGGGGCCCTCGCTACGATCCTAACGTGAACGTACTGAGTGCTTTTGATTTGTTCGATTGGGAAGCTAATGGAAAACAAGGAAATCCTAACACATCACCTTGGGTTACCCCCGAAAATGATGTTGATGCTTTCTTTGAAACAGGCGTTGCGTATAACAACAACGTTGCTTTAACCGGTGCTGACGAAAAATCATCATTCAGATTGTCCTATACCAATTATGATTTAACGGGTTATATGCCCAACAGTAAGCAAAAACGTAACACCATCGGCTTCAACGGCGAATCACAAATCAGCAAAATGCTGAAAGGATTTGTTGGTGTAAATTATGTAAACACCTACACCAAAGGCCGTCCCGAAACCGGTTATGCTGATAACAATATCATGCAGAAATTCAACCAATGGGGACAAAGACAGCTCGACATGAAAGTGATGAGCAATTATGTAAACCCAGATGGAACCCAAAGGGTATGGAACCGTAACAGTTGGGATGATCCAACTCCGGCATACTCCGATAACCCATATTGGACGCGTTACCGCAATTACCAAGATGACCAAAGAAACCGTTTATTTGGTAACATAGGTTTTGTTTTGACTCCGCTCGAAGGCCTTACATTGCAAGGAAAATGGAATATTGACTATTACAACCTGAGCGAAATGGAAAGAGTAGCCATCGGGTCACAAGCTCAATCATCCTACTCCGAAGCTGCACGCGAACACCTAGAAACAAACCTCGAGTTTTTGGCTACCTATCAAAAAAGATTGTCAGAAGACTTTAGCCTCACCTTGTTAGGCGGTGCCAACAAACGTCATAGGGAATACAGCCGCATCACCTCAAACACTGTTGGTGGACTTATCATTCCTGAATTGTACAGGGTTACCAACTCGGTAAACAAACCTGATGTCTCAAAATACAATGAAAGAAAAGAAGTACAAAGTCTTTATGGTAGTTTCAACTTAGGATACAAAGGCATGTTGTATCTTGATGGTACAGCTCGTAACGACTGGTCGTCAACCTTAAATGATCCTTTCTTCTACCCTTCAGGAACTGTTAGTTTTGTTTTTTCAGAACTTGAGGCTTTGAGAGGCAACAAATACCTAAGCTTTGGTAAAATTCGTTTTGGAGCAGCTATTGCCGGTAACGATACCGACCCTTATACCAATGATTACTATTACAGTTATATTAGTAACTTTGGCGATATGGCAATGTATTCAGTTCCTGGAACCTTGGCCAATCCACAGTTAAAAGCTGAAAAAACCCAATCAGTTGAAGTTGGTACCGAGTTGATGTTCCTCAATAACAGAATCGGACTCGACGTTACCTACTACGACGAAGCCTCGATTGATCAAATTTTAGCTGTTGCCATCTCAGGTGCCAGCGGATATGGATTCAAAGCAATCAACGCAGGAAAAATCACCAATAAGGGTATCGAAGTTATGTTTCGTGCCACTCCGGTTCAAACAAAAGATTTCACTTGGAATTTGAGCCTTAACTTCACCAAAAACAAGAACGAAGTTGTTGAATTGGCTCCAGACCTTGACGTTTATCAACTTGCCAGCGGTCCCTTTAACGTGTCTGTAAATGCACAAGTTGGACAACCTTATGGAACACTCATCGGAAGCAGCTTCGTTCGCGATGCTGACGGCAACAAAATTGTTGGAACCAATGGAAAATATCTCATTGGTGAAGTAAAAGAAATCGGAAACGTAATGCCCGACTATATGTTAGGATTTTGGAACACCTTTAACTATAAAGGCATTGAATTGGCTGCTTTAATTGACATTCGTCAAGGTGGACAATTGTTCTCAACAACCAATATGTGGGGTCGTTACAGTGGTATCCTCGAAGAAACCGCCGATGTAAATGCCAATGGTAAAAACGTTCGCGATGCTGTTGAAGACGGTGGCGGTGTGCTTAGCGAAGGTTATTACGGTAAACTGGCAGCTGATGGATCAGTGATTTATCTTGATGCCGATGGCAACACCTCAGCAACTCCCGTTTCCAACGGAACCTATGTTGATGCTGAAGAATGGGGCGGATGGCATTATGACGGACCTGCTGAACAAAACATTTTCGACGCTTCTTATATCAAACTTAGAGAGCTTCGCATCAGTTACAGCATTCCTTCAAAATATACCGGACCTATCCAAAATTTGAAGATTTCGGCTTATGGTCGTAACCTTGGAATTTGGGGAACTGACATCAAACACATTGACCCGGAAAATACCACCAGCAGTGGAAATATCCAGGGTATTGAAGGTGGCGCCCTGCCCAGCCTTCGCTATTTTGGCTTCGGATTAAATTGTAACTTTTAACCCTAAAAGGAGAAAAAATGAAAACTAAAATCATAAAATATACATTCTTGCTTTTGGTAATGGTGGTCACATCATGTACCAAAGATTTTGAAGAAATCAATACTGACCCTAACCGCCCGAAAAGCGTTCCAACAGTCAACTTGATTTCGACAGCCCAAAAATCACTCATGGACGATATGATGGATGAATGGTTTAGCGGTCGCCAAGGCTTGCTTTGGTCGCAATATTGGGCTCAACGTAACTACACTTCTGAGGACCGTTTCTCGATCCGTCAGAACACCAACAATACATACTGGAGATTGATCTACACTGATATGATGGACCTTGAACAGATCATCAAATTGGCCAGCGACCCGATCGAAAGTAAAGTTATTGACACATACTATGGTGATGCTAAAGGCCAAATTGCTGCTGCCAACACGCTAAAAGCTTATGTTTTTCAGTTGCTGGCCTCCACCTACGGCGATATTCCCTACGAACAAGCTTTCCAAGCTGCTGACAACCCAACTCCAGCCTATTCTACTCAAAAAGCCATTTTCCTCGATCTGTTTGCTAAATTGAAAGCCGCTGCTGATTATCTGCCAACCGTTGAGGGTCAAGTATTCACCTCAGGTGATTTGATGTATGATGGCGATGCTATGCTGTGGGCCAAATTTGCTAATTCATTGCGCTTGAAAATTGCTATCAGACTAAGTAAAGTTACCGATCCTGAATTGGTTGCTGCCCGTAATACGGCTATTGCCGAAGCCATGGATGGTGCCTTCACCAGCAACGATGACAACGCTTCTGTTACCTATCTGGGAGACGGACAAAGCAATGCCCCCATGTATGACGGTTTTTATACCTCACGTCGTAATGACATGACAGTTACTGCGCAATTTGTTGACTTGTTGAAAGGTATCAATGATACATTAAACAACAAAACCAATCCTTTCTTAGGTTTGACCGACCCAAGGTTGCCTATCTGGGTGCCAAAAGCAAAGGGTGTTTACAGAGGTATGCCTTATGGTATCGAAGATAAATACGCATCACAATTGCGTGCTTATGCTGCCAACCTTTACAATGCTGTAAACATTGTTTTAACGGGTGATTTTACCGTTGTTCTGATGGATTATGCAGAAGTTTGCTTCATCAAATCGGAATTGGCCGGTTGGGATCAAGCCCATTATGAAGCTGGTGTAACAGCATCACTCGAATATTGGGGTGCCGATGCCGATGCTTCAGCAGCCTATCTGGCAGCTCTCCCGGCAGCAAATATGGAAAATGTAATGACTCAAAAGTACATTGCCTTGTATATGAATGGATACGAAGCTTGGGCCGAATGGCGCCGTACGGGTTTCCCAAAATCAATCGTACAGGTTGGTGAACTCACCGGCCCAACTGTGGACGGAACACCGGTCGAGTTTACAGCTATTGCTGGTACTGCTATTCCACGTCGTCTTACCTATCCCGTTCAAGAATTTACTATCAACAAAGCCAATGCCGATGCGGCAGCTGCTGCTATCGGAGGCGATGAGTTTTCAACAAGACTTATCTGGGATAAATAAAATAATGGTTAGTGCATCTTATAAACCTTAGGGTTTTGTCCAAGGCGGTTTCAAAATACTGAAACCGCTTTTTTTTTGACACACCTTCAAAAAAAAACTCTGATGCAAAGCACCAGAGTTTTTTTTGTAGCGGGGGCAGGATTCGAACCTACGACCTTTGGGTTATGAGCCCAACGAGCTGCCTCTGCTCCACCCCGCAGTATATTTCCCTTCTTATTAGGGAGTGCAAAGATAAATTTTGTTTCTTTGCAAACCAAAGAAAATTCAAAAAAAATATTCATGACACATAAGTCAGGCTATGTCAACATTATAGGTAACCCCAACGTTGGCAAGTCAACGCTGATGAACGTGCTGGTGGGCGAAAAACTCTCCATCATCACTTCAAAAGCACAAACAACCAGGCATCGCATTCTAGGAATTGTGAACCATGATGATTACCAAATCATCTTTTCCGACACCCCGGGCATCATCCATCAGCCTGCATATAAAATGCACGAAGTGATGAACAGCCACATTCGCACAGCATTAATTGATGCTGATTTGATCATATACGTAGTTGATGTGAGCGAAAAAACCTCTCACGAAGACTATATTGCAAAGTTGAGCGAAACCAACTTACCGATTTTTGTTATTTTGAACAAAATTGACCTCTCCAACCAGGAAGACGTTACTACACTGATTATGCAGTGGAAAGAATGGCTTCCAAGGGCTGAGGTTTTTCCTGTTGCAGCGGCACATCTTTTTAACACCGAGGGTTTGTTGGACCGCATTTTAGAAGTGATTCCAGAATCGCCGCCGTATTTCCCGAAAGACGAACTGACGGATAAGTCAATGCGATTTTTCATTTCGGAAATCATTCGTGAAAAAATTCTGCTTTATTATAAACAAGAAATTCCTTATTCGGTGGAAGTTGCCGTTGACAGCTATGAGGAAACTGAGAAACTTGTTAAAATTCAGGCACATATCTATGCGGCGCGTGATTCGCAAAAGGCCATTTTGATCGGTAAACAAGGCAGCGCCATAAAAAGAGTCGGAACTGAGGCGCGATTGGATATGGAAGCCTTTATTGGCAAAAAAGTGTTTCTCGAACTGAGTGTTAAAGTGGTGAAAGACTGGCGAAACGATGATAATTTGTTGAAACGATTTGGTTACGAAGCAGGTTGACAACAACTTGACAATAAAAGAGACCACAAAGAATAATTTGGATCGAAAAAAATGTTTACACAAGATGTGAACTTAGAATATTATTTATAAGATAGTTATGGCTAATATAGTAGCAATTGTTGGACGGCCCAACGTAGGTAAATCAACACTTTTTAACAGGTTGGTAAAATCACGGCAAGCCATTGTAGAAGAAACTGCCGGAGTAACGCGCGACAGGCATTATGGCATTAGCGATTGGAATGGAAAATCATTTCATTTGATTGACACCGGAGGTTATGTGGTAGGTTCCGACGATGAATTTGAATCGGAAATTCGTAAGCAAGCCCAGCTCGCCATCCAAGAGGCAGATGTGATTTTGTTTGTGGTGGATGCCTTTGAAGGGATGCACGTTCTTGACGAAGAGGTAGGTAATATTTTGCGCCAATCGAAGCGAGAAGTTTTTTTAGTGGCTAACAAAGTGGACAACCACGAACGAATTATTCATGCACAAGAGTTCTATGCCCTCGGTTTGGGAGAAGTACATACCATTTCGGCTATCAATGGCAGTGGAACCGGCGATTTATTGGATGAGGTGGTTAAAAACTTTTCAGCAGAAATTGAAATTGAGGAAGATGGAATTCCGCGTTTTACTGTTGTCGGCCGACCCAATGTAGGAAAATCATCCCTTGTCAATGCCTTTCTTGGCGTTGATCGCAACATTGTTACCGCCAAAGCCGGTACAACCCGCGATGCTGTTCATACCCGTTTTAACGCCTTTAACATGGATTTTATTCTTGTTGATACAGCAGGAATCCGTAAAAAAAGTAAGGTTTTCGAAAATATCGAGTTTTATTCGGTGATGCGTGCCATTGGAGCTATCGAAGAAAGTGATGTGGTATTGTTGCTGCTTGATGCAACTCAAGGAATTGAAGCCCAAGATATTAACATCATGCGTTTGGTTGTGAAAAACAAAAAGGGCTTGGTGGTTGTAGTGAATAAGTGGGATTTAATTGAAAAGGATTCCAACACCCATTTGGAATTTGAAGAACAGATAAAAGCCAAAATGATGCCTTTCAATGATGTGCCGATCGTGTTCACCTCTGTGATTCAGAAGCAACGTATTTTCAAGGCTTTAGAACTAGCCCACGAGGTGTATGAAAATCGCAACCGTCAAATTTCGACCTCTGTTTTAAATGATGTACTGTTACCCATCATTCAAGCATCGCCACCTCCAACTGCCAGCCGCGGTCATTACATCAAAATTAAATACATCACACAGCTAAGAACCAAAACCCCTCAGTTTGTTTTCTTTTGTAATTTCCCTGACGACATCAAAGACAGCTACAGCAGGTTTCTTGAAAACCAACTCCGCCAACGCTTTGATTTTAGGGGAGTACCTATTCAACTTCACTTTAGACAAAAATGAGCGAAACGGTTAGAGTTGATAAATACCTTTGGGCCACAAGACTTTATAAAACACGCACTTTGGCCGGCGAAGCTTGCAGGGGTGGCAAGGTGAAAATGGATGGTAAGGCTATAAAACCTTCTAAAGAAGTAAAAGAAGGTGATATCATTACTGTTCAAACACCTGATTTGGTACGCACAATTCAAGTAAAGTCGCTGGTAACCAATAGAGTTTCGGCTAAATTGGTAGAAGGTCTTATTGATGACATTACCCCAAAGCAGGAATATGAAAGGGTAGAATTTTTGCGTGAGTTTAAAGCAGAGCGAAGGCAAAGAGGTACCGGAAGACCGACCAAAAAAGATCGCCGAGAAATTGATGAACTGAAAAATACCGACTGATTGCTCGAACAATTCGTTGTATTCATGTATAAATTAACTACTTACAATAATATTTGATGTTACAATAATGATGAAAAAACGACTTTCAGCCATGTATTTGTTGGCCATTTTTTTGTTGGTTCAACTCAGTGGATGCCACAATGGTGTTCAAAAACTGAAAACCCCAAACAATGGTTTTGTGATTGGTTTTTACAATATTGAAAACCTTTTCGACACCATTAACGATCCTTCCATCAACGATGAGGAGTTTTTACCGCAATCAAAAGTAAGTTGGAATACAGCACGTTACAAAAGTAAACTGGAAAATATTTCGCGGGTAATCGCTGCCATGGACACCAACTCGTTCCCACATGTTTTAGGTTTGGCTGAAGTAGAAAACAAACAAGTTTTGGATGATCTTATCGCTCAAAAGACCCTTCGCGCTGCAGATTATTCCATCATCCACTTCGCTGACAGCGATCCACGCGGCATTGAAGTAGCTGCATTGTATCGTGCGGCATTTTTCAAGCCCGTTGTGCAAAAAACTTTTCAACCCGTGACCAATGGAAAAGTGAATCGGCATATTTTGTATCTCAAGGGTCTAACGGCAACTGAGGACACCTTGCATATTTTTGTAAATCACTGGACTTCAAGGTATGGCGGCCTCGAGGAAACCAAACCGGCGCGGATGGGAACAGCAATCTTTCTCAAGAACATCACCGATTCACTATTTCTTGTTAATCCGGCGGCCAATATCATTATCGTTGGTGACCTCAATGATAACCCCGAGGATGAAAGCCTTGTTGTAGGATTGGATGCCAAATGGCCGCAAAATATTGAACCCCTGGCTTTGTATAACCTATCGCTTGAACCTCATTCAAAAGGTGAAGGGACTTTGTATTATAAAAGCTGGGACTTTTTTGATCAGGTGATTGTATCGTCGTCCTTGCTCGGCGCGGGGCCATTGCATGTTTCACCCATTGAAATTGTAAAGAAAGATTGGATGCTATTCAAGCCAAGAGAAGGCGATGCGCGTCCCAACAGAACCATGTCGGGCGGTAAATATTACGGTGGATTTAGCGATCACTTACCTGTTGTGGTACGTGTAAGTAGTGGTAACACAAAATAAACCGCTAAATTTCAACACTTTCAGTATATTTTATTCGTACTTAAACTGAATACCCGGCTTTGACAAGCAGCTTCTGCGATTGCAAAGACCAAAGGGAGTGATTTTTACTCAATAGAAAATGAACACAACCTTTGGATTTTTTTCAATACTTTTGAATCCTATTTCTGCCATCAGTTATGTCACAACCCATCATACTTCTTGAGAAGCTCTCCGTATTTCAACGCAAAAATCTCGTTTTATCCAACGTCAACCTCGCCATCGAAAAAGGTGAATTTGCCTACCTTATTGGGAAAACGGGAAGTGGAAAATCGAGTCTTTTAAAAACCATGTATGCCGAATTGCCCGTTATTGACGGTGAAGCTACCGTGGCCGGATACAACCTTAAACTGTTGAAGCGTCAGGAGATTCCATTTTTACGCAGGCGATTGGGTATTATTTTTCAGGATTTTCAATTGCTCGAAGACCGGTCAGTAAGCGACAATTTGACCTTTGTGTTGCGGGCAACAGGATGGACCGATCGCAAATTGATTGAAATGCGCATTCAGGAGGTTTTGGTGCAGGTAGGTTTGGTGGCCAAAGGCTACAAAATGCCCTACCAGCTTTCGGGAGGTGAGCAGCAACGGGTTGCCATTGCTCGCTCGTTACTCAATGAACCTGAGGTGATTCTGGCCGATGAGCCCACAGGAAACCTTGATCCTGAAACATCAAACGGCATTCTTCGTCTTTTGATGAACATCAGTGAAAACGGCCAAGCGGTGATTATGGCCACCCACAATTACAATCTTATTTATAAGTTCCCGGCCCGAATCATCAAATGTGAAGAGGGAACATTGGTGGCCTCATCCAATCAGATTGATTAAACGATCAACGTTTTGTCCGTTGTGGTAAAGCAAATCGAGTTTTTTCTTTCTTCTTTCAATTTCTTTTTGACTAAAGCTGCGCTTAAAAATCTTTTTCACTTGCTGCTTCATCGCTTTGGCATCATTGGCCAAAATACACAATTCATCAACAGCACTTCCGCTGAGCATTTTGTTGTTTACAAGACAAAAACGGCCATTGTAAAGTGTGTTTAAAAGCTTGAGTTTTAATCCGGTAGCTTGAAATGTGTAAGAAATATTGATGTGCGCATTGTTGATCAACTGAAACAGTTCCTCATCCGTGGGATTGGGAATGAGCGAAATATGGGCATGACCTTCAATTTGGTTGATCACCGAAGGAGATGGGTTTAAGCCGGTTACAATGAGTGGAATACTCAGATCGTTGAAAACCTCTTCTACAAGAAACTTAACAGCACTTTTGTTTTCGGCAACCGATAAATTGCCGTGATACAATACGTACTCACCCATTCCGGCCAAAGCTTCTACCTCTTTGTGGGCATGAAATGCGGGTATAAAAGTTACGTTTTGATATTTCTTAGCAAAATAAACCTCGTCTTTTTTTGAAATGGCAACAATATGGCTGGCGCGTTGCAGGATACTTTCAAAACGTTTTAGTTTTTTCGCCTCGTTGTGGTAATAGTATTTCTTGAAAATATCGGTTTCTGCATGAGCCAAATGCTGGTAATATTCGTGCTCTATGTTGTGCATTCGTACAATCAAATTTCTGCCTTTAAAACGCAAATCGTTCATTATAAGACAGGTATGTAGGCCTTCGAATAGAATAGGATACTGGTCTTTGAGTAAGGTTTCGGTAAGTTCTTGCGAATTGCGCGAGCTTACGATGTAGGGCAAATTGGTAAAAAGGTTTTTCTTTGAAAGGTCGCGCTGATAGTATTTTACTGATTTGCAATACTTTTCGAGCTCTTTAGCGTGTTCTCTTCCATATTCAAACACATGCAGGTGTATTAAAATCCCTTTTGATGCCAAAGCTTTGAGTTTATAAAAAACATCAATGACTCCGCCATAGTTGGCAGGCCAAGGCACATCAAACGAAACGATGTGTAAATGTTTTTTAACAGTAGTCGGCATAAATTTTCAATAATTTTCTTTCTTCGTTTTCCCAGCACAGCTCAAGGCCTGCTTTGTTGCAGTTTGCGCGCCAATTCTCCATTTGAAGGGCATTTCCCAGCGCGTCGCTGATGTTTTTGGCAAGGGTTTGAGGTTGATGGTTGACAATAAAAGTGCCTATTTGATAGGTATCAATGATTTTTTTTATTTCGGGCAAGGGGCTGGCGAGTACCGGAACTCCTGCATGTAGATAATCGAAAAGTTTGTTGGGCAAGCTAAATCTGTAGTTCAAATTGCTGTCTTTGTCTAACGTCAAGCCCAAATCGGCACATTGGGTATATTGCATCATTTCCAAGTAAGGCATCCGGGATAAAAACCGCAGCCTGTCTTGCAATTGAAGGCGTTCAACAGCATGTTGGAGGGTCAGCAACACATCGCCACCACCAATGATGAGTAAAAAGCAGTTGGGTAGAAACGCCATGGCTTCTACCAGTTCTTCTGCGCCCCGATCCACATTAATGCCGGCACCTTGAAGAATCAGTATTTTTTTATCTTCAGGTAGTTGTAAATCCTTTCTATTCAATGTTTTATGTGGAATATATCGAGGTGGTATATTCCGAATGACATGTACTTTGATGCCATATTCAGTTGCAAAAAGATCAGCGATGGAAGCGTTTACGGTGATCATTTCCTTCAATTGGGGAACGATCCATCTTTCGATGCTTTTCCAAATGTATTGCACTTTTTTGCGGCCTACCAATTCGGGTGTTTCCGTGAAATATTCATGGCTGTCAAAGATCAATTTGGAAGATTTTAGCTTTGAAACCAAGTAGTTGGCCAGTAAAGTGTCGAGGTCATTGGAAAGCAAAACATCCGCTTTGCGAAACAAAAGAAACAAGAAAAGCCTTAAATTATATTCAGCATAAAAGAGCGGGCCTTTGCTGAAAAGTAATTTCATCCGGTGAAAACGATACGAACGCGCAGGCATTGCTGGGCTTGAGGCAAGCACACGACCAATTAGAAGCACTTCAAAACCAGTCTTTTGAAGTGCTAAACAGGATTTATGCACCCGCTGATCTGTTGCCAAATCATTGATAACTGAAACGATCGCTTTTTTCAAGTATAGATGCTCAATAGTGTCTCTATGATGTGCTGTAAAACTCAAAAGTTGCAACCAATATTGTTGAATAACCTATCTTTGTTAAAATAATTCGCTTCGGGAATGTATCGAAATATTTCATTAAAAACATACAACACTTTTGGCCTTGATGTGGTTGCTGCTTTTCTGGTTTCTATTCAGGATATCGGCGATGTTGAGCGATTGTTTAAAACGACCATCTGGCAGACGGAGAAGAGGATTATTCTCGGCGGGGGCAGCAATTGTTTGTTTCTTGATGATTATTACGAAGGTTTGGTGATGATAATGAACAACAAAGGAATTACTACTACCGACATCACCAATGAAAAAGTTAAAGTGAGTGTGGCGGCAGGAGAAGATTGGACCGCTTTTGTGCATCAAATGGTAGTTTTGGGGCTGGGTGGTCTCGAAAACCTAAGTCTGATTCCCGGAAAAGTAGGAGCCTCGCCAATGCAAAACATAGGTGCTTATGGCGTTGAGTTTAAAGATGTTTTTCATCGGCTTCAAGCACTTGATCTCGAAACCGGACAACTTGTTGATTTTACTGCCTCTGACTGTGAGTTTGGCTACCGAACAAGTATTTTTAAAACCACTTTGAAAGACCGCTTTCTTATTTTATCTGTTGATTTTATTTTAGATCGTAAAGCCGAGCTGAACCTCAACTATGGCAATATACGTGAGGAAATGGAGAGAATGGGCATACGACAACCCACTTATCTCGATGTGAGCCATGCCATATCCAACATCAGAAGGAGTAAGTTGCCCGATCCATTGCACTTGGGTAATGCCGGAAGCTTTTTTAAAAACCCTGTTGTGCACCAGCTGGTTTTCGATGATCTTGAAAAGGAATTTCCAGATATTGTGGGCTATCCCGGGCAAAATGCCATGGTGAAACTTGCAGCGGGCTGGCTGATTGAAAAGGCGGGATGGAAGGGCTATAGAAAAGGTGATGCAGGGATACATCAAAAGCAGGCACTCGTGATTGTGAATTATGGTTTGGCCACAGGACGTGAAATTTTTGGCTTGGCCATGGAAGTTCAACAATCTGTAAAAGAGATGTTTGGAATTGAGCTGGAGCCCGAAGTCAATTTTATAGGTTGATGTTTTTTTTTAAAAGATTTTTTTACCACACACTAAAAAGTAATTTCGCAAAACTAAAAGACAACTTCATGGCGAGTTTTTTTACTAAGACGATTAGATGAAAAGTGAAATAGCGCGTTTTGTGCTGCATAATTTTGAGGCTTGGGTTTGGCTGACAGCCTTATTCATGTTGGCTTTTATGCCTCCCGAATCTACACAAACAACATTGTGTGTTTGGCACCATTTGGGTGTTGAAAGTTGTCCGGGTTGTGGCTTAGGGCATTCCATTTCAAGTGCGCTTCACGGTCAATGGATCAAATCATTTCAGTTTCATCCTCTTGGCATGATAGCCATCATCATTTTAGTTTTCAGGATTGTGACAGTTTTTACTCAAAATTATACATTTGAACGTTTGAAAAAAAAGTTTTCCTATGACAAAAATTTATGAGTTAATGCCTGATATTCAGGGAGAAGAAATGCTAATTTTACAAAATCTCTCTCGAGATTATTCTGAGGAAAAAATTCGCAATTTTGCGACTATCTACCGCACAAGGCGCAAAGACCCCATGTTAATTCTTGTAATGACATTGGTAGGTTTGGCCGGTTTTGCAGGCATCCATCGCATTCTGCTGAACCAAGTTGGGCTGGGCGTATTGTACTTTTTTACCGGCGGATTGTGTGCCATTGGAACGATCGTTGACGCGATCAACTACCGGCAATTGAGTTTGCAATTTAACCGACAGTTGGCCATGGAAGTTCACCAACTTATCAATCGCGAAGTTTAAAAAGGTCTTGAATGTGGTGTTGCACGAAATTATAAATGCTTGATTAAAAGCTTATTGATTCGTTTTGCTATCATTGGTCCTTCGTAAATGAAGCCCGTATAAACTTGAACCAAATCGGCACCGGCCTTTATTTTTTCTAAAGCATCATTGGCGGTCATAATGCCACCAACACCAATGATGGGAAAGGCTTTTCCCGATTTTTCGGAAAGATAGCGAATAACTTCAGTTGATCTATCACGCAAAGGTTTTCCGCTCAGGCCGCCATTGCCTATGGCTTGCGCGTCCATTTTCCCAAATTGAATGGTATCACGCGTAATCGTAGTGTTGGTAGCTACAACTCCGTCAATTCCGGTATCATACACTATGGCAATCACTTCATCGAGTTGTTGGTCGTTCAAATCGGGTGAAACCTTGAGCAAGATGGGTTTTCTTTTTGGTTTGGCGTTGTTCATTTCTTGAAGTTTTGTCAAAATTTCAGTCAACGCTTTTTGGTCTTGAAGCTCGCGTAAATCGCTGATATTCGGACAACTTACATTTACAACAAAGTAATCAACCCAATCAAAAAGTCCTTCAAAATTGGCAACATAATCATTGATGGCAGTTGAGTTTGGAGTAGCTGTGTTTTTTCCAATGTTTCCTCCAATGATGGTTTTATGTGGCTTTTTGAGCCGCTGAACCGCTTGATGAAGTCCGTTGTTGTTGAAACCCATTCGGTTGATGATGCCTTGATCTTTGATAAGTCTGAACAACCGCGGACGAACATTTCCGGGCTGACCTATAGGTGTAACGGTGCCGATTTCGATAAATGAAAAACCAAAAGCTGACAACTCGTTAAAAAACTCGGCATTTTTGTCGAAACCTGCTGCAATTCCCACCGGATTACTAAATTTTAATCCCCACAATTCACGCTCAAGTTTTGGATGATTTATGGTTGTAATACGCTGAAAAAGAGTGTAAACTCCTGGTATTTTAAATCCACTTTTGATTGAATGAACCACAAAGTGATGCACCTTTTCAGCATCGAACTGAAAAAGGAATGGCCGAATAATAGATTTGTAAAACATCATTAAGGGTTCAAACTGTTTGGTGAAAGAGGATTACTCAGCAGTGGTTTTTGGTTCATCTTCGTTGAGGGTGGCAGGCTCTTCTGCTGTCTCCTCATCAAAAACCAAAAGGTTTTTTTGCGACAATAAACTGTACCAACTGAACACTTTTTTCATGTCGGAAGGATAAACCGATTCAGCATTATAATCGGGCACTGCCAGCTCAAATTTTTCGGCCAATTCGCTATTGCTTAGTTTCTTAGCATCAAAATCAAGGGTTTCGCCCATGGTTTCGCGAATGTGCTTAAAAACCTCTTTCAAAGGACGGTCTTCGGTGGTAGTGAAAATACTGATCTCTTCCAACGAGCTCATTTTATGTTGCGCAAAAGCTGCAAAACGTTTCCCGTCAATCAACGATTCTAACAATACATTGTTTTTTCCTTGTCCGGTCACTTGAAAAAGCCCTGGCTTGCCTCCAACAGCGACAATCTTACTTAAATCCATAGTTAAATATTTTGTGCAAAAATAGTGTTTTTGCCGCTTCCTGCCGCCTTGTCCATTGCTCATCTTGTATCCTATTGGCTTTTCAAAAACAAAAACCGTAATTTTGAACTTCAAGAACAGTCATCATGCAGAAGCCTTTCGTTGAATTACGCAAGTTAAAATGCTACACAGCAGTGCTTTTCTGTTTGATTTACCTTGATGGAAATGCCCAAAAGGCTGAGGAAATAATCTTAAAAGACCAACCCCATTGGCTTGTTCCGGCTGAAAAGTTTCATTCCAATCGTTTCATAGGCTTGCTGAGCTCGATCACTGTCGGTTATGGGGGTGCATTGATCGGTTTAAACGAATTGTGGTATAAGAATTATCCACGTTCATCATTTCATTTCATTAACGACGCAAAAGAGTGGCAGCAAGTTGATAAGGCAGGCCATGTTGTAACTCCTTATTTGGAAGCACGTTATATCATGCAAATGTACGAGTGGTCGGGTGTTGAACATCGAAAAGCTGCTTGGTATGGTGGATTAACCGCTTTTGTGATGCAAAATACGATTGAAATTTTTGATGGTTTTTCTAAAGAATGGGGGGCTTCACTTCCCGATATCGGCGCCAACTTTGTAGGGGCTTCATTGATGGTGGGCCAAGAATTGCTTTGGAACGAACAACGGATTTCCTTTAAAGTAATGCCTTCTTATGTGAACTACTCCGATCCCGAACTGCAGCAACGGTCTCACCAATTGTTTGGAAGCAACTACCTGCAACGGTTCATAAAAGATTACAATGCCATAAACGTGTGGGTGAGCGTAAATCCGGCTTCTTTTAACCCTCAACAACGCCGTTTGAAATGGCTAAATGTGGCAGTGGGCTACGGTGCCGGTGGAATGTTTGGTGGTTATGACAACCAATGGACCGATGCTGATGGAAATTACCACAACCGCAATGACATTCAGCGTTACCGAAAATTATTGGTTTCACTCGACATTGATCTTAGCCGAGTTCCTACCCGATCGCGGTACATGCGCCTTTTGCTCGATGCCCTGAACATTATTAAAGTGCCGGCTCCCACCCTCGAGTGGAATTCAAAAGGAGAAATTCTATTTCACCCTTTGATGTAAGTACCGTATTATTAAATGTTTAGCCGGTAAGCCAATTGTGCATCATCTTCAATCCGTGCTCGGTCATAAACGATTCGGGGTGAAACTGAACCGCTTGAATATCTAATGTATTGTGCGCAAAAGCCATGATATGACCGGCAGGATCAAAAGCAGTTGGATGAATGTCAGCGGGAAGCGTGTTTTCATCCACAACCCACGAATGATAGCGCCCACATTGTATTGATGTCGGGATATTTTTAAAAATCCCTGAAGAATTTGAGTTGATATACAGTAGCGAACGAAAGCCATGAAAGCTTTGCGGTAGCTGCCTGAGCGACGCACCAAAATGACAGGCAAGTGCTTGATGCCCCAAGCAAACACCCAAAATGGAATGGCGAGCGGCGCAGGCGGTAATCCACTGCATGAGGTTGCCCGATTCTTGCGGCAATCCTGGTCCGGGTGAAATCAAAACCTTATCATATCCGGAAATTTGCTCATCAGATGTTTCCATATTCGTAACAATTTTCAACCGATGTGGGATCTCGGTTTCGCGGATCAACTGAACCAGATTGTAGGTGAAAGAATCGAAATTGTCAATCAGAAGAATACGCAACATGCGAAATTTTTTTGCAAAAATAGTCTTTCAACCGTTGCTGATGATTTTTGGTTTTTAACTTCAGTTGGGTTTTTGATTCATTGATGACTTCTCTCAATAACCTTATTTATAATGTGAATAAATTAACAACCCATTGGGGTTTTCGACTTCTTTTACAGTTGGTTGGTCTATTTTTGCCGCTCTTTTAAATCAAGAATTTTACGCGCAACACATATGAAGAAAACCCAAACATTGAAACGTGCTTCGATATTTATATTGTTAATAACCTGTGTTTTAAATCAATCATTAGCACAAGAAACAAACGAAAAAAAGCTACAACTCAAGTTTTCAGGTTTTGTGAAAACGTATTTTTGGTTGGATAGCCGACAAATTGACGGTTCACGTGATGAGTTGTTGCTTTACTATCCTAAAAAACCAGTTTTCGATGCCAATGGAAATGATATTCATAGTGGTTTAAACTCCAATTACAGTGCGATAAATACGCGTTTAAGTTTATCCGTCAAAGGCCCTCAAGTGCTTCATGCCGATGTAAGTGCATTTATTGAAAGTGATTTCACAGGAGTGAGCAATGCCGACATCAACGGGTTAAGGCTTCGCCACGCATTCATCCGCATGAAATGGGCCAACGACGAGCTGCTTCTAGGTCAGTATTGGCATCCGATGTTTGTGCCTGAAGTTTTTCCGGAGGTGCAGGCCTTCAATACCGGCGCACCTTTTCAGCCGTTTATCCGCAATCCACAGATCAACTATAAGCATCATTTCGGAAAACTCAAACTCGAGGCAGCCCTCATCATGCAGCGCGACAACAGCAGTGATGGTCCTTTTGGCAGAAGCTATGTTTATATGCAGCAAACAGGAATTCCAAACAGTCATTTACAGCTGAGCTACAAAAACGGAAACCATATTGCCGGTGTTGCCTTTGACTATAAAGTGATTCGACCTCGGTTGGTTTCCGACAGCATGTTCCGCAGCTCAGAGCTGGTTTCGTCGGCCACATGGATGGCCTACTACAAATACACTAAAGAGCTGTTCTCTATACAGTTGAAAACCATTTATGGCCAAAACCTTACCGAACATTTGATGCTTGGCGGCTATGCTGTTGCGCAGCGCGATCCGATGACGCGCATAGAAACCTACACGCCCACCAACCATCTTTTTGTGTGGGGCGGCATCAATTATGGCGATCAATACCGCTTTGGATTGTTTGGCGGTTTTGCCGAAAATTTGGGAACGACCACCGAAAACATCGGAATTTATTATGGTAAAGGCTCCGACGTGAAATCCATGTTTCGCATTGCCCCACAATTTTGCTTCACCACAGGTCCTTTACAGCTGGCCTCTGAAATTGAATATACCTCAGCCTCATCAGGTACGCCAGATACTAAAGGTTTAATTCACAACACGAAAGCAACGGGTGTCTTCAGGCTGCTCTTAGTGGCTACTTACGTGTTTTAGACCTCATTTGGGGTTAGTTTTCCTGAAAAACTCCACGCAGAAAACTTTGTCGGGCCATTTGAGTTTTTATTGATCCACCGCTCTGTTTAAATTCCTTCAATCAAAGCATCAGGCAATTCCAGAGGAACGTCTCTTAAAAACTGCACACTTTTTTCAATTTCGGGATACATAATAATGTCTTGGTGAATAAACTTTACCTTTTCGCGGTAAGCTGCAACAAAGGCTTCAATAAAATCGCTTGAGCGCGCAGGACGGCGGAATTCAAGGGCTTGTGCCGCATTGAATAGTTCAATGGCAAGAATCCTTTCGAGGTTCAACACCACGCGTAAGCCTTTGGTGGCTGCATTGGCACCCATACTCACATGGTCTTCTTGACCCTGCGATGATTCAATGCTGTCAACAGAAGCGGGTGTGCAAAGTTGTTTGTTTTGGCTCACCAAGCTGGCCGATGCATATTGTGGTATCATAAAACCGGAATTCAGTCCCGGATTGGCAACTAAAAAAGGAGGTAAGCCACGTTTTCCATGCAACAATTGATAGGTGCGTCGCTCCGAAATATTGCCCCATTCTGCACATGCAATGGCCAAACTATCCAGAGCCAAAGCCAAAGGTTGCCCATGAAAGTTTCCGGCAGAAATGATCAAATCTTCATCAGGAAAAATGGTAGGGTTGTCAGTTACTGCGTTGATTTCTTTGCTGAAAACATAAGCCGTGTAATTCACCGAATCTTTTGAAGCACCATGTACTTGAGGAATACATCTGAAACTGTATGGATCTTGGACGTGAGCTTTTTCTCGCTGAATCAACTCGCTATTTTCTAACAATTTACGAATTTGAGAAGCAGTATCAATTTGTCCTCTGTGATGACGGATCTGATGCACGGCATCATAAAAAGGTTCAATTCTGCCGTCAAATGCCTCCAAAGAAACCGCAGCAATGATGTCGGCCAACATCGAAAGCCTAAACACCTTTAGCAGGCTGAAAACGCCGTACGCACTCATAAACTGTGTGCCGTTGAGCAAAGCCAGCCCTTCTTTTGATTGCAGCTCGATGGGCTGCCAGTTGAAATGCTCGAGCACCTGAGCGGCAGCCATCACCTTGCCCTGAAAACGAACTTCGCCCATGCCAATCAATGGAAGGCTGAGGTGAGCCAAGGGAGCAAGATCGCCCGATGCACCCAATGAACCCATTTGATAAACTACGGGCAGCACATCGTGATTGAAAAAATCAACCAGGCGCTGTACAGTTTTCAACTGAACACCAGAATGGCCGTAGGAAAGGCTTTGTATTTTTAACAACAGCATCAGTTTGACAATTTCCTGCGGCACCTCGTCGCCCAACCCACAGGCGTGCGACATGACTAAGTTTTTTTGCAAAGTCCCCAAATCTTCGGTGGAGATACTGGTGTCGCACAACGAACCAAAACCGGTGGTGATTCCGTAAACAGGTTTCGTTTGGGTGCTTATTTTATGATCGAGATAGGCCCTGCATTTTTCAATTTTTGCGATGGCGCTGGCCGATAGTTCCAGCTTATAGTCTTCTTTTATGATGTTGAAAATGGTCTTAAAGGTCAGTTTTTGATCACTGATATAATGTGTTTTCATATATTATCAAATTGGAAATAAAAATATTAACTACTTAGTAAGAAGATGAGTTTTGAACTCGAAAAGTATAAACCACACGAATGATGCAATTAAAAAAATAACGCAAAAATTCACGTTAGATTACGGGCCTTTTACATAAAGTGCTTTTCGATTTACTTTGATTAAAAAATACAGGTTCCAATTCATTGTTAGAAGATTAAGGCAACTTTTCTAAAAAATAAGCCTTCAACTGCTCCGTTTTGACATCTGATTGTTCGCCGGTGAGCATGTTTTTTACCGTCAGCCGGCCCGTTTGTATTTCAGTTTCGCCCGCCAAAACCACAAAAGTGATCTTTTTCTGATCGGCATATTTCATTTGTTTTTTCATCTTATCAGCCTCCGGATAAATCTCAGCGTTGATGCCTGCTTTACGCAAATCGGCCAACAAGGGAAGACAATGCCTCTCCTCTACCAATCCAAAATTGACAAACAAAACAGCTGTTGAGCTTTCCGATTTTTC
>JAEWWJ010000114.1 GCA_023396415.1 Bacteroidota bacterium
GCCTTTGACCGCTTCAAGGGCTACCTCAGCCTTAAAGGATGAACTAAATTTACGACGGTTCTCTTTCATAGATCAGAAATTATTTTTAAAAGTAAATATTTCTGTCCAGTTTAATTAGACCAGCTCAAGATGTTACACCGCCTCCGGTGCCTGTCATCACCAAGATAGTTGCAAAACCCAATGATTACTTGAGTGTTATGTGAAAGCCTGTAGCAGAAGTAAGCGATTTCAAAGCTTACAATGTGTTGCGATCACCCATCATCGAAGGGCCTTATATTCAGTTGAATACGACTCCAATATTAAAAGAAACCTTGGTATTCAATGATACCAATCCCGAACCTGTTTTACCTAATTTTTATATCATCGAAGTTGTTGATACCGCGGGTAATAGTGCCACATCCTTTGCAGTGCAAGGAAATGTGATTGATACCATTGCTCCGGCTTGTCCAAATGCGATGTTCACCGATTCGATTTCTGATGGCAATTAAACACTTGTTTGGGATAAACCCCTTGAGCAGGATGTTTTAGGTTATCGCGTCTATTTCTCAAATGCCAGAAATCATGTGTTTACTTTAATCACCAATATCATTTCAGTTACTGTTTTTAAAGGTCAAATCTCTTTAAATACCCTTACTGAGAAAGCCTTTTTCAAGGTCGGTGCCGTTGATTTCCATTACAATGAATCCGGCGATTGCAACATCATCGAGCTGAGTCGAAAAGACACCATCAAACCCACCAATGCTGTGTTTAAGGAAGTTCAGATACTCCAAAATTCAGTGAGCATCAGCTGGATTCCATCTGATAGTTGGGATTGCGACTCTGTTTTTATCAGTCGAAAAAGTGATTTGGATACGACATGGAAAAATGTTTTTATGGGAAATAACCTCAGCGATTCGATTTTTGTTGATACAACTATTTTGAAAAATATTGCTTACGGGTACGTGCTTTTTGTCAAGGATAAAAACAATAATCAAAGCGAACCTTCCCTTCCTTACCGCATTTTTATTGCCGAACAACAAGCACTAAAAGGGGTTGATAAATTGAAAATCACTTCCACCGACACCATAAAACAATTGAATTGGGAAGGCAAAGTACAAGAAAATCAGTCGTTTATTGTTTATGCCAGTGATGATGGAGGCCTTACGATGACGATTATTGGCAGAACAAATGCGGACAATTTCGTTCTTGAAAAAAGTTTTTCTAATGAGAACTACAGCTTCGCGGTTTGCGTTATTGACGACCAAGGCAGAAAAAGCCGGATGACGGATTGGGTGAAGTGAGGGAAGATGTTTGCATTGAGCGTTGAGTCTCGTCTTGAGACGAGAGCGTTGAGCGTTTTACGCTGGGTATCGTGAGTCTATTCAAAAAAGTGAGTCAAAAGATTGATTAAAAACTGCTCTATCACTCCATCATCCCATCACCCCATCACTCCTCTCTCGAAGAAGGCAAGATCAAATGCTCAAGAAGTAAAACCATCACGATGCCCATGACAAGGCTGTTGCCAAGGAGTGGGCGGATGATAGCGGGGATTTGCAGGCTCATTTCCACCGGTGCAAAGGCGATGAGCAGGGCCACCATCAGCGGCATCCCAATGATTACGCCATCGTTGAATTGTGTAATGGCTTTTTGTTGCATGATCATTTGAAACCCTGCTGCAAACTGGGTAGTCATCACATACAACAAAACCACACCCATCACCACATTGGGAATATGCAACAGCAGTTGGATGAGGGATGGTAAAAATGCACATAATATCAGCAAAAAACCACTGATGATAAATGGAAAGCGTGTTGCACTTTTGGTGGCTGCTATAATTCCCGGACTGAGTGAAAAATCGGTGGAGCCAATAACACCAAACAATCCTGAAAAAGCACTCGACAACCCGCAAAAAAAGACCCCGCGCTGTGTTCGTTTGGCCATTTGGTCGGCGCCAATCATTTTGCCAACGGCTTGAATAGAACCTACTTCTGCAATCAGAATGGCAATGGCGCAAAACAAAAAAGCAAAAATCACCCCCAAATCAAATTCAGGTGTAATCAGCAGCGTGTAGTTGTTTAGACCAGATTTAGCTAATGCAAGAGGAACAACTTCCACACCGGCAGGTGTGAAAAAATAAATCAACAAGGAAGCAAATAGGATTCCCCAAATCAAAGTAGTTGATTTCCAGATTCCTTGTAAAAAACGATTCAATAGAATCAGTAGCAAAGTAAGGACAAGTACAAATCCCAAATTAAAAAGCGGATTGGCAGCATCGCGAAAACTCAAGTTGATGATGGTGGGCGCCAGTGTTACAGGAATCAAAAACATGATGGTAACGATGATACGAGTCGTAAACACCTTTTGCATTACCTTGAGCATACCACTGGCGGCCATGAGCGCCATGGCGATACCTCCAATCATAATTGCGGTGTAAATGACAGCGATGCTTGATGAAAGGGTTGCTAGAATTCCCACCAACAAAACCGAAGCTGGCCCTACCACCAAAGGAAGTTTGTGGCCCAACAGAATCTGAATCAAAAGTGTTATGCCTAAAATGGCAAACATCTTTTGCATATAAATGGTTTGCGCCAAACCGTCATCACCATAATGCAGTTTCGCAAGCACTAACCCCATGACTATTAACGCGGGAACCGTAACAATCCACCATTGCAAGCCATATAAAATCATGGGCAACAGTCGCGGCTTGTCCTCCAAATTGTAACGCAAAGTGCTATTGTTTTTCATGGTCTTTTACTCAACCATCATTTTAGGTTACTGAATGTTTTAAAATATACTACAAGTCGCCATTGTACGATGCTGTGATTCTTATCGCGAAGCTGTGGCAATGCATGAAAACTCAAGTCGAATATAAACAATTAATCCATTATGAAGAAAATTTGATCACTCTTCATCATAAAACCGTACTTTTTACTGCTTTAATTTTTCACGTGCATCTTCCATCAGTTTATCAGCCTTTTGTTGTGCTTCGGCTACTACTTTATCCGCATTTTTATTGGCCTCATTTTCTATATTATCCGCTTGCTTATAGCCTTCGGCGCGTAGTTTTTCAGCGGTTTTTTTGGCTGCAAGCTCTGCCAACATCCCCTTCTTTTTACCTTCTTCAATCAATTTAAAGACCTGCGTATCTGTTTCTGTTTTCACTTTTTGTGCTGCTTTTTTACCTTCCTCGCGCATGGTGGCCGCTGTTTCTTTGGCTTTATTCACCAGTTGGGCAGCCTGTGCTTCAGCTTGTTGCAAAAGTTTTTCAGCCTCAACATTGGCCTTGTCTTTTAAAGCTTGCTTTTGCTGATCAATCAACGCATTGGCTTGGTCTTTGAGCTGCTTTCCTACATCCGAGGCATAATCTTTGTAATCAACTGAGACTTTTGGATCGGAAACCTCACCGGTGATTTTTACCTTTATCTTGATGGTTTCATTATTGGCATTACCGAGATTCAAGTTGGCCGCTGTCTTTGTAAGTTGCTGCAATCCAGACTGAATCGTTCCTCCTAACTCACTAAAAGGAATGCCCAAAACCAAATCGTAATCCAATGTTTGATCAAAACCGATGCTACCAGAAACCAAGGTGTTATTTTTTCCCATTTTGATGTCAAAAGGTTTTTGAAACACTCTTCCGTTGATAAATTCAAAAGAGAAATCAAGTCCGTCGGTAACCAAGCGATCATACTTATCTCCTTGTCCCAGCAGCTCACCCATTTTTTTTAAGCTGTTGATGGAATTGATCTGCAGTTGCGATGTTTGCAGTGTTCCACCGCCTTGCAGACTTTCAAAAACAGGACCAAAAGATTTGTCGAGTCGGCCTTTCATGTTAAAGCTTGTCGAAAAATTTCCGGTGGCTTGGGCGGCAATCGGTGCTGCTGCTTGAAACAATCCTACAGTTTGATAAGCCTCTGGAATATCAAAATGTTGAATCGCGAAGTTGATGTTTACCAAAGGTGAATCGGACTGCGAGCCATCCATACTGCCTGTCATGCTCATTTTTCCTTGCAACAAATTGGCTGACAGTGGGTTGAATGTTATTCTTTGGTTATCATAACTGACTTTACCTATCACATTGGCCAGATGATAAGGAGCGTAATGCACCGAATCCATTTGGGCATTAAATGCAAGTTGAAGTTGTTGCGGAAACTCTACCGAAAGTGCTGTTGTATCTTCCTGTGTTTCACCCTCTTCGGCCATCAATGTCATCAGCTCGTCCACATCCACTTTGCCAGATTTCAAGGTCATTTCACCTTTCAAAGTGCCTTCGCTCAGGTAATATGCCAAATAGTTTTCAAGGCGGCCATTTAAACCAAAATCACTTTTACCAACCTTCATTTTTGTGTTGAGAAGGTCAACGAAAATGGGAGAAAAGTTAAGCTGGGCATTGGAAATCATCAATGGCAGTGCCATGATGGATTTATCGTCAACCAAAAAGTTTTGCAAGAGTAAACTTCCACTGGCGTTGACTTGGTTAAAGCGTTCATTTTCAATGTCTGACATTCTTGCTTTTACGTTGAGGTCGGCTGTAAGCCTACCTTCCATTTTGCTGCGGTATTCCTCAGGTAGTACCTCGGTTATTTGCTTGAAATCGAGCACTCCATTGGCTGAAAGCGAAAAATCAGGATCGGAAATCGGCGTGCTCAACATCAAAGCCATTGTAAAGGTCTGTTGGGCAACTTTAAAAGAAAAAGTACTGACATCAATTTGGGTGTCGTCGGGCTGTCCGGTTTTGCTTTCGATGTTGGCTTTTCCGTTGATGGCACTCACGCCAACAGGCATTTCAGGATAATTGAAAGAGGCATTATTTACTTGAAGATCAAGACCATAAGCCGGCATTTGCGTTTCGCTATAAACGCCTTTCACAAAACCTTTCAAGCTGAAAGTTCCTGCAGTTTTGACATCTTTAAAGGAGCTGGCATAAACCACCGGAACCAACGACAACAACTGTTTGAAATTTGTATTTTTTGTTTCAAAATTGAGCAACAAGGTGTATTGATCTTCGGAGAGGCCGACAGTTCCATCAAATCCCAATGACAAATCATTCAGATTCAACACATTGTCTTTGAAAATGTAAATATCGTTTTTCAAATCAACAAGAAACACGGCATCGAAAACGGTTTTCACTGACGTCAAATAGGAAATACCGTCATAACGAACAGTAAGGGCATCAGCCGTCATGCGTGTTGAGACTTCAGATTGATCAGTCGAAAGCGCTCCTTTCACCGTGGCATTCAGTCCGTTAATGTGGGTAAAAAACGCAAGCTCTTGGTCGTCATAAATGAGCTCGGCATCCTCAATGGCAAGCTTTTTTAATTGCAATGTAAAAGTTGTTGTATCCGTTTCATCGGCAGATGGTGTTTCAGATGCCAAAGCGATGTCCCAGTTGGCCTTTCCGTTTTCGAGCACTTTCAACTTGAGCAAGGGTTGGTTGAACTTAACTTCCTTCAACTCAAAAGAACCTTTAAAGGCTTTTATGACATCAATGCGCAAACTTAAGACATTGGCGTAGAGCAAAGTATCATTTTCAAAATCAGTCTGGCCCACCACCGACAAGCCTTTTAGTTTGAGGGTAAAATCAGGAAACTGCCTGATCATGCCCAAGCTGGCATTCTCAAAATTGATGGTGGCCGAAACCTGCTTATTAAGCTCCGATTTCACCAGCCTTACAATTTCTGCTCTAAAGAAAAACGGCAAAAGCAGGATCAAAACAAACAACAACAAAACTACGATTGCCAATATTTTAAAAAATTTTTTCATGGATTAAAATTTTAAAGACGACTTTTTTAAGTGACACATCCTCTTTTGATGAACCGAAAGTTCGAATGTACGACAAATATCAGCGATTTTGATTCATGCGCGATAAATAATTTGGAAATTGTTGCAACTTAGGTGCTAAGAAAAAAACTTGCGGCAATGATCACTTTTTCAAGTGACAATGCATTTTTACTCGACAAAACATTTTTTAAAGCTAACCATCCTCCGTAAATCATTTTATTACCTTTGCTAAATCATTTTAATATTCCTTATAATATCCTCATTATGAAATGTTTATCTTCAAAAGCATTGTTCTTCATGCTGCTTTGTTTAGGTTTGTTTCCAAGGGATATTTTTTGCCAAAATTCTTCTTTATCGCAAGGTGATTGTGATAAATCACTTTCGTGCAGTTACAATGATGACAATCTGATCTATCAAACTTTCAATGAGTTCACCTAACTATTGCGTACAACTGTGGAACCAAAGGACTTCAACCTTGATGCACATCCTTATCCGCTGGAGAAATTTCAAGAACCGATTGTTCTTCGACTGAAAATTCTTCCAGACTGTTACATTGACCAAACAGCGGTGAAGTACGAATACCTCATTGGAGATTCAATTTTTAATTTTGAAACAACGGGATTGGTGGAGGATCGAAAAGGAATTTGGATCCATCCGCCCCGCAGCCTGATTGCCGAAGCCACGTTTTCGCCCTATTTTGAGTACCGATTTGAACAAAAAAAGTGGCGGAGTGGTTTTATAATTTCAAACGAAAATCCAAAAATATCTGACAAAAAACTCCTTTTTGCAAGAAACAAAACCACCATAGCAAAGGATACGCTTGTCAGGTTTAAAGATGAAGAAATAATGTGTAAACAAATGAAAATCAACACCAAGCATAGAGGAAAGACTTATCATTCAACGATGCTTTTCAACGAAAAAATTGGCTTTGTTTATATTGATGTCCACTTCATCAATGGAAAGCAACTGAGCCTTGAACTCATAAACATGGAACCTAATTTTTGTAAAGAAAAATAAATAGAACACACTCAGCACTTCTACCGACACACTTTCCACAATTCATCTCCATAAAAAACCGGTCATTTTTCTTTCATTTCTATGAAAGAAAAATGACCGGCCTCGGTCCTTAAAAAAGGATTTATATGATTAATTGCGCAGCAGCAACTTCACTGTTGAAGTGGTGTTGTCGGAAATAATTTTCACAAAATAAACCCCTGATGGATAATCTTTTACATCCAAATTTTGAAGTTGGTTAACTGCCGACCAAGATTGAAGCATTTTTCCGTTTTGGTTCAACAGTTGAACTTCATAAGCCACGCCTGTTGAAGCATCAATGCGGAAAGAACCGTTGGTCGGATTGGGGTAAACGCTCTGAGCTTTTACATTTTGATCGTTAAGCCCTACATATTCATCAAAAACGAAAACCCATGTTTGCGCATTTTCATTGTCGGGGCCACCGGCGATGTTGGCTGTTGGCACAACTTTCCAATAGTTTGGTACTTCAAAGGCGTAATTGAAATTGGTGTTGTCCAACAGTTCAAGCGAAAAATTCGTGACCCCACTTTGGTAGTTGACAATCCCAACCGGAGTGTTCCATGGAGCGCTTGTTGTATCGGCTGCAGCATAAACTTTAAAGGCAACAGGCAGTGTATGTTGGGGTTGTGGAGTAAACTGCCATCCAAAATTAACACGCAAAGCATCGCCTAAACGGATGATGCCGCCATTGACCGGACTTGGATTTTCAACCAAATTAGGATAAGGAACTAAGCCGGTCGAAAACGACCATGTAGTTACGTTTTGTGCATCTGGGCCGCTATTTTGATCCATCGTTGGAACTACTTTCCAATAATAGGTAGTAGCATAATTCAAATTGAAAGCGGCCAAAGAAACAGTGTAAGCACTCACACCGGTAGTGTAAGGAATCCAAGCAAGAAAATCAGCTGCGCCGGGTGTTGCCGATGTTCCAACATATACTTTAAAACCCACAGGATCGAGGTGCGATGGAACGCTGGTATAAGTCCAACCCAAATTACTGAGATTTACACCCACTTGAGCTTCATTTAAAGGAACAGGATTTTCAGCCGGTTGTGGAAAAGGATTCACAAACAACTCTGTTTCAAAACTCCAAACAACAACTCCGCTGGCATCAGGACCATTAACTACATCAGCAGTGGGGACGACTTTCCAAAAATAAGTTGTTGCATAATCCAAAGTCGTCGAAGCAGCTGAATAGTTTTCTGTTCCAGGCACAAAGTCCACCACTGCAAAGGGATCAACACCTGTGAAATCATTGGTGGTATTCAAATAAACTTTAAAGGCCACCGGATTCACGAAGGCTGAATTGGCTATAAAACTCCATTGCAGGGCAGGCAAAGCTACTTGCACATTGCTACTGCCATCAACCGGCACAGGATTTTGAGCTTCAGTGGGATAAGGATTTGCCATTTCATCGGCACCGATATCCGGGGTAACAGCATCCCGGACGTCGCCATCATAATCAAGGGCGATATTCACCGGAGTAGCTACCGGCTGTGCGTTTCCGCGAACTACGGTTGTGGCCAACGGTTGCACATGAAGGTCGTTGACACCAACAAATGGAACATCTTCAGTAACTGAATTTTGATCGAAAGTAACAGCCCGTGTCTTATAATCGGCCAGGGTTTGATCAACAGCAGGTGCTGAAGAATTGTGGCCATAAAAAATAACATTGTTGGCTGATGGCACACCTGCATAATACAGGTTATTGTCGGCCCCGGCAGTAACGTTCGTTAAGCTGGGCGTACGTTTGAAAAAAGCTGCCCCGATTCCCGTGGCTCCTTCAGGATAAGTAGTTTTGTTGATGAAGATGTTGTTGCGCATCTGCACAGGATCGGAATTGTTATAAATGATAAATGCAGCCGAATTATGCACGGGGTTGGTAGCTGTAAAATCAAGTAAAACAGTGTTGTACATTAAAAAAACTTCGCCATACGAACGCACATTGATGCCCCTCGTTGCAGCATTACCGCCAATAGATGAGGCTGGCGCTTCAATGCCCCAAACCATATTGTTGTAAACGTATGCCACAATATCGGTTCCGAAAACAATCAAACCATCGGCTGAGCTGTTGCTGCCGCCAGTGGCCGAAACATCATAAATTTTATTGTTGGCAAAGGTGTAAGTGGCTTTACGCGCACTCAAATAGCAGCCATAAATACTTGTGAAAGAAGATGTTAGACTATGAAAAGTATTATTGGTAATCACAAATTCATTGTCGAGAGGGGCGCTTGGGTTTCCACTCAGTGTAGATAAACCCGCGGGAGCAGTCGTTCCTTCACCAATACGGGTGAGATTGCGGACGGTAATGCCATCTAAGGTAAAACCATTTTGATCGTCCACCAAAACACCGGCCAAAACTATGTCTTGAATAATGTGTTCGCCTCCGTTGATGGTTTTCACTTCGTTTCCAACAGCCATTAAAGTAGTGTTGCTATTGGCACCATCAAAGCTGTAACCAATCATCATATTCTGTAATGTATTATTATAGAAATGATTATGATTGGTGTTGCCATCAAGCTCAGTGGCTGTAAATGCAGGCACTACATTAATTCCAACGGTTTGAATGGGATTCATTTTGTTGAGGGTAATCACACAGTTTTGAACCGTATTGTGATGGGCGCCATTGGTTGCGCTGCTGCTGCTGATCCAAATACCATAATCGAGATTATCAGACTGATCCTGAATGTCTAAGCCATCCAATGTGATATAATCACCCCCACTGAGTTGAAATCCGGCCTCAGCATTGGACACCGTTGCCGTAAACTTGATGATGGGTCGTGAAGACATTCCGTTCCACATAATTTTGATGGGCGAGGTAACTGAGCCACTCGCAGTAATTGTCAAGGGAGAGGATTCAAAGACAGTTCCTCCGGCAAGTAGAAAAGTGATTCCACTGCCGCCTGAACCGTATTGATTCAACGAATCAACAACAGCTTGCATCGTGGGGTAATTTGTTGAAGGAACCTGACGTTCGCCGCTCAGCTGCGCAAACATAGCCATCGGAATGATGAATATGGACAGTGCTAAAAAGAAAAAATATTTCATATCACGTAATTTTTATGAAGGTCAAAAGTACTTAAAATCATAAAGAGCAACAGTAAATAAAGTAAAAACACAGTGATTGCAACTGATGATGCCGAAAAAAACCTCAAAAGTCGTTTACTAACATGAAAGGTATATTTTTGCATTTCTAACGCATTGATTAAATCCACTTCAGAAGTTTCAAATGAAAAAAAAATCTACCCTCTTCCGCCTCATCGCGGCTCTTGTCGTCCTCTTATCCACACCATTTTCAACTGAGGCAGCCTGGCTAAAAAATGAAAATATTGAAATTTCGCAACCCAATGGGACTGTAATCCATTGCTTTGCAACAGGAGACGAGTTTTATAACTGGCTTCACGACGCCCAAAACTACACCATCATACAAAGTGAAACTGATGGCTTTTATTACTACGCAGAGCTGATTAATGGCCAACTTCAACCCTCTGCTTTGAAAGTTGGAGAAGGCAATCCTGAAACTTTTGGACTAACTCCCAATGTCAATATCAGTGCGGAACAAATGAAAGCACGCAAAGAGTTTATGCAGCAAGAAATGCGGTTTTACGAACCCAACCGTGTGCCTGGAAGAGCCGAAGGCACGCTCAACAACTTGGTGATGTACATCCGTTTTAGCGACCAAGATGAATTTACCTCCGACACCGCCGTTGATTACAACCGTTTCAACTCAACGGCACCCAATGCCAACTCCATGGTGAACTATTACCAAGAAGTTTCATATGGACAACTCCACTTACCCTCAACCTTTTACCCCAAAACTACAGATGCTTTCGTTCGGTCGTATCAAGACAGTTTTCCCAGAAGTTATTATATGCCCTACAACGCGGTGACCAACCCCAACGGCTACCAAAACGATTCACAACGCACCAACCGCGAGCACACACTTTTAGCCAACACGGTGACGTATATGAACCTCAATTCACCCATCCCGGAAAACATTGACCTCGACTACAACAATGATGGAAATGTGGACAATGTGGTATTTATTGTTAGAGGAGCTCCAACTGCCTGGTCCACTTTGCTTTGGCCTCACCGATGGAGTCTCTACACACAAGACGTTTATATCAATGGCAAAAGGGTGTATGACTTTAATTTTCAGCTCGAAACCAGCCTGAACAGCAGTGGCGTAGGGGTGCTTTGTCATGAAATGTTTCACAGTTTGGGTGCTCCCGACCTCTATCGGTACGAAACCACCGACATTACTCCCGTCGGTCCTTGGGACGTGATGGCTTCCAACAATAATCCGCCGCAATATATGGGTGCGTTTATGAAGTATAAATATGGAGGCTGGATTGAATCCATTCCATGGATTACCGAAAGCGGCACCTACACACTCAATCCGCTGCAAAGCAGCCAAAACAATGCGTACAGAATTCCTTCTGCCAACTCATCCTCAGAATATTTTTTGATCGAATTTCGTAAAAAAGACGGCACTTTTGATGGCACACTCTCCAAATCGGGGATGTTGATTTACCGCATCAATCCCAATGCCGGCAACGGAAACGCCAGCGGGCCGCCGGATGAGGTCTATGTTTTCAGGCCCAATGGCAGCCCCAACAACAGCGGCAGTTTAAATGAAGCCTTATTTGCTGCCAACTATGGCCGAACCGCCTTTAACAACACCACAAACCCTTATCCCTTCCTCCAAAATGGAAATGACGGCGGCATCTATATCTCTGATATTTCGAGCATTGGCGAAACAATGAGCTTTACAATTGATTTTCCTGGCACGGTTGAAGCACAGATTGAAACAAGTGTTCGGGTAGCCTGTCAAAACGATCCGGTGCAACTTTTCGATGCTTCAGTGGGATTGCCTTCCAGTTGGCAATGGAGTATCACTCCAAACACTTTCACCTTTCTAAATGGTACCAACGCCAACTCAAAAGATCCTATAGTTGCTTTCACTGATTTGGGTTCATATACCATAAGTCTTACATCATCAAATAGTTACGGAACATCAACTGTTGAAATGACCGATTTTATCCATATTGGAAGTCAAGTCGGATATTTTACTGATGACTTTGAATCTGCCACCTTGAGCCAAGGTTCGTGGAAAGTTGAAAATCCTGATGACGGTGTTACTTGGAGCATTTTCCCAACCGGCGGAAACGGTGGAACCATGTCAGCCGGCATCAACTTTCGCACTTATTATGCTATCAACCAACGTGATAGGCTTATTTCGATGCCTTTTGACCTCAGTGGGATGAGTAGTGCCTATCTAAGTTTTGAACACGCTTATGCGCAAAATGCAGCCTACACCCAAGTGAGCGATTCTCTTATTGTGCTTGTTTCCGGCGACTGCGGTCTCAACTGGCAACGCATTGCCACCTACGGCGAAAACGGAAGTGGGAGTTTTGCTACACATTTGCCTGCATCTGAAATATTTTTTCCAGAATCTGCAACTGACTGGTGCGGCAATGGATGGGGAAGCCCCTGTTACACCCTCGACCTCAGCCCTTGGGCAGGAATGACTGATGTACGCATTGCGTTTGAATCGGTGAGTTTTTATGGCAACCCGCTGATGATTGACAACATCGTTGTTTCTCAATTTGTGGGCATTGAATCCACTTCCGAAAAACCTCAACTGTGCCTCGTCCCTAATCCATCGCAAGGCAGCTTCACTCTTCAAACACTCGATAACCATCACTATGAAAAAGTTTCTGTGATGGATGCCAAAGGACAAATGGTTGCAGTTTATCCTTGGAAAAAATCCATGCAATTGAATGAAAATCAACAATGGGAAAGTGGTGTTTATTCGCTACTCATCAGCAGCAAAGAACATCAAGTTGTGAAAAAAGTGGTTGTTCATTAGAAGGAGAGGAGGTCGAGGATCAAAGGTCTTAGGTCGTAATCAAAACGATGATTGATTTACGATTTTGAACTTACGAATTACGATTTGTGTTCTAAAACGCTCATCGTTTTAAGACAAAAGATCAAAGGCAAAAGATAATAAAGGGATGGATAATTTGCGATGAATGATTGTGTTTTAAAACGTAAGACGTTGTAAATCAAATTTTGAATCTTGAATCTTGAATCCCAGAACAAAAAACTATAACACTTACTTTTTTGAAACCATAATTTGCAATAGCATTTCATCGGTTTGCATCATTCCTTTTGATCCGATCTGGCCCAAATTGTAAATTGTTTGTTCAATGTCGTCTTCGATAATTCCGTCATTGGACGAAACCACCACCCCTTCAATTGCAAGCAAAGCCGATTGAACTGCAGCAGCAACACAGGTACTCACCTTTAACGCACATCCTTCTTTTGCACCGTCGCAGGCCATACCTGTAATGTTAGCAATCATGTTTTTTATGGTATAAACCATTTCATTTTTGTCACCTTTCATCAAATAAGAGATGCCGCAACCTGCTCCTATGGCCGCCACAACCACTCCGCAAAGGGCCGAGAGCCTGCCGAGGTGGCGTTTGATATGTATCGTTGTGAGGTGCGAAATTACCAGCGCACGGGCCAGTTGCTCAGGATTGGAATTTAATTTTTTTGCCACAGAATACACCGGCATGGTGGCAGTAATTCCCTGATTTCCACTTCCTGAGTTGCTCATCACCGGTAAAACCGAACCTGCCATCCGTGCATCGCAGGCAGCTGCTGTAATGGCCATCGCATTGTTGATCAAATCATCTGAAATGATTCCGCGGTCAACAAAACCCATCATTTTGCGTCCCACCATCAAACCATAATCCTTAGACAAACCCTCGTCGGCAATGGCTTTGTTATATTCAACGGTTAGATGAAGGAATTCTATTTGATGGTAAGGAACTTCAGTTGCAAAGGCAAAAATGCCACCAACAGAAAGTGGAGGGAGAATCTGCTCTGCAACTGCCGAGCCATTTTCTTCAACTTTTCTGTTCTCACCACTACATTCCAGCATATCGCCATTCAGCTCTACGTGCGAAATATTATTGTGTTTTGTGGTTATGACAGCTTTTGAAGTGGCATTGCCTTCACCAAAACATAGGGCTTCGATATAGAGTTTCTCGGTATTTTTTTTCACCGCTATCTTCACCCTATCCTCAGCAACCATCGCTTTGGCCTTTGTCACAGCCTTATTGTCAACGCCTTTAAGCACTTCAAGACAATCTGAAGATTTTCCGTAAACAGCACCTAAGGCTGCCGCAATGGGAAGTCCGGTAATTCCGGTGCCGGGAATGCCCACCCCCATGCCATTTTTAAAAATATTGGCGCTTAACAAAAGTTCAACCCGTTGGGGTTTTTCGCCCAAAACCTCGCGCGCACGCGCCACAGCCAGCGCTACAGCAATGGGTTCGGTGCAACCAAGTGCCAGCACCACTTCTGAATTTAACAGGTCAAGATAAGCTTGAAAATTCTTCATTTCCAAATTTGGGATTAAAATAATTTTGGCAAAATTATCAAGATATATCAAGCAAAAGACACCAAATAGGTCAAGGTGTAGCCACAATGCTCCATCGTGGGGTAAAGTAACGCCAATATGAATAAGCATTTCGTAAAAATTTCAATTTATAGACATGATATACAATCTGTTATGTAAAGATATCTGCCTATTTTGAATGTGTCTAATTAGAGCATTGTAACATGATTGTAGTATAAAAAACGACCTTCACGTTGGAGCTTAGGTGATTCTTTAGGGAATAAAATGGATAGCAATGCGCAATGGGTAAAAAAAGGCCTTCTGTAAAAAATACAGAAGGCCTTTTGGATGATGTCAAAGTGATTTATTGAGGAATCACATAAATATTTGCGTTGTTGCGATAGCCTGTTTTATCCAAGTACCAATCTCGAAAATCTAAACCTGACGATTGAGCCCAAGCGGCAAATTTTAAGTGAGCCGTAAGTATATCGGCATTTTCAATGGGATAGTTGAAATTTACAGGAGTTTCAATGCCCCAAGGCAAACCTTTGGGCGACATATAATAACTTCCTGTTGATGGGTTAGAGGCATCGTCAGCAGTGCCAAAAAGTTCTTCATTAACAAATTCCGTTGGCTTTTGACCTTTAAGATGCACTTCATGTCCACGCTCTTGGTTCACAAAGATAAACGGATTGTAAGGCGGTGTTCCTATATTTGCTTTAGGTGTGCTGAAGTGCGCTGTTACAGTGTTGACGGTAGTTTGCACATATTTCCCGTTAGGAATTGTATTGGCCATTCCGCCTTCCATGATGGGGTTAATGTTGTCAATTAAAATAATTACCGTTTCGTTGGTATGTCCGGCTTCAAAACCTTTGGCATCATACACAATGGCATTTCCCATAGCGATATAACCTGTTACGCTTTCAATCGCTGAGGGTTGGGTGTCAAACACAATTCCAAAACCATTGTCGAGCGAAGCGCCGTCGGCCATAATCTGGTATTTTACAATCACGTCAACCACCTGATTTTGAGCATTGGTAACGGTTTGATAATTCAGATTCACCACAAAGTCATTCAAGTCATAATCGCCATAAGCCGGCCAAAGGTCCTCGAAGGCGATGCTCACAAAATCAACCTGATTGGGGTAATAAGAGTCAAAGCTGCGTGTCGGGTCGTTGGGATAATCATCCAGGTTATCCGGCACTCCGTCGCCATCAGTATCTAACGAACCCCCTGTTATGATTGAAATTTCGAGTGTTTTGCTGTCGGTTCCGGCGGCGTTGGTTGCTGTAATTTCTACATTGTAAGTACCATGAACGGTAGGAATTCCACTCAAGGTATTTCCGCTGATTGTGATGCCGGCAGGCAAATTGGTAGCATCAAAGGTCATAGGTTGAGAGCCATTGGCTGTGATGGTATAACTGAATGGGAAGCTTGTTGTGGCATTTGCTGTCAGAACACTGGTGATGGTTGGCGGCTCCAGACCTTCTTCAATCGTTATCACAAGAGTTTGAACATCAATTCCGTAGCTGTTTGTAACTGTGAGTAAAACTTCCGTTACACCGGGGAAAAGTGGTGTGCCGTTAATGGTACGGTTGGTAGCGTCGAAAGTAAGTCCCTGTGGCAGATTGCTCACTTGGTAGGCAATGGTTGGCGATCCGGTAGCAGTGAAAGTATAGGTGGAAAACTGATTTCCGGCAGTTCCAGAGGCGGTGAGCTGGCTTGTGATTGCTGGAGGTGTTCCAACGGTAAGTACCAGTGTTTTATTGGCAGTGCCGCCTGCATTGGTTGCCGATAAGTTGATATTGTAAACTCCGGCTGTGGTCGGACTTCCCGAAATCACTTGCGTTTGTGCATTGAAGGACAATCCCGCGGGTAAGTTGCTCGCCGCATAAGTGATTGGACCCGATCCGCTGGCGGTGAGGATATAGTTGAATGTAGTATTTACTGTAGCCTTAGCCGTAAGAATGCTTGTAATTACAGGTGGATCAACAGGTTGGGTTATAGTAATTTTTAGGGTTTCTACATCTACACCAAAATTATTGGTTGCGGTTAGCTCCACGTTAAAAGTACCGGCAACCGTTGGAGTTCCGCTGATTACACCGTTAGTGGCATTAAAAATCAATCCCGAAGGTAGGTTTCCAACAGTGAACGTAACAGGAGAAGTTCCTGTAGCAGTAATCGTATAAGGTGCAATGGCTTCGTTACGCAAACCTCCAATTTGCAATGAACTGGTAATTTCAGGAGCTTCAAACACTCCACAATCAGGAACAGGAACTACGAATTTACAATAAGTCATATTGATGTAACTCGCGTTGTTATTGTAACCGTCATTATCATCCGAACAAAGGTCAAAGTTTGAAAGTGACGCTCCGCCGGTTACTTCGCCATCATCATCGGCTCTGATTTGAGCATAGCCCGATGCAGGCCCTTCGATGGTTCCATTGATTTTGAACTCATCTACCTTGATAAGGCTACCATGACCCAAAGCGGTCTTGTTGTTGCCATTGCCCGTAAAATGAGCTACATCATCAATATACATATAACCGTTATTGATCAGGCTGCCCGATTGTTTAAATTCGCCGTTGTCGGTAACAAAAAACTTGCAATTGTTCGTTAGGCTTCCGTTGGAATTGATATCAAAATCCTCGTTGGTTTTGAACGTACCATTGTTGACAAACTCCCCCATATTCACCAGTTTGAGCGTTGCAGTGATGGTTCCCCAATTCAAAATTGTCCCGTCCAATTGGCCGGCACCTTTTCCTGAAATATTAACCGTTCCATAATTTTCGATGTCGAACTCGACATGATCTTTCGGAAGACTTGTAACACCATCGGGCGAAACCAGCAATTTGCTTCCACTTGATATGCCGTTATACTTTTTGATAAAAGCACTCCCACATACTTTTAGACTTGCACCATTGCCCATTTTCAGCTTTTTGATGGTAGCGTGGTTGCCCGAGGCAATGCAGCGAGTCTCACCATTTGGGATGTTCAAGTTATCGTTGAAATTGTTGGGCAAAACATCATCGGGATTGCAGTCGCAGTAGGGATCAACAACTTGCACATTTTTGGCCGTCATAAAGCTATACTCAAGCCTGTCGCCTTTTAATGTAACCGGGATGTAATCATTCATTCCCGATGCAGTTAAGCGCGCTACATACACCTCTTGTAAGTTGGAAGCTATGCGCAGCGGCAAGGTAAATTCGCCTTGACCGTTTGGCGCACCAGTACTAATCAAACGCCCCCCATTATTGGGATGCGCATCATAAATCCGAATGATTTCGGCGCCGGTGGACTTGTTGTTGGTAAGCTGTATGGCGGTTTGAACATTCTTGAAGCTTTCAAATTTAAAGGCCTTGTCAACATTTAATTCTACAAACTTAGAAGGAGCCTCAGGATTTGGCTTGTTGGTGTCTTTTTGGCAAGATTGCAGTGCAAGTGTAAAACTCATCAACAGCAATAGACCTAATGTTAGTTTTTTCATCATAATAATTTTTTATGGATGCTCAAGATTTGTTCCAAATTAGTTATACATCAAATTTTCAAAGCTTTATATATTTTCAATTCGGGATATTTTTCCTTTATCGGGAATTTAGTCCAATATTAGGACAACGTCTTATCTTCTTTGACAGCGATTTCATCTTAATTTGTTTGATGCTTAATCTTATTTTTAATTCATAACACGGCAGATTCGATTCTTTCATTTTATGTAGTGTTTGAGTTACAGGTAGGTTGGGTAGTCAGGGCCAAATCTATGAGGCCAAAGAGTTTGGATGTAAAAATACAAAAAAATTGCAAAAACCGCAAGCCTCTCTCGGCATTGATTCAAAAAATGTGGTTATCACCAGCACAAACCGTTTTTTTTGAAATGCACCCACCATCTAAAACAAGTTAAACTATAAAGCGTTAGTCGCAAAAAAAAACCATTCGGCGATTTCAATGCTGCAACAAGCACCAAAAAGAATTGAGATCACATTCGTGAGTTCTACTTTTTTAAAATACCTTTGTAAGCAGCAGTCATTTTAATTAATGATCTCATTAACAGTGATATAATATATTTTTATGTTTTTAATTTTTGACACCGAAACCACCGGACTACCCCGCGAAAGAAACGCTCCACTTACTGATTTTGATAACTGGCCCCGTGTGGTGCAGTTGGCCTGGCAGATACACGATGCGGAAGGCGGCTTGATAGAGGTTGCCAACCACATCATCAAGCCCGATGGTTTCACCATTCCATTTAATGCAGCAAAAATTCATGGCATCACTACCGATTTTGCCTTGCAAAACGGTGAGCCACTGATCGAAGTGCTGAAAAAATTCAATCAATCCCTGTCAAAGTCGGACTATATCGTAGGCCATAACCTCGATTTCGACAGAACAATTTTAGGAGTTGAATACCTGCGCTTACAACTGGAAACGTCACTTCTCGAACGTCGTCAACTCGACACCTGCACAGAGCTGACGGCCACTTTTTGTCAGCTGGCGGGTGGAAAAGGCGGAAAATTTAAACTACCCACCCTCGAAGAGTTGCACAAAAAACTTTTTAACGAAGGTTTTGGCGATGCCCACAATGCCGCCGCTGATGTTGAAGCCACCTCACGTTGTTTCTTGGAGCTGCTGCGTTTGGGACAATTTCCGGATGACGGCCACCGCCTCGATCCGTTTTTTATTGAGCGTTTCAGGTTGGCCAATCCCGACCCTATCCAAGCTATAGGCCTTGCCATCCAATCCAACAGTGCAGCATCCTCAGAAAAAACTGAAATTGAAACAGTTACCGAAGCACCCAAAGAAACAACTGATCACGATCATCCGTTTGCTCACCTGCGCACCCACAGCACTTTTACCATCCTTAACTCGACAATAGACGTTCCCGACCTGATTAAAAAGGCTGTAAAAGAAAAAATGCCGGCTGTTGGCCTTACCGATACCAATAATTTGATGGCGGCCTTCCAGTTTATCACCGCCGTGAATGATCACAACAAAAAAGAAAACACTGCCGTTGAAAAAGGAGAAAAAACAGCTCCGCAACACCTCAAAGCCGTTTTGGGCTGCGAGTTGTATGTTTGCCGTGATTATACCGACAAAACGGTCAAAGACAATGGTTTTTTGGTACCCTTTATTGCAAAAAATAAAATCGGCTATCAAAACCTCTCCATGCTCAGTTCCATCTCCTTTACCGAAGGCTTTTATTATGTGCCGCGCATTGATAAAGAACTGATTTTAAAGCACAAAGATGGCCTAATTGTTACAACCGGCGGACTGACGGGCGAAATTCCATCGCTGCTGCTCAACATGGGTGAACAACAAGCCGAAGAAGCGATCCTTTGGTGGAAAACACAATTTGGTGATGATTTTTATATCGAGTTGAACCGTCATGGCCTGCCCGAAGAAGATTTTTTGAATCTGTTTCTGCTGCAAATGGCCGAAAAATACAACATCAAATATTTTGCCGCTAACAACGTGCATTACCTCGAAAAAAACGATGCCGAAGCACACGATCTTTTAATTTGCATCAAAGACAACGCCAAAAAGCGCGACCCCATTGGGCGCGGCTACGGCCACCGTTTCGGTTTTCAAAACGACCAATACTATTTCAAAAGCGAAGAGGAGATGCTGAAGCTTTTTGCCGATCTGCCGCAAGCTATTGAAACCATTGGCGAAATCATTGAAAAGGTAGAGGCGTATGAACTGGCGCGACCGATACAACTGCCTGAGTTTACAATCCCTGAGGATTTTATTGACCCTTTAGATGCCGCCGACCACGGCAAAAGAGGCGAAAACAACTACCTGCGACATCTTACCCTTGAAGGTGCTTTGAAACGCTACGGAACCATCACCGATGAAATTCAGGAACGTATTGATTTTGAACTCGCTACAATAGAGATGACCGGTTATCCCGGATATTTTCTCATCGTTCAAGATTTGATTGAAGCGTCAAGGAAAATGGGTGTTTGGGTTGGGCCCGGACGTGGTTCTGCCGCCGGTTCGTTGGTGGCCTATTGCATTAAAATCACCAATATTGATCCACTTAAATACGGACTACTGTTTGAGCGTTTCCTCAATCCCGAACGCATCTCGATGCCCGATATTGACATTGATTTTGATGACGAAGGTCGCTCTAAGGTGATCGAATATGTGACCAAAAAGTATGGCCAAAACAAAGTAGCCCAAATCATTACCTATGGAACCCTTGGAACAAAATCGGCCATTCGTGATATTGGGCGTGCCTTGGAAACCGACATGGCCACCGTCAACAAATTGGCAGCTTCCACCAACAACATCAAGTTGGGTGATTTTTACAGCCTCGACAAAGCGAAGTTGACAAACAAATACCGTCCGGAACAAATGGAAGCCGGCGAAAGTCTCAAACAAAAAGCACTTGACAAAGGCACCGAGGCCGACATCCTAAAAAATACCGTTGCAATAGAAGGTTTGGTGCGCAATACGAGCATTCACGCCTGCGGAATTGTGATCACTCCTACCGATCTGCGCGAGCTGGTGCCGGTAACAGTAAGCAAAGAATCGAACCTTTGGGCAACTCAATTCGACAATGCTGTGGCTGAATCTGCCGGATTGCTGAAAATTGATTTCTTGGGACTAAAAACCCTCTCGCTTATCCGCGACACCATAGAAATCATCAAAAACAGAAGACAAATTTCCATTGACCCCGACACCATCCCCCTCGACGACGAAAAAACATTCAAGCTCTTTCAAGGCGGCGAAACAGTAGGTGTGTTTCAATATGAAAGCCCCGGAATGCAAAAGCACTTGCGTGATTTAAAACCCAGCAACTTCAACGATCTTATTGCCATGAACGCCCTCTACCGACCGGGGCCGATGGCTTACATCCCTACCTATATCAAACGCAAGCTCGGGTTAGAACCCATCAGCTACGACCTTGACATCAGCCGTGAAATATTGGAAGAGACCTATGGCGTAACCGTTTATCAAGAACAGGTCATGCTGCTCTCGCAAAAGCTGGCCAATTTCACCAGAGGGCAAGCCGACACACTACGCAAAGCCATGGGAAAGAAAAACTTGGATTTGCTACAAAAACTTCATGCTCAGTTTGTCGCCAACGGAGTAGAAAACGGGCACCCGGAGAAGGTATTAGAAAAAATTTGGAACGACTGGATCGCGTTTGCCAACTATGCTTTCAATAAGTCACACTCAACCTGCTACGCCTTTATTGCCTTCCAAACGGCTTACCTCAAAGCCAATTATCCCGCAGAGTTTATGGCCGCGGTACTGAGCAACAACATCGGCGACATCAAACAGGTTACCTTCTTCATGGAAGAGTGTAAACGAATGAAAGTAAAAGTGTTGGGTCCCGATGTGAACGAATCGGCCTATAAATTTACCGTCAATGAAAAGAATGAAGTGCGTTTTGGATTGGGGGCTATAAAAAACATGGGCGAAGCAGCTGCCGGAAGCATCCTCGAGGAACGTGGAAACAATGGACCTTATAAAAGTGTTTTCGATTTTCTGGTTCGCAGCAACCTTCGCAGCATCAACAAACGCAACATTGAAGCCTTGGCAACCTCAGGCGCCTTCGATTCGTTTGAAGGAATACACCGTGCACAGTTTTTCTATAAAGAAGGCAACGACAATCAGACTTTCCTCGAAAAACTCATCCGCTATGCCACCCAAACACAGGAAGCGAAAAACTCAGCCCAAATCAACCTCTTTGGCGAGGTGTCAGAAGTAGAGGTGTCCGAACCTAGCTTTCCGCAATGCGACCACTGGTCGAAGATGAGGGAGCTGCAAGAAGAGCTGGATTCTATTGGGTTTTATATCAGTGCGCATCCCATGGACAGCTACAAAATCCCTATCCGCCACTTTGCCAACACCAGCATCCAGCAAATCAATGCGTCTATCCAAGAGATGAAGGGGCATCAGCTTAAATTTGCTGCTCAAGTTACATCAGCAGAGCATCTTACAAGCCAACAAGGCAACAACTACGCCCGCTTTAAAGTAGAAGACCATAATGCCGGCATCGAGCTGATGGTGTTCAGCGAGCTATACCTAAAAATCAAACACCTGATTGATCCCGGTTTGTTTGTGCTTATCCACGCCACTCCCACTCCTTCATATCGCGATAAAGAAAAATTAGAACTGAAAATCAATGACATACAGCTTCTTGATCGCGTGGTAGAAACATCAGGACGAACCATCTACCTCAAGCTCGACTTGAACAGTATGACCGATGATGATTTGTTTACCTTTCAAGAAACCATTCTGGCACATCTCGATGGTAAAAATCCGTATGCGATTCAATTTTTGGATACGGCCAACAAAATGGTCTCTACCCTCACGCCCAAAAAAGGCCGCTTAAACGCCAACCATTTTCTACCCCTCCTTGATGCCTTTGATTTTGTTTCTTATGATTTGAAGTAAGTGGGCTTTTGGTCTTTGGCTTTTGGGTGTTGGCTCGATTGTTGGGTGGAATTAATTTTTTGCTTTACATTGGTTTATTTTCACAAAGCAAGAAACAAAGCCAAAAGCTCTCGTCTCAAGACGAGACCGAAGACCAAAAAAAAAGGCCGGACAAACATCCGACCTTTTTTATTTAAAAATACTTTTTATTAGAAGCTGATATCGAGACCTAAAGCCGCTGTAAAGGTATGGCGGTTATAGGTTTCGGTGTATGCCGGATAAGGTGCGGCAGCGGCAAAATCGCGTTTGCCTTCTTGGTATGCAGTGTTCATTGCACCCAAGTTGATGGCAATCTTTTCGTTGAATTTATATTGCAAACCACCTCCAAAAGTGTTGGTGTTGAGGCTATGGCTCAGGTCGCTTTGGTAAAGCTCCATCACACCGGTACGTGTGCCAAGGTATCCAAGACTTACCAACCACTTGTCGTTGAGGGCATACTCAAGGCCAAGGGCAAACTCGTTGGAGTTTTTATCCATCACCTTGTCGTTTTTTACGTATTCACCATTGATTTTTTTGCCGTATTCAGCAGATTTGTCCATGTAAAGATGTAAGCCGGCGCTCACTTTCAGTTTATCTGTTACATCATATGCTGCGCCTATGGCAAACATGGCAGGCATGTCGCTGGGTACTTCGGCGCCATCAGGAAACATTCCTACATCATCAACTTTGGTTGAGTTCTTCACTTTTACACTGGCTTTGAGTTCGTATTTAAGTCCAATGTTGAGGCGCTCGAAATTGAAATTCACACCTATAAAAGGAACAATACCCGAGCCCGATTGGCTGGCATCCACTTCTTTGTCGCCGGTAGCCTTGGCATTGGCTGACATAGCAGCAGATTGACCAGCATATTGCGTCGAAGCACCTGCGAAAAATCCTTGGGCATCGCCAATAGTCATGTTGGTAGGATCGCCTCCCAAGGAGGTAATGGTTTGTTGCAAACTAGCCACTTGAGCAGCGGTTAGACCGGCCATGGTTCCTGCTGACAGAGGAACTCCGCCGCCACCGCCATCAATAATTGGCTGAAGTGAGCTACCGGTGGCTCCAAGCTGGGTACTTACTGTGCCAAGGTAGCCTGAAAGTTTTGTGAAAAATTCAGGAGCTCCTACCATTGAACCATCATAATTCAATGCCGGAAAAGTTGGATTTACTTGGATATTTTTCAAATATCCAACATAGCTGTTGCTCATGGTCACATAACGCAAACCCAAAGCTACTGAAACCATTTTATTGACTTTGTAGCTTGCTCCACCTTGAAAACCATAGTATATGGACTTGCCTTCAAACTCGGTTTCATAGCTGTACTTTGTTGTAGGAATACCACCAGCACTCAACATTGAAGGTAAGCCTGCTACTTGCATCTCAAAGGAGGGCAGCCCATCTTCAAACAAGGCACCACCGCCACCCCCAATGGGAGTGAAACCAAAAGAAAAGGCAAACTTACCTGTTTTGTAAACGGCATAAACCGAAGGGAAGAGCGGAGCTTTTACACTTCCATCGAACTCACTACGGTTCAATCCGGGAAAAGTTGTTTTGATGTTTCTACTTTGGGTAATGAATTGGTTACTCAAACTCAAGTGAAAACCATCTTTAAGGTAGGTGAGACCCGCCGGATTAAAATAGGTTGCATCCAATCCTAAGGACGCATCGCGGGCCGGCATTCGGACAAAAGACGCGCTTTGGTTGGTATTGTGAACAATACCGCCAGCCATTGAAACAAGTGCTAAAGCACTGAACATAAAGGATAAAATTGTTTTTTTCATAGGTTAAAGTTTTGATTTGTGCGGGTTAAAAGTATAGCAACTATTTCATATGGCAAAATTTATATTTGTTCTTTTTCAAGCTGAAGGAGGGCGGCTGGCTGTTTAAGGCTTAGACGATTAGCTAAAGGAGACTATAAGTGATTGCAGCTTTTCAAGAAATTAGAGGGTTTCAACCCGCACCTATGGGATAAATGATTGGATTTTCTATCTGAGGCTTAACCCTAAATCTTTATTTCCACATGGAGTTAAGACCTCTAGGAAATTTATTTTCGACTCCACAGAACCCTTTTGATGGGGGTTGCTGAAACCGTTTGTAAATCATGTGCTTTTATATTTAAATTTGCGGCTTCAATTTTCAATGGTTCTACTTATGTTAACTACAATTAACCTCCGCGGAAAGTGGTTTCGGTTGCTTTCAATCCTTATCATTTTGCTTGTTTTTAATCCGTTGATGGCACAGCCGCCTGCCGGCTACTATGCCACAGCCACGGGAACAGGAGCAACACTGAAAACACAGTTGTACGAAATCATTAAAGGTCATACCAATATGGGTTATGATGGTTTGTACAATTGTTATAAAACAACCGATGATGTGGACAACGCAGGCCAGATTGTTTGGGATATGTACAGCGACATTCCCGGCCCGACTCCCGAGCCTTACGTGTATCGCTTCAGCAATTCGAGCGATAAATGTGGAACATACAACAGCGAAGGCGACTGCTATAACCGCGAACATTCCATGCCCGCGAGTTGGTTCAAGGACGCATCGCCCATGTATAGCGATCTTTTTCTCGTGGTGCCCACAGATGGTTATGTCAACAACCGACGTAGCAATTACCCATTTGGAGAAGTTGGTGCAGCCTCTTGGACTTCGCTAAACGGCAGTAAATTAGGTAGTTGTGATGTTCCAGGCTACTCAGGCATGGTATTTGAACCCATTGATGAATACAAAGGCGATTTTGCACGTGCCTATTTTTATATCGCTACACGCTATCAGAACGTCAATGCCAATTGGTATAACAATACGCCACAGGCCAATGTAGCCTTGGTCAACAATAACTTTCCGTTTTTTGAAACCTGGTACCTCAACATGCTGGCGAGTTGGCATGTGAACGATCCTGTTTCGCAAAAAGAAATTGACCGCAACAATGCTGTTTATGCTTTTCAAGGCAACAGAAACCCGTTTGTTGACAATCCAGGCTATGTATATAAGGTGTGGGGTGTGGGTCAACCCGAAACGATTGCCGAACCCACGCAATTGCCGACTAATTTTTCGAGCCGCAGTGTAGCCCTCAATTGGACTGATGGCGGCAATACCGATGGCTATTTGGTGCGCATCAGCAGTGTGGGCTTTGATGATATTGTTGCTCCAACCGACGGTTTGATGTACAGCGGCACCTCCGCTTATTATATCACAGCCGGCACAGAAACTGCCATTATTGGTGGATTACAGCCCAACACCACCTATTATTTTAAACTTTTCCCCTACAACGGCAGTGGATTGGGCATCAATTATAAAGTGGACGGTCCGCCACAGATAAGCGTGCTTACAGATTAGTAACGATTGACAAGTAAAAAGTTTTAAACCCGATCATTTTATGAAACAAAGCATATACCTCAGCTGTCTTCTCGCCTTCGCCCTGTTTATGGGGCCAAAAGGATGGACACAAACAGCGTTTACAGCCACTTATACTTTTGGGTCTAACGGCGATGTAACTTCTTTTACCTATAATGGCACTACATACACCGGTATTGCACCTGCACCTATTATGAAAGTTGGTGTTACAAATACCTCCAGTACAGGGAATTTTCGCGCAAGCGGATGGCCAACTGCCGCAACAGCTGATGTGAATAAATATATCGGTTTTACGATTGCTGCTCAATCCGGATATAAGTTCACTGTAAACACCATCAATTTTGGCATCGGACGCAGTGGAACCGGAACACGCACAACACAATGGCGAGGAAGTGCAGATACTTACAGTGCACTTTTAAATAATTATACTACACTCAATAGCTCAATCACCAACACTTCTGGAGAACTCGCTAATCCCAATGAAAACTCTAACTGGACCGGAAACATTTTGACACTCGGTTCAGAATACGCAAACATCACTACATCATGTGGTTTCAGGATGTATTTATATGCTGCTGGAGCCACCGCAGGCACAGCTGGTTTAGCAGGTCCTATTACCATCACCGGAACTTTTGAGCCCGATGCTCTGGTTCCCACTTTAACTGTTACCCCAACCACTTTGTCCAACTTCAATTATACTGTCGGGAACGGTCCTTCAGCAAGCCAATCCTACACTTTGAGTGGTGCAAACCTAAGCGGCTTCCCAGGCAATATCACCGTAACCGGAAGTACCAACTACCAAGTTTCCACCAATAATTCAACTTTCAGCAATAGCCTACAAGTGCCGTACACAACTGCTACTTTGGCTTCAACACCAATTTATGTTCGCCTAAAATCCGGCCTTGCCGTTGGTTCATACAACAGCGAAACCATTGCCAGCACTGGCGGTGGAGCCACCGTAAAAAATGTTACAGTAAGCGGTAGCGTTTCGCCTCTGCCGATACCCGAAGCCCCTTTTGCCAATGCTGCAACTGCCGTTGGCGCGACAACATTCACTGCCAATTGGGAGACGACAGCAAATGCAACATCTTATGAAATAGATGTTTACACCCTAACCGGAAGTCCGACCACCGTCATATCAGAAAATTTTAATGGCTTTACTGCCGGCACAAGTGGTTCAGGAGCAGATGGTTCAGATGTTTCCGGAGGCCTCAACACCTATACCCAAACCGCAGGCTGGACTGGAAGCAAGGTGTATCAAGCCGGAGGGACGGCAAAAATGGGTTCATCGTCCGCTTTAGGATCTATCGTCAGCCCGGAAATAGATTTATCATCCGCCTCAGGAAATTTCAGTCTTGCTTTTGAAGCCATGGCCTGGAGTGGAGATGCCACAAGTTTAAAAATTTATCTGAATGATGTTTTGGTGCAAACAGTAACGGGCTTGAATAACTCAAGTTACACTTTAAGCCCCTTCAGTATTGATTTATCGGGAGGCACCGCCAACTCAAAAATAAAATTTGAGGGCCAGCAAGCCTCAAAAGGTCGTTTCTTTTTGGAGAATTTAGTTGTAACTAAAGGTGCCACAACAATTACACCTATTTCCGGCTCGCCTTTTACCACCACCGAAACCAATAAAATCATAAGTGGCTTGAGTCCAAACACCACCTATTACTATAGGGTTCGGGCGAAAAACGCTGCCGGAACCAGTAACAATTCAAATGTCATTGCAACAACAACTTTAGCAGCAGTAGGTCTGCCGGTCGTGTCCAATTCAACGGCCACCGCCATTGGTGAAACCATTGCTACACTAGGCGGCGAGATCATTTCCGACGAAGGATTTGCCATCACCGAAAGAGGAACGGTTTGGGCCACCAATCCGGGAGTTACCATCAGCGACAATAAACTGGCCGAAGGAAACACGGCAACAGGCGTTTTTAGTCATCAAAGAACAGGATTGCCGGCTGAAACATTGATTTATTTCAGGGCTTATGCCACCAACGCCAACGGAACAAGCCTTTCAGAAGAAAGCAGTTTCACCACTTATGCCTCTGAACCACTGACACATGCCACAGGGTTCAATGGCTCAAACGTTTCTACCACCTCAACTACCATCACCTTGACCTGGACAAACCCAACACCGGCCTCGGAAAGCTATTTGATTAAAGGGGTTGTGGGCACAGGAACCATTGCCAATCCTGTTGATAATGTGCCAGAAACTGATGCCCTTTTGGTGAAGAATTTAGCCGCAACTGCTGAAAACTATACCTTTACGGGACTGACACCATCCACCACTTACACATTCAAGATTTTTCCATACAATGGATCAGGTTCAAACCTTAACTATCTCGTTACCAATGCTCCTCAAACATCGGCTACCACCACAGCCCTACAGCCAAGGGCGAAAATTTTTATCAGCGAATACATCGAAGGCAACTCCAATAACAAAGCCATCGAAATTGTAAACAAAGAGGCAACACCCATCAATCTGGCCTTACTCCATGTTAGGAATTATTCCAATGGTTCCGCTACAATTTCAACTCAACTGAATACGCTTTCGGGAACTCTTGCTCCCGGACAGGTTTTTGTGGTCGCCAATTCCGGCGCTGCTGCTGACTTTCTATCTTATGCCAATCACACCGGTTCAGCAGTTACAACTTTCAATGGTGATGACGCTTTGGAGATTGTTTATGACGGACAAGTGACGGATGTATTCGGTACTATTGGCACAGACCCCGGCACTGCTTGGTCCGTTTGTGGTGTTGCCGATGCAACAGTAAATAAAACCCTCATCAGAAAATTAAGTGTAACCCAAGGAAACACTATAAATGCCGGTTCTTTTGGCACTGACCTTGAAAATACAGAATGGATCATCAAAGACATTGACTATTCCGCCAATTTGGGTGCTTATGGAAGTGCTTTTACCGGAACTACCAGCAGCGAATGGAGCATCAGTGCTAACTGGGACATGGGAATTCCCACTGAGAGTGTTGCCGCCATAATTCCTATTGCTGCTAACAATCCTCTTTTAAGCACTGAAAAAACGGTGGCCAATCTTTTGGTAAAAGAGGGCGGCAGCCTCAGCATTTCAGGCCGATTGACCGTTTCCGAAAAGCTCACCAACAATGCCGGAACAAGCGGAATGATCATCAAATCAAGTGGTTCGGGCACAGGATCGTTGCTACACAACAGCAACAATGTGTCGGCCACTGTTGAACGCTACATCACCGGAAACACCGTCCTCACTGCCTTTGACTATCATTTGGTTTCCATTCCGCTCAACACCAATGTAACCACGGCACAGTTTATGGGAGCATATCTTTACCAATTCAATACAGCTAGTCAACAGTGGGAAACGATGGGTACTTCAACAACAACGCCGCTTTGGAACAACCAAGGCTTTATGATTTACTACCCCAATAGCAGCCACACTTACAATTTCGAAGGCGAGCTCAACAATGGGACATTCAGTTTGTCAACACCTCTTTCATCGGCTGATCAATTTGCTTTGGTGCCTAACCCCTACCCCTCGGCCATTGACTGGGATCAGGCTTCGGGCTGGACGAAAATGAATTTTTATGATGCCATCTGGATTTGGGATCCTGTAGCCAATCAATACGCCACTTACGGCGCATATCTCGGAGTAAATGGCGCAACAAAAGACATCCCCTCTGGTCAAGCTTTTTTTGTTAAATCGAACGGTGGCAGTGCCTTTTTATCGGTCAACAATGCTGCCCGTTTGCACAGTGGTCAGCATTTCTTTAAAAAAGGTTCAAATCTCGAAAAAGACGTTTTGCGGATTCATGCCCATGCCAACAATTTGAAAGACGAGATCGCCATCAGATTTACACGCAATGCAGAAGCTGCCTTTGACACAAAAGACGTTGACAAGCTTTTTGGCGCCGATATCGCTCCTCAGCTCTATAGCCTCACTTCCGACAACCGCCAATTGGCCATCAACAGCCTTCCGTATTCTGCTGAAACGATGGTTGTTCCAATGGGTTTTGAAATTACGGGCGATGAAACCGTCAGTTTTACACTGGAAGGTATTGAAAGCTTTGAACCTACGGTGGGCATATTACTCGAAGACGTGGTTTTGAATCAATGGATCAATTTACGCGAACAAAACACTTATACTTTTCAACATTTGACCAACGAGAATCCACAGCGCTTTCTACTTCATTTTATGGGAGTTACAGCCACGGGCGAGCAAGCTGCAGCCGAAACCGGACAGATTTGGAATGTGGGTTCAAAGTTGTATTTGTCATTTCCTGAACGCCAAAATGAACGCGCTGAATTAGAAATTTATGATGTTCTTGGTCGCAAAATCGACAGTCAATCCCTAACCTTAGGCGCAGCCACAGTTGTTTCCATCTCTTATAATGGAATTGCTTTTGTTCAATTGCGCGTGGGCACTCAGGTGTATTCCAAAAAAGTGTTCATTCAACAATAAAAAACCATGAAAACACGAACGATTAAAAATATTTTTATTGTAGCCCTACTTTTGTTGGGAAGTCATTTATTGGCTCAAGGCCCTCCCAATCCTCCGGGCGATCCATCCGTTGGCGGCGGCCCTATCGGTGGGTCGGCACCTCTTGAAGGTGGTCTTGGTATTTTATTGACATTGGGTGCCGCCTACGGCGGAAAGAAAATCTATATTGCTTTTCGCAAGGAAAAAGATGCAATGAAGAGTGAATAGAGCTTGCGCCAGCCCGCTGTCCTGAACTTATCGAAGGGAAAACAAAAATCAAAGAACACTAAAAGAGACCTTAAAGTCTGAAAACCAAATTTTTGAATCTTGAATCTTGAATTTTGAATTTTAAATCCCAGAACAAAGAACAAAAAACACCTCGCTAATACATCCTGCTTCTCTTAATCAAAAACTGGCTTAAAATCTGGTTGTATCCTTTGTTGATGTCGGCTTCCACATAGTCTATTTTATACTGGCCGCATTTCAATTTGATCTCATTTTTGCGTTCTATAACGGCCTTACGGTAAGCCTCTTGCACTTGAATAGGATTGAGCTTGAGGGTAGTTTTGGTTTCCATATCAACAAAACGATAGGGACGATTTTCGAGGTTCAGCTCCTCCTCCAATTGGTGGTCCATCACATGAAAGAGCACCACCTCGTGCTTGTTGTATCTCAGGTGGCGCAAAGCCGGAAACAGTTCATCGGCTTGGGCCGGATCGTCCATCATGTCACTGAAAATGATAACGAGGGAACGCCGGTGGGTGCGTTCTGCAATTTGATGCAAAGCCTCGGCAGCCGCGGTGCGGCGAGCTTGTTTGGCTTTTACGGGATCAATGAGGTTTTCCAGCAGACTCAAAAGGTAGCGGTGATGTATTTTGTTCGATTTTACCGCAGTGTGCATGTCTAACTGTTCCGAAAAAAGACTCAATCCAACAGCATCGCGCTGACGTTGCATCAACTCCATCAAGCTGGCTGCCGAATACACCGAAAACAACAGCTTGTCGGGCTGGTCAATGGAAGGCTTCTCGCGAAACGGAAAATACATCGAAGAGGAGTGGTCAATCACCAATTGGCAGCGCAAGTTGGTTTCTTCCTCGTAGCGTTTCACAAACATTTTTTCGGAACGTGCGTAAAGCTTCCAATCAATATGGCGCGTGGATTCACCATTATTATACAAACGATGCTCAGCAAACTCCACCGAAAAACCATGAAAAGGACTTTTGTGAAGCCCAGTGATGAAGCCTTCCACAACCTGACGCGCCAAAAGCTCTAGGCTTCCTAAACGGGCAAGATGATTACGATCAATGAAGTGGCTCATCTGTAATGGTTTAATGTGTAATATGGAGCTATTTAATGAAAACAAAGGCTACCATCTTTTGCAAACGTTTAAAGGCGTTCAAAAAAATGGCAGCTCAATGCGAAAGATTACCGGTTAAAGCAAGGCTTCCAATTTCTTTACAATCGCAGCTTTTGGAACCGCTCCAACTTGTTTATCCACTACCTGACCTCCTTTAAAAAAGAGAATAGTGGGAATATTGCGGATGCCATAGGCATTGGCTGAGGCCGGGTTGGTATCCACATCGAGTTTCACAACCTTAGCTTTGCCTTCGTATTCTTTACCAATTTCCTCGACAATTGGACCTACCATGCGACAAGGACCGCACCAAACTGCCCAAAAATCAACAATAACAGGAACATCGGAATCTAAAACATCTTCTTTGAAAGAAGCATCAGTAACATTAAGCGCCATAACGGTATTTTTTTAAAGTTTTATGTGGGCAAAGATAAAGCTATTCTTTAAACAAGGTTTGAAATTGGCATTTCTTAAAGTAAAAACAGAAAGGCTTCAATCATAAAATGCTCCGCACCAAAGACAAAACAAATGAGCAATACTTGACGGTTTTGACAAGGTTAGGTGGGCAATGGCTTATTCATAAAAAACGATAAAACAATGATTTATTCCGAAAATAGCGATGACTTTTAGCGCATTTCTTAGATAAAACAAAGGAAGGCAACAATACGAAGCTTGTTGAATGTCAAAATGAGATTTTCATTCCAATATTCGGAATCGGTACGTATGAATACTTATACATATCAACCGATAAAAAAAATATATGTCTGAAAATAAGTTATATACTGAGGTCAAAAATATCTTGGTCTGATTATTGCTTACCTCTAACCCCAAATGAAAGAAAATATGAGAAAACTTACTTTTTTAACTGTTATAACGCTTCTTTTTGCTTTTTCGTCATGTAAAAAAGACACTCCCGAACCTGCTCAAACACTTCCTTCTAATATGAATGAGATGGTTGTCCCGCAAGGCTTTGATTGGAAAACATCCAAAAGCTTTGAGATTGTCATCACTGCTTCGGAAGGCGGCATTGTGGAAGCCGGCTCCACCGATGGAAGGAGCTACCAACGTGCTTATTTGAAAGCCAATCAACCTTACACCATGAAACTGAGTGTTCCTACGTATGAAAAAAAGTTGGTTCTCAGTTTTGCAGGCCAGCAAACCATTTTAGAGCTTACAACACAACAACTCAACCATCGTTTTCAATAACATTTTCTTAACCAGCAATAAATAACTATGAAATATACAACATTCACTTACGCACTTAGTCTATTCATCGCATTGACATTTGGCACTCAAACCCATGCGCAAGAATACCTTCGGGTTTATACCAGCGCCCCCGGAACGATGTTTTCCAACGTCACGGGCAACACACTGATCACTGAAAATTTCTCCGGCTTCACCATTCCCAACACCAGTTGGGCACCGCTACCCGGCGGCTACACCTCGGCGCTGGGCACCTACTACCAAACAGGTGGACAATCGTATGTTAAAGCCGACGATCAATATGGCGCAGGCCAAGGCAAATACATGTCAATTAAAGTAGGTGGAACAGTTAAGCTTAACTTTACCAATCCCAAACAGTATTTTGGTTTTGCTTGGCCTGCTGGCGATGGTAAAAACACCATTAAAATTATCCGTAGCGGACAAGTAATTGGAACTTTCACCACCAATAACGTTATTGCACAGTTGCCCAACAATGCCAGCAATTCAGTTACTGCTATCAACGGGTCGGTCTATACCACAAACCAATTTTATGGCAAACCCGGCACCGGCCAAAACGCCAACGAGCCTTATGCCTATTTGCATTTTCTCTCCTCACCCGGATTGATGTTCGATGCCGTTGAACTCTCGATGGGTGCCGGTGGCGAATTTGAAAACGACAACCACACTGTACTTATTGATGGCGCCCCCATTTTGCAAGGCGACTGGGTAGAATTGATTTCTATTGTAACCCCAACGGCTGCCAACGACAGTAAAGTTGGCCTTTTTGGCGCAGCGGTAACACTCGATGTTTTAAGCAACGATACGCCCGGCGATGCCGCTTTGATTCCCGGAAGTGTTCAAATTGACGGAACAACAACCGCAGCTTCACCGCTTAACGTTGCAGGCGAAGGCGTTTGGAGCGTCAATTCCATTACCGGAGCCATCACCTTTACACCCGAAGTAGGTTTCATAGGCAATCCTACACCAATAAAATATTTCGTAAAAGACGCGAACAACTTCGCCTCTAACTTGGCAACCGTTACGGTAACCTATCCCATTCCGCCAACAGCTGTTGATAACACTGCAAGCACAGATATGAACGTTCCGGTTGACATCAATGTTTTGGCCAACGATATGGAAGGCAGCAGCGCCCTAGATCCAACAACGGTTACTTTCGTTGCCGGAACAACGCCTAATCCAACAACTGTAGGCACTTTTACCGCTGATCCACTGACCGGATTGGTAACCTTTACGCCAGCATTTGGTTTTACCGGAATTGCCACCGTTGACTATCGCATTTGCGACGTGGCAGGCAATTGCGCAATCGCCACCATCACCGTAACCGTAAATACCGTCAGTGGCCCTACCGCCAACGATGACAGCGCCATAACCCTCGTCAACACGCCTGTTGATATTGATGTGTTGGACAACGACACTCCAGGAGCTGTTGCTCTAGACCCCACTTCAATCACTTTTATCCCTGCCACAGCTCCCAATCCAACAACGGAAGGAATATTTACTGTTGATCCCTTATCGGGAGTGGTTACCTTCACTCCTGTAAATGGATTTTTGGGAGTGGTTTCCATTGATTACAGCGTTTGCGACCTGAATGGATTGTGCCATATAGCCACCATTACTGTGAATGTAATCGTTGGTTTAACCAACCTCTATCCTGCCTTAGGCCCCGGCACACTTGCCTTCGAAGACCTCTGGCCAGGCAAAGGTGATTATGATTTTAACGATATGGTGATTGATTATCAGTTTAAAATTATTTCCAACCTATCGAACAACGTAGATGAAATTACCGGCACATTTGTTCTCAAAGCTTTTGGCGCCTCCTTTGAAAACGGCTTTGGCTTCCAATTGGCCGATGGTATTGACCCCAACGATGTAACCGTTACAGGAACCGGTCTCACCGAAAACATCATTACCCTCAACCCAAGCGGCACTGAGGCCGGACAAACGAAAGCAACCATTATTGTTTTTGACAATGCTTTCGCCCATATGCCCCATCCCGGAATTGGAATAGGTGTAAACACAACCCCAGGCGCACCTTATGTAGCTCCGGTAACATTCACCGTGAAAATGGTTTTTAAACCCAATACCTATAGCTACAACGATTTGGCTATTGGCAGCTTTAATCCTTTCCTTATTGTGAACAAAGTGCGCGGCCACGAAGTGCACCTTCCAAATGATGAACCGACCGACCTTGCCGATCTATCTTTGTTCGGACAATGGGAAGACAACAGCGATCCCGCAAACGGAAAATATTACATCACTGTGTTGAACCACCCTTGGGCGATCAACATTTATGAAAAATTTGATTATCCCATCGAAAAACAAGATATCCTCGGCGTTCACCTGAAATTTGCTGAATGGGCTACCAGCAGCGGGGTGCTTTTCCCTGATTGGTACAAAAACATTTCAGGATACCGCAACGAAGCACTGATATACGAAATTCCATCTACTACGCCATAAGGCACAGGGTGGACCAGCCAAACGACTAAGCTAAATTCCCCGGTTTCTTTGCAAGAGATCGGGGGATTTTCATTTTACCCATGCAATTATTGCCTACTTTTGATGCAACTACACAAACAAAAACGGTAGCTCATACAAACAGAATACAAATCTACTTTTTATAACTTGTCCATTTTTTGGAATTTATTCCTAATTATGCATTTTCAAATAAGATTTATTTTTTTTATTTGCCTTAATATCAATGTTTTAAATAAAATTTAGGTTTGGCATCATTTTGGAATAAGTAGATAAAACGCAAACATTATGAAAAAGATCGCATTGTTACTGACCATAGGATTTGCCCTTACCTTTACCTCATGTAAAAAAGACAAGGTAGAAAATCCTGTAAGCAAACCCAACACCATGGAGGAATTGCAAGTGCCTGCCAGTTTCAACTGGAAAACCACAAAAGACATCAGCCTTACCCTCACCGGAAATGGCAATGGTTTGGTGGAGGTGGCCAACGCAACAGGCGTGGCTTACCAAAAAGCATATCTGAGCAGCGGCGTGGCCTACACCATGAAGCTAACCGTCCCCAGCTACGAAAAGACTGTTCAACTTAAATTTCTCGGCCAAACCGCAAGTCTGGAATTGACAGCCAATGTTCTGCAATACCAATTCAACTGATCCACAACAAAGAGCAAAAGCTGTGCAGGTGTTCAATTGAGCTTTTCAGCTTCAACTGTGAAGGAAAAACGTTGACAAGGCGCATACTCAACCTCAGTAGAAAAAAATAGATTACACCCGAAGCATTCATTCAAATGCTTCGGGTGTTTTGCTTTATACCGCAACACAAATTCAGAAAAATTTTCGAGTGGTTGTCAGCCATGCATCTCAGATGTATAGAATCTTTATCCCTACCCTACCCAAAGCACGGAAAACATTTAACTTTGGACTTAGCAGCCATATCTTTCGAAGGTAGGCAATGAATTTGTTGTCGAAAATGTTTGCTAAAAAAATATTGACCTTGTCATAAGTGATTTACTTATAGCTACATTTGTGTTCAGTTTATCCAACATCACCAAAAAAACTCCTTTAGAACCAAAAAACTACCCTTCCCTACGGAATAAAATGTTGGCGCATAAAAAAGTTGAGCTAAAAAAGATATATATCACCAAATTTCGTCTATTTTTTGGAAATATTTCCGATTTTAGATTTGATATTTTATAGGATTATATTTTATAAGCATTTATATATCAACTATATACGAATCATTATTTTTTTGGCACGATATTAGAACTCAACGAATTGAAAATATAAAAACCCATGAAAAAAACCACATTATTCATCGCCTTAGGTTTCATTCTGGTTTTGAGTTCCTGTAAAAAGGAAACTCCTCAACAACCGGATAACAAACCAACCACCATGGAGGAGCTCAAGGTTCCGGCGAGCTTCAATTGGAAAACCACTTCGGATTACAACCTCACCCTCACCGCCAATGCCAACGGCATTGTAGAGGTGAACAACACCAATGGTGCCACCTATCAAAAAGCCTATCTCACCGCCGGGATACCTTATACGATGAAGGTTGTTGTACCATCATACGAAAAGAGTGTTAAATTAAAATTTAGCGGTTCGGAAACGGTGCTTAACCTAACCACTTCCAACTTAAGCCATCAATTTTAAAAAGATTTATCATCCAAGAAAACCGCAATAGAATGAAAACAAAAACGTCTATTCCAAAAAAAGAGCAGAAAATGATCAGTAGATCATTGCTAACCTCACTCATGATGGTCATCGTTTTAATCCTTTCGGGATTGAACGTTTCGGCACAACAGTCTTTTATTTTGAACCTTCAGGGTCAAACCTTGAGTTTCAAAGAAGTCAACCGCACTATTCTTGTCAATACCGGTAATGCCGGAAAAAACCAAGGTTCTATTCATAAATACGCTAATGTCATCACCAAAGATGGGATAACAGTTTATGCAAAAATGACGATTAAGGAAGTTCAAAGTGCGTTTATCACCCTATTTGATGATGATGCCATCACCGGCGAAATCAATCGTTTTCAGCCAAGGATAGGCACAACAAGTAATAGCAGTGGAGGCTTTATAGTTTATGAACTTGAGTTTTTCAATACGGCCAATAACGCTTCCGTTTTTGTTTACAACTATAACCTTACAGGAATTGATATTGATGGCAATAACTCTGCAAACAGAGAATATGTTGAAGTAGGCGGATATACAAGTTATACTTTAAACAACCCTACAGGTTTGACGGTTACAACCAATAATGCTACCGGAAGAACACGCTTCACAGGTATAAGTTATAGTTTAAATGGAGTTACTTTTGACAACAGTGCTGCATTTATTGCTAACTTCTTAAATGCCAACAATAAAATCTCTTTTGCCTTAGGTCAAACGAAAGCTAACGATGAAAGGTTTTATTCTGTTCAGTTAGGTGTTGCCGGCGGAGTTTTTTCAGATCCTGTGATTGTTAACAATCCACTTCCTATTGCAGTTGATGATGTTGGAACACCAGTTAACAGCAATACCGGAGGAACTGCTGTGAACAATGTTCTTACAAATGACTTATACAATGGCTCAGCTGTTGTGCCCTCACAAGTAATGATTTCATTGGTTTCTCCTGCATCCAATGCCGGTATCGTTCTGAATACAAGCACCGGAAAAGTTACCGTTGCACCCGGTACTCCCGCCGGAGATTACGAGCTGATTTATAAAATATGTATGGTTGCAGCACCCTCCGATTGTGATATCGCCACTGTATTCGTTAAAGTTTTAGCAGCTGATTTAAGCGTAGTAAAAACAGCAAGTAGTTTAGCTCCTGTTGTGGGTTCAGATATCACCTTTACGATTACTGCCACTAACAATGGCCCCAGTTTGGCAACCGATGTTACGGTTAACGATGTGCTTCCAAACGGTTATACATTAGTGAGCGCAACTCCTTCAACCGGGACATGGTCAGCACCTAACTGGACGATAGGTGATATGGAAGACGATGCAAGTGCTACTTTAACCGTTGTGGCTACAGTGAAAGCTAGTGGTTCTTATGCAAATACAGCAAGTATTTCAGGAACTTCCTATGACCCAACTTCAAATAACAATTCAAGCACGGTAACGCCAGTCCCTGTTGCATCAGCAGATTTAGGCATCGCTAAAACTGCCAGCTCGTTAACACCGGCAGTTGGTTCAAACATCACTTTCACACTAACAGCTACCAATAATGGCCCAAGTGCTGCAACCGGGGTCAAAGTTGTGGATGCGTTGCCCAATGGATATACTTTTGTAAGCGCCACTACTTCAACCGGATCCTATACCGCCCCCAACTGGAACATTGGCAACCTTGCATTGAGTGGAACTGCCACCTTAAATATTGTAGCTACTGTAAACGCAACAGGAACTTATCTTAATACAGCTACAATTAGCGGAGCACAAACCGATCCTGTTTCGGGAAACAATACAAGCAGTATAACCCCCGTGCCTACCGCTGCTACCGATCTCGCAATTACGAAAACAGTCAACAATGCTGCTCCCGCAGTGGGAACAAATGTTACTTTTACACTATCCGTAGTGAACAACGGCCCTAGCGCCGCCACCGGAGTAAAAGTTGTTGATGCACTGCCCGCAGGATATACTTATGTTAGTAACACTCCTTCAACCGGAACATGGTCGGGCTCAACTTGGACCATTGGTGCTTTAGCCAACGGCGCCACAGCAACCCTGGCACTCGTTGCAACTGTAAATGCTACAGGTCCTTATGCCAACTCTGCAACTGTTAGCGGTAGCCAAACCGATCCTACTCCGGGAAACAACACCGGTACTGCAACAACAGTTCCAGTAGGCGCTGCCGATCTTTCGATTACAAAAACTGTTAGTAACGCTTCTCCCAATGCAGGAACAAACGTTACCTTCACCCTAACAGCAAAAAATAACGGCCCCAGCGCTGCCACCGGAGTAACTGTAAACGATGTTTTACCCTCAGGATATACCTTTGTAAGCGCAACGCCGTCAGCAGGCACATGGACTGCTCCCAACTGGGTTATCGGCAATTTGGCCAATGGAGCAACTGTTACCTTGAGTATTGTTGCTACTGTTAAAGCCACCGGAAATTATGACAATACCGCCACCATCACCGGCAACCAAACCGATCCGGTTTCTACCAACAACAGCAGCACTGCCACCGTAACCCCTTCGGCTGTAGCTGATTTGGAAGTTACAAAAACAGTTAACAACACCACTCCTGATGTTGGCTCTACAGTAACCTTTACCATTACTGCCAAAAACATTGGCCCCAGTACTGCCACCGGAGTGATTGTAAATGATGTGTTACCGGCAGGATTTTCCCTCACCGGTGCAACTGCAAGTGTTGGAACATGGACTGCTCCCAACTGGACTATCGGTAGCCTTGCCCTTAATGCTACTGCTACTTTGTCTATCACGGCCACAGTAAACGCCGCCGGCCCTTATGTGAACACAGCAACCATCACTGGTCAGCAACCCGATCCTAACACAGCAAACAACTCATCTCAAGCAACTTGTGTTCCTGTTGCTAAAGCTGATCTTTCGATTACAAAAACTGTCAACAGCAGTGCGCCTGTTGTCGGCACCAATGTTACCTTCACCTTAACGGCCAAAAACAACGGCCCCAGCGCTGCCACCGGAGTGAGTGTAAACGATGTTTTACCCACAGGATATACCTTTGTAAGTGCCACGCCATCAGCAGGCACTTGGACTGCACCCAACTGGACCATCGGTAATTTGGCCAATGGAGCCACCGTAACTTTAAACATTGTTGCCACCGTTTTGGCTACCGGAAGCTATGCCAACACCGCTACAATCAGCGGAACCACATCAGATCCAAATCCTGCCAACAACAGCAGTACCGTTACGCCCGGGCCGGCAGCATCGGCTGATGTAGCCATTGTGAAATCGGTGAACAACAGCAATCCATCGGTTGGAACAAACGTTATTTTTACCCTCACGGCCACCAACAACGGCCCGAGCAATGCTGCCAATGTGGTTGTAAACGACGTTTTGCCCTCAGGATACACTTTTGTAAATGCAAATACCACCTCCGGTAGCTGGGCAGCACCCAATTGGACAATTGGTACTTTAAACAATGGTGACACAAAAACCCTTACTATAGAAGCTAAGGTGAAGGCAAGCGGTTCATATACCAACACCGCTACCATCACAACCACAACCAACGATCCCAATACAGGAAACAACACAAGCAGTGTAACGCCGGGGCCATCAGCCGCTGCCGACCTCAGCGTGACTAAAACTGTGAGTAACGAAACCCCTACGGTAGGCACCAACGTAACCTTTACGATTACTGCCACCAATAACGGCCCGAGCGCTGCCACCAATGTGAAGGTAAATGATATTTTGCCTGCAGGATACACTTTTGTAAGTTTTAGCCCTGTAACCTCCAACTGGACGGCCCCCAACTGGACCATCGGCAATTTGGCCAATGGCGCAAGCGCTACTTTGAACATTGTAGCCAAAGTTAACGCCGCCGGACCTTATGTTAATACGGCAACCATTTCAGGTACTGAAACCGATCCCAATATGGGAAATAACAGCAATTCAGCCACTTGCGTCCCGGTATCTTCGGCTGACCTCTCCATCGTTAAAAGTGTTGACAACGCCACTCCTACCGTAGGAAACAACGTTTCATTTACCCTCACAGCATCTAATATCGGTCCCAGCAACGCTACCAACGTGAAGGTTGTTGACCTATTACCGGCCGGATATACCTTTGTAAGTGCTACGCAGTCATCAGGTACGTGGGCTTCACCCAACTGGACGATCGGCAATCTGAATTCGGGAAGCACGGCCACCTTAATTATGGTTGCCAAAGTGAACGTAACAGGGCCTTATGCCAACACAGCCACCATCAGTGGTGATCAAACTGACCCCAACACTGACAACAATTCAAGCACCATCACCCCCGGACCGGCAGCTTCTGCTGACCTCGGAGTACTTAAAACTGTTGACGTTACCACTCCAAAAGTAAACGATACCGTTACCTTCACCATTACTGCCTCCAACAATGGCCTCAGCAATGCCACCCTCGTAAAGGTAACAGACGCTTTACCCGCAGGCTACACCTTTGTAAGTGCAACGCCTTCAGTAGGAGCGTGGGCTGCACCCGTCTGGACCATTGGCAATTTGGCCAAAGATGCCACTGCCACATTGAAAATTAAAGCCAAGGTAAAAGCCAACGGCCCTTATGCCAACACAGCTACCATTGAAGGCAATGAAACCGATCCTGTAGATGAGAACAATACTTCAACCGTTACCATCACTCCGGTAGCTTTGGTAGGCCCGGATGCCATCAATGACAATGCTTCCACCCTTGCCAACAGCCCTGTTGAAATCATTGTGCTATCAAACGATCTAATCGGCGAAGCAGCCTTGAATCCAACCACTGTTATGCTCATCGCGACAACCGCACCCAATCCATCAACCGTTGGTGTGTTTACTGTTGATCCGGTTACCGGAGTGGTTACTTTTACGCCCGCACTCGGCTTCACTGGTGTTGCCTCTATTGACTACCAGGTGTGTGATATGAACAGCCTTTGCGATATCGCTAAAATCACAGTAACAGTTATTCAAGGTGCTGATATTCTGTATCCTGCTACCGGTTTTGGAACTTTAGCTTTTGAAGATTTGTGGCCCGGTAAAGGCGACTACGATTTCAATGACCTTGTTTTGGATTACCAATTCAAAGTGGTGATCAATGCTTACAACAAAGTTGAAAAAGTTACAGGAACCTTCATCATCAAAGCTTTTGGAGCCACTTTTGAAAACGGATTCGGATTCCAATTGAGCAACGCCATCAACAGCAGCGATCTTACAGTAACCGGTTACGAACTTAGCGAGAACTTTATTAGCCTCGAAGGAAACGGAACGGAATCAGGTCAATCGAAACCTACCATTATTGTGTATGACAACGCCTACAAACAAATGGAACATCCGGGCATTGGAATTGGTGTGAACACCACTCCCGGCGCACCTTATGTTACTCCTGATACATTGGTGATTAACATCGTGTTAAAACCCAACACTTATTCGATTTCCGATCTCGACATCAGCAACTTCAATCCTTTCTTGATCGTGAATAAAGTGCGGAGCCATGAAGTACATTTGCCTTATTATCCACCCACTGACCTTGTCAATCCTGCCTTGTTCGGTCAATATGAGGACAATAGCAATCCTTCAAGCAACAGATATTATGTTACAGACACCAACTTGCCCTGGGCCATTAACATCTACGAAAAGTTCGATTATCCTCATGAAAAACAAGAGATCATTTGGGCTCACCTTAAGTTTGCCGAATGGGCAACAAGCGGCGGCGTTCAGTTCCCCGACTGGTATAAAAACCTTACGGGATATCGCAACCAAAGCTTGATCTATCAAGTTCCTGCACAACCCAACCCATAATTGGTTTTCAAAAAAAAGCCGCTTCAAAAAATGAAGCGGCTTTTTTTATCCAACATTTTGCTTTTAGTTTGGCATCAAAAATTGATTATCGGTTTGATTGATGAGATTTTTCTTAAAGCCCTCATCATAACCCGGAAATATTGGGGGTTCAGGATAGCCATATGGGTTTCTTAGAAAACGTCCATATTTTTCTTGTTTCACATTGCCATCCAAATACTTAACAAGCAAAAACTCATTCAGCTCCTTCCATCTTTTCACCGTGTAATCGCCCATATTGGCGCTGTAATCGGTTAAAAAAGCTACGGCCATGGCAGGATCGGCTTCGTGGAGCTTGAGGGCTGCTGCATCCACTGCCGGTGTGTAATCGCGAAATTTATTTTCCAACTCTTGTTGTACTTTTTGAATATCGGGCATCACCCTGTCATAGAAGAGATACGCGAAATGAGCCAAGCGGTTAAACACCCAAAAAGCGGCATTTTCTTCGTAGGTTAAGATGTCGCCATAACCTTCCGACCAGGTTTGTGGCACCCTTGTGATAGAGCTGTAAAAAGGCACATAAACACTGGTGCCGGCATCGTCAACACCCATCCAAAAAATTCCACCAATGGCGTTGGGCAGCCAGGAGCGCATTTGTGCAATAAATGAAAAACCGGTTTGTTGGGTTGCTGTAACCCTTTCGTGAAAATAGTCCTTGTCGTTGTACTTCCATGTCAATGGACGCCAGCGGTATGGCAAACCAAACGGGCCGGCGCCGGCATCTTTCGACATATCGAGCTCAGTTCCTTGCAAATAGTCGCGCTTAAACGACATCAGGTCTTGAGGCGTAAGCTTGCGGTTGGGTTTGATAAACAAAGGCATCCTTTGGATGGTTTCTTTGCCTGTAGCATAATCCCAATAGGCATCCATCTCTGCGTTCACATGATTGAACATGCTCCAAACGCGCAATTCGCAAAAGCGCACTGCACTAAAATCGAGTGGTGCATACACATCGCTGAAGCTGAAATCAGCGTCATTGCCATCGAAAAAACCTTTTTGCCGGGCAAAACTGATCACATCGTGGCTGTAAATCACACGAATATCTTCATTTGTCAAATTTTGCCATTGCTGATCGCTCATGCTGGTTTTTCCATCGGACAACGGAAAAGTGGTGATGCGGGCATGGTTGGCATGGGCCGAAACATAGCCGTCAGGAATACGAACAGCCACCCACACTGCTCCTTTATCCGCGTTGTAGGTCTTTTTAGTTTTTCTATCGGTTTTCAGGCTTGTTCCTTTTCCAATGATTTCCATGATCCAAACCTCATTTGGATCGCCAATGGAAAACGACTCACCTGAGCTGGCATAACCATATTCGGCAACAAGATTTGCAATCACCTGAATGGCTTCGCGGGCCGTTTTCGACCGTTGAAGGGCAACAAACATCAAATAGGCATAGTCCATCACGCCGGTGGTATCCGTCAGTTCGGGCCTCCCACCAAAAGTAGTTTCCCCCATTGCCACTTGGTATTCGTTCATAAAACCCACAGTTTGAAAAGTGTGTGCCACCTGCTGAATTTGTCCCAAAGGCTTGGCGGTACCGCGATCGTAAATGGTGAGCATACTGCCTTGGGGCCAATCTTTGGCTGGGCTGTAATACAGTTCGCCATAGCGGATGTGCGAATCGGCGGCGTAACTCACCATGGTAGAGCCATCGGCAGAAGCACCTTTTGTGACCAAATAATTGGTGCATGAGCGGGCATCCGGCACTGCCATAAATAAGATAAAACCGGCAGTTAGAAGTGAAAATATGCTTTTTTTCATCATAAAAATGGGTTTAAGAATGGATAATCTTTAGATTCGAAACGCTAAAATAATGGAATCTCCGAACGCCTACGCCATACAATCAGTTTTCGGCAAAAGTGATAGTTCAACTGGTATCAAAGAAACAGATTGCAAAACGCAATAAAAACTCCTTGCTGCAAAAACAAAGAACCCACAAAGATGTTATTTCCATCGTATCTTTGTGCCGCGAAAAAACCTACCATCATATTATAACTATTTATAATTGATTGACTTACTATCTAAAATCAATGGATCAACAAAACCTTCTTTTTCTTGCTTTCGGCGTTTTAATCGGACTTGGATTTCTGTTCAGGAGGTGGTATGTGCGTCAACCCAAATCCTACCAGGTGTCGGAACAGTTTTCGGGTGGATATTTTTTAAGTGTTACCGACCTCAATCCGCGCTCCAACGAGGCCTCGCTCAAACTTCGCCTGACCACGCAACACCCCTTTGAATCGCCACCCTGTTTGGCTGTTGAGCTGATAAAAAAAACCGGTGAGTTCGATCGGATCACTTTTCAGGAATTGGGTATCGAAGACCATTTCGTTCCTATTTTTGGAAAAGACAAAGAATTGGAAATCACTTTTGAGAAACGTGATATGCTCCACCCTATCCGCGACCGCGAGCTTAAACTGAACCGCTTTCGGCTCACGGTAATGGAAAACAGCAAAGTGTTGATTAAAACACCGGTTTTTATGCTCTCGCAAAAATTTATGCTCATCCCTGTGGAGCGCGGTAAATTTAACTAACAACAAAACAACAACTTAGACGCTATAATTAGCATGAAAATTCACGACACGGCCACCACCAACAAGCTGCTGCTGCTTTTGGTAATTCCTCTGGTTTTTTACATCCTCCAGATTTTCGGATTCATTTTCGCTCCGTTGATGATTGCTTTTTTCATCACTTTGCTGTTCATGCCTATGATTCGGTGGCTTTTGCGAAAAAAAATTCCGCGCGTTCCCACCATTGGCTTCATCCTTACTTTGGTGGTCGCCGGCATGTCGCTCCTGTTTTACTTGATCAAACTTTCGGGCAAAGAAATTATCGAAGGCAAAGACCAACTCTATCTTTTATTGGATACTCGGGTAGGACAAACCATCGCACCTTATGCTCAAATGATTGGCATTAAGACAGATACGTATTCAAGCACCATCAAAAGCATCCTTTTTAGCGACCAAGTGAGAGAGGTGCTTTTTGGAAATTTCAACGAAACCATCGTTTTACTTCAACAAACGGCCAGCTTTTTATTGATGACACTGTTTTTTTTGGTGTTGCTGTTGGCCGGTTCACTCAACTTGGAAGCCATATTAGGCCAAACCCTTTTCAGCAGTAAAACACGTTCGGTACGCACGTATATGGTGATAGAACGTAGCATTGCCCGTTTTTTGAAAGTCAAATTTTTGATGAGTTTATTCACAGGCATTGGGTTCGGATTGGTGGCTTGGATTGCCGGCCTCAGTTTTCCGTTGTTTTGGGGATTGCTGGCGTTTTCGCTTAATTTCGTTCAAATGATTGGCTCCATTGTGTCAACGCTTATGGTAGTAGTGTACGCTTTCATTGAAATCAACCAACCGCAAACCCTGCTTATTTTATCCATTTCCTTCACCATGGTACAAGTTATTTTCGGTTCCATCCTTGAACCTATTCTCATGGGCAAGTCGTTCAAAATTAACATTATAACCATCCTTGTCATGTTGATGTTTTGGGGATATTTATGGGGCGTTCCCGGTCTGATTCTGTCCATTCCGGTTACTGTATTTATCAAAACTATGCTCGAACAATTTGAAAACACCAGAAAAATTGCCCGTTTGATGTCATGATCGTAAATTTTAAGACTATCTTAAAAAGAGAGAAAAAATCAAAAAGAATACCGATTATTTTGTTGTTCTTCAATCAGTTGAAAGACTAAAACCATTCAAATATATTGGCCACGGTAAGGTAATATTTGTTAGTTTTGTCCCGTCGGACAGATGAAAAGCAAATCACCGACAGGAGATTTTTTGCAAATTATTCATTTCTAATACCTTATTTGCCTTATGAGAAAATGGCGTGTTGAAGACTCAGCTGAGTTATACAACATAAACGGCTGGGGAATCAACTACTTTTCCATCAATGATAAAGGAAATGTTATTGTAACACCACGCAAAGACGCGGCTGCGGTTGACATGAAAGAGTTGATTGATGAGCTGACATTGCGTGATGTTTCGACACCGGTTTTGGTGCGTTTTCCTGATATTCTTGACAGCCGTATTGAGCTTATGGATACCTGTTTCAGGCAGGCTGCCGCCGAATACGAGTTCAAAGCACAAAATTTTATTGTTTATCCCATCAAGGTGAACCAAATGCGACCTGTGGTGGAAGAGATTGTTAGTCATGGCAAGAAGTTCAATATAGGCCTCGAGGCCGGATCAAAACCCGAACTGCACGCGGTATTGGCCATCAACACCGACAACAACTCGCTTATTATTTGCAACGGTTACAAAGACGAAAGTTATATCGAGCTGGCTCTTTTGGCCCAAAAAATGGGACGCACTGTTTTTATTGTAGTAGAGAAACTCAATGAGCTTAAGCTGATTACCCGTGTAGGAAAGCGACTGAAAGTTAAACCCAGCATCGGCATTCGCATTAAATTGGCCAGTTCGGGAAGCGGAAAATGGGAAGATTCGGGTGGCGACGTCAGTAAATTTGGCCTCACCTCCAGCGAGTTACTCGAAGCCCTCGACTTTTTGGAACGCAACAATATGAAGGAAAGCCTTCGTTTGGTTCATTTTCATATTGGTAGCCAGGTCAATAAAATCCGTCGTATCAAGATTGCTTTGCGCGAAGCTGCCCAATTTTATGTACAAGTGTATAAGATGGGCTTCCATTTGGATTTTGTTGACGTAGGTGGCGGTTTGGGTGTTGACTATGATGGCACGCGCTCGGCCAACAGCGGCAGCAGTGTCAATTACAGCATTCAGGAATATGTGAACGATGCCACTTTCGCGATGGTGGATGCCAGCGACAAAAACGAAATTCCGCATCCCAACATCATTACCGAATCGGGACGCGCACTCACTGCACACCACTCCGTTTTGATTATTGAAGTACTGGAATCAACCCATTTATCTACTTGGGATGATGATGAGGAGGTGAAAGAAACCGACCACGAATTGCTGCACGAGTTGTACAAATCTTGGGAAAACCTCAACCAAACCAAGATGCTCGAAACTTGGCACGACACCCAACAAATTCGCGAAGAGGCCTTGGATATGTTCAGTTTGGGATTGCTTGATTTGAAAACAAGGGCACAAATTGAACGCTTGTTTTGGTCTATTGCCAAAGAAATTCATCAAATGGCCAACGAAATGAAACGTCCACCAGAAGAGTTTCTTAACCTTTCTAAGTTATTGTCTGATAAATACTTCTGTAACTTCTCCTTGTTTCAATCCCTACCCGATTCATGGGCCATTGATCAAATTTTCCCGATCATCCCCATACAGCGGCTCGATGAGAAACCCGATCGCTATGCCACCATACAAGATATTACTTGCGACTCTGATGGCAAAATTGACAACTTCATTGCCACACGAAATTTCTCGCACCACCTGCCCGTTCATAGCCTAAAAAACAAAGAATCCTACCATCTCGGGGTATTCCTTACGGGAGCCTACCAAGAAATTTTGGGCGATTTACACAATCTTTTTGGCGATACCAACGCGGTACACGTGTCGGTAGATGCCAAAGGATACTACATTGACCAAGTAATTGATGGCGAAACGGTTGCAGAGGTATTAGATTATGTTCAATACAACTCGAAAAAGTTGGTTCGAACGGTTGAAACTTGGGTGATGACCTCAGTAAAGGCAGGTAAAATTTCGGCTGAAGAAGGTAAGGAATTTCTATCTATCTATCGCTCCGGCCTTTACGGTTACACTTATCTCGAATAAATACTAATGACCTCACGCTGCGTCATCGGCTTTGGCGAAACGGTACTCGACATTGTGTTGGGTCACCAAAGTTTTCAAAAAGCCCTGGCCGGAGGCTCGGTTCTCAACACTTTGGTGTCGTTGTCAAGAGCAGGATACAATTGCCGTTTGATTTCAGAAACCGGCAAAGATGCGGCAGGTCAGCACATTCATCAGTTTTTATTGAACGAAAAAGTCAACAGCGCGTTTGTGTATCAAAACCCAGATATACAAACGACGCTGGCTTTGGCAGTGCTCAATCCATCAGGAGATGCCGCCTATAGCTTTTATAAAAGCACTTCCGAAGCGCGTTTTAAAGATTTGAAAATCAGCTTTAAAGCACAAGATTATTTTATTTTTGGATCTTCACTCGCCCTTGACCCTACGGTTCGTCCAACACTGGAAATGCTACTCAACGCGGTTCATAAAGCGAATGGTTTGGTATTTTATGATCCCAACATTCGCAAACCCATTGCTGAGAACGATCCGGTGCTGGCTTTCCTTCAATATAATTTTGCACAGGCAGATGTGATTCGCGGCTCGCATGAAGATTTCCTCACTGTTTTCAATGGTCAGAATGCACAAGAAATATTTCAATTGATTCAGCCCTCTAATTGTAAACTACTGATTATTACCGCTGCTGCCGGACGGATTCATTTATACACCCCTCATCAATTGGCAACGGTTGAAGTTCCAAAAGTAGAAGTTGTCAGCACCATCGGGGCCGGCGATGCTTTCAATGCCGGAGTTTTAGACTACCTCATCACCAACAATATAGGCATCAAGGAGCTCGAAAGCCTCACGAAAAATCAATTGATAGAAATGGGTCAAAACGGACGAAAATATGCTGCCTTGGTTTGTGCTTCTGATGAAAATTATATTCCCCGAAATGATAGAAACGGCTGAGAATAGTTATTTTTTTCGTTTCAAGGCTTGCAGCTGTTGCCAGTCAATATAATATAACATTTTAATGCTGAGGCTGTTGCCCACAGGTGAATCAAATAATTTATCCAGATTGGTAAAATAATTTCCCGAAACATCATCCCCCGAGAGCAAAGTATAAATCGCATTCTTCCACACCAGCAATAGCTCGCTTCCGGGCGCAAAATTCCATCGGTAAACCATATCCACATTAAACGCATTGACCGAAAAATCGTGCTTTTCGTTATAAACATTGGGTACAAGTTCGGCATCGGCCTTTAAGTCGAAATAATTGAGATAATCAACATATAAGAGATAATGCCTCAAACGCAACGCCAGCGAGGCTTTCGGATTAAAGCTGTAATTCAGACTCAGTGAGCTGGTGATATTATTGACATTTCTTTTACCAAAAACAATCGCCTTTTGCTGTCCTACGCCAATATCAGTAACAAAACCAATATCGTTTTTGCTGATATCCGCCATCAGGCTAGGCATCACCAAAAAGTTCTCGGAAATTTTCCACCTTGGTGATAAAGTGCCCCACCAGTTGAAACTATTCCACTCGGGATACAACATCATTCCCAAGCGGTAATCTACCAAAAACTTTTTGCGGTAATCGGGTGATCCAAAGATACCTGCATGAAACCGCCATGGACGTTGAAAATACTTTCCCTGGGTGCGCGACTCAAAAAAATCGAGCTTCCCCAGCGGATAGATAGAAAAGTTACCTCCAATGGTCAAGTGCTTCACGGTGGTCAATCGGCTGTTTCCTCCAATTTCCATCGAGCTGAACTTCAAAGGTTGATACTGAGATATTTGGTTGATAAAGAGGTTAGCATATTTCTTTAAAAACATACCTTTTGGCTCAAACACATAAAATTTGAAATTAAGCCCGGCATCAATTTCGTTGTTCGAGCGCTGAAAACCCATGTCATTGGGATCGTAGTTTTCGGTCATCACATTCAACCACACATCGGGCCTGAATTGGCCGCTAATTTTGTTGAAACCCATGAGCAAGCGCTCACCAAAAACCGGAAATCCAATTTCGTCGTATTGCTGGCTAATATTCAGCATAGAATAAAATTCGGTGCTGCCTTGCTTGTTGCGCAAAGCTGTTTCGACACCTGTAACATTGGCAACCCGCTTGTTGTCAGGCTGTAAAACATTGGTGTTATAAAAACTAATTTGCGAGTTGTTGGCCAATGCCTGTTCGGCCACCACCATATTAAAGTTGGTGTAAGGTTCGGTAATGATTTTTTTTCTGACACCCTCCACCTCCACTTCAGCAAAGGTATTGGTTGTTATAGCATTGAAAACGCCAATTCCTAAACCTTTTGATGTTTTGCCCGACAGCTTGGCCGCATTGATCAGTTGCACTGCTTCCGGATTCTTTATAATCTGCTCTTGGGTGTAAGCATCGGTCAAGTCGAAATATCCTGAAGGTGTTGCGCCTATCCGCCTAGAATAGAACACATTGCCTTTTGAAAACAATTCAGTTCCTTCGGTAAAAAAAGGTCTTTTTTCATCATAATACACCTCAAATGGAGACAATGAATACACCAATTCATCGGATTCTACTTGTCCAAAGTCGGGAATTAAAGTCAGATCGAGGGTAAAACTTTCATTCAGGCCCACTTTCAAATCCATCCCATAATTGTAGCCGGTTCCCCATTTATTGGTGGCGCTGTTGTGACTTGTTGAGGCTGAAAGGTAAGGCGTTGCACTCAACCTCATGGGAGGAGTGATGGTTTCTTCAATACGTATCTCGCCCATCTGAGTTAAAAAACCTTGGCGGTTGACATCCACCAAATTCCAATTGGAATACTCGCGTAGGCGTTGGATGCTTCTTTGAAAATTGATCCCCCAGACTTGAGTTTCGCTCCGTGGAAAACGAATGGCGGAGTAGGGAATCATCACTTCCGCAGTCCAGCCATTGGCTGTGATTTTGGTAGCCGAACGCCAAACAGCATCCCAACTTTCGTCTTCCTCATCCTCGGCAGTGTTGAATTTCATGTCCATTTGCACCCCTCGGGCGGTTACAAAAAATCCCAGTCCGTTCAGCCCATCGTTAAATGGGTTCAAAATGATTCCGAAATAATCAGCCAAACCGAGATTGTCTCTTTCATGCAACTCCAATGAAATGCTGTCGGGATAGGCATCTTCGCATGAAGCGGCAAAATACAAAGCATGATCATCGTAACCAATAAAAACGTGTGTAGCAAAAGTTGCAGGCCTTCCGTTGTAAGGCTCATTTTGAACAAAGTCTTGTGCAACAGCCGTTTGCCTCCAAAACTGTTCGTCCAACAGCCCATCAATGACAAGTTCTTGGGTCAATTTCGTGGCTACAATAGTCTTTCTATCTTGCGAAAACAGTTCTAAATCGTTAAAAAAAAGCAACGAAAGCAATGATAGTATGACAAAAGGAAATCGCATATCAACTTGATGAAGGTGGATGCAAATATAGAAGTAGTAAGCCAGCAATTGGTTTTCAATAAGTTTTCGGTACGAATGAGACAATCAACGTATAGACAGAGGACGTTTTAAAATTTTTGGAGGAATTTTTGACGCAATTTGTCTTAAATCCATCAAAAACTACCCGGCGACGATTAGAAAAGCCATAATGATTTTGAAGGTAAAACGACCATTCGGGCTGAAAACTTGATGTTTTAAGGCGTTATAAATGTTATTGAATAACCATTACAATCAAATAGTTCCGTATTTTTGCAAAAACAAACCATCAATTGGGCATGAATAATTACGACCGCTTTTGCTCGTCAGGAAAAAAAATCGCCATTCTAATTGACCCCGACAAACCTTCAGACGAAGCCTTGATTTCGTTGATATCAGAGGCCGATCGCTGTGGCGTAGATTTTATTTTTGTGGGCGGATCATTACTAACCAACAATGGATTAGACAGTTGCATCAAGATCATCAAGAGTGTTTCAACTATTCCGGTAATTCTTTTTCCGGGAAACACCCATCAGGTGAGTGCTAAGGCAGATAGTTTTTTGTTTCTATCGCTCATTTCGGGTCGCAACGCCGAAATGCTGATTGGCGCACACGTTATCGCTGCCCCTTATTTGAAACTGAGCGGGCTCGAAGTCATTTCAACAGGATATATGCTGATCGAAAGCGGTCGTTTTACTACCGTAAATTATATGAGTGGCAGCTTCCCTATCCCGTACGACAAAAACGACATTGCGATGTGCACTGCTATGGCAGGCGAAATGTTGGGTATGAAATTGATTTTTATGGACGCCGGTTCGGGTGCTATCAACCCCATCAACGACGAAATGATTGCCACTGTGAAAGCCAGCATTGGCATACCTTTGATAGTGGGAGGAGGAATAAAAACTCCTGAAATTGCCGTTGCCAAACTCAAGGCCGGCGCCGATGTGGTGGTGATTGGCAATATGTTAGAAAAAAAACCACAAATGTTGAACGAATTTGTTGAAGCCGTACACCACCTCAATTCGATTTAAAGACAATTTGATCTTTTAGAAACTGCTTACTTGTCGGGAGTTACCGAAAACTTGTTGCAACATTACATCCGCCACATTTGTGGTAACATTGCCTTCCATAAAACTGTTGCATAAACCAAAAATCACAAAAATGAAAAGAATCAGCCTCATTCTCTGCTTCCTCTTGGGAGGTGTTTTCAGCATGTTACATGCTCAAGATCAAGTTTTTACCCCCGAAGATGTGGTGGGCATGAACAGTGCCTTGTATGCAAAAAATATTTCTCAACTGAAATGGAGGGCCGATTCCGATCTGTACTCCTTTACCGATGGGGATTTTTTACTTTCGTCGGGACCTTTGAAGAAAACCTCCGACACTTTGGCTTCATTGTCGCAGCTCAACAAGGCAATGCAAGACATTGGCAGCGATAGCCTCAAACGTTTGCCGCAACTGACTTGGATTAACCCAAACAAAGCCTATTTCTGGACAAAAAGCAAATTGATTACCCTTCAATGGCCCCAAATTAAAGCCGAGTTGATTGCCACCCTACCCGAAAACGCCGCCAGGATTGACGTTGCGCCAAAAAGCCTCAATGTTGCTTACACCATTGACAACAATCTGTATGTGGCTGAAGGCGAAAAACACACGCAAATAACTCAGGATGAAAACGGTATAGTTAATGGGCAAAGTGTGCATCGCAACGAATTTGGCATCAACAAAGGAATTTTTTGGTCGCCTGATGAACAAAGAATCGCTTTCTATCGCATGGATCAATCCATGGTTAGCGACTACCCATTGGTGGACATCAGCGAACGAATTGCTAAGCTCACTGCCGAAAAATATCCAATGGCCGGCATGACTAGCCACCAGGTGACCATTGGCATTTACCAATTGCGCACGCATAGCACTCTTTTTCTCGAAACAGGAACACCTGCTGAGCAATATTTGACCACCGTTACTTGGAATCCGGAAAGCACTTTGATTTACACAGCCATCTTAAATCGTGATCAGAACCACTTCAAAATGAAGGCTTTCAATGCTTCTGACGGAAAAGAAGCATCCACTCTTTTTGAAGAAATTGATGATAAGTATGTTGAACCTTCCAACCCTTTGTATTTTGTGCCCGGAAAACCCGATCACTTCATTTGGACCAGCGACAGAGATGGCTTTGATCATTTATACCTCTACAAAACCGATGGCTCACTGGTGAAAAGACTCACCCAAGGCGATTGGGCTGTAACTGATTTTTTGGGTTTCAACACAGATGGAAGCACGGCTTACTTTAGTGCCACCAAAGAAATTCCGCTCGAGCAAAACACTTACAGCATCAACCTGAAATCGGCGAAAATAACCCGACTTAGCCCGGTGAAAGGCACCCACAGAAGTCAAATCAGCAGTAGCGGAAAATATCTTATTGATAGCTACAGCAACAGCCAATCAGCCCGCGAAATACTTGTGGCCAACAACAAAGGCAACACTTTAAAAACCTTACTTTCGGCTGCCAACCCACTGGAAAATTATAAAATGGGAACCACTCAATTGATGTCGGTGGAGGCCAACGATGGTACACTTTTGTATGCCCGTATGATTTTTCCCTTTGATTTTGATCCATCAAAAAAATATCCTGTTGTGGTGTATGTGTATGGCGGCCCTCATGCACAATTGATTACCGAAAGCTGGTTATCGGGTGCCAATTTCTACCTGCATTACTTGACCCAGAAGGGTTATATTGTGTTCACGCTCGACAATAGAGGCTCCGACAACAGAGGCAAAAAGTTTGAACAAGCCATCCATCGTCAAGTAGGAAAAGTTGAAGTGGAAGACCAAATGACGGGCATTGCTTACCTAAAAACCTTGCCTTACATTGACACCAATCGCATTGGAGTGGATGGTTGGAGCTATGGCGGATTTATGTCAATAAATTTGAAACTCACTCATCCTGAAACTTTTAAAGTTGCAACAGCAGGTGGCCCTGTGATTGATTGGAAGTATTACGAAATTATGTACGGCGAGCGTTATATGGATCATCCCGATGATAATGTTGAAGGCTACAAGCAATCAAATCTGTTGTTGAAAGTGCCACAACTCGAAGGCAAATTGCTTGTCATTCACGGCACTAATGACCCTGTGGTGGTTTGGCAACACAGCCTTCAATTCATTAAAAAATGTGTGGACGAAGGAAAATTGGTGGATTATTTCGTGTATCCCGGCCACGAACACAATGTAAGAGGACGCGATCGAGCACATTTGATTCGGAAAATTGTAACTTATTTTGATGAAAATTTGTAGGCGTTTGTATTCATAGACTCTCCGGATTTTTAAAATCAGTTGCGTTTTCAGCCGGCTCAGCCAAAAGTGGTTGAGCCGGCTGAAAATGCTTTTTTTTTGCTCTAAAAGTATATCGTAGAGTAAAATTATTTTGATACTTTTGGAATCACAACAATTGAGCATAAAGCGATAACCCAACAATTCCTACTTTTGGAATTTATTCTTAATTTGAAACATAATACTCAAAACAGATGAATTTCAAATAATTATAAACCAGTGACTTATAAGAGTGGTTCGTTTGTTGCTTTACTGAAAACAAAGAAAAAAATGACAACGCCCGACAAAATGACAATTCCAAAGCCGAAACCGAAAGTAGAGTCTGAACGCATCATTCATATTTTGGTGGTGGACGACCTCAAGGTGAACTATCTGTTAGTGAAGGCCATGTTGGGCAAGCTGAACGCACAAATTTATTATACCGAGAGCGGCTTTAAAGCCATTGAACACGTCAGAAGCAGCAATAAAATTGACGTTGTTTTGATGGACTTCAATATGCCCGGCATGGATGGCAGGGAAACCACCGAGTTGATTAAATCATTTAAACCCAACCTTCCTGTCATTTCGCTCAGCACTTTCACCGACAAGGCTGTTTTTGACCAAAGCAGCGCCCCTTATGATGCATACATCACAAAACCCGTCAACCCTGAACTCCTTATTGAATTGATTTTCAAGGTTATTCAATAAAACATCTCCTCCTGTCCATTTTTCTATTTAGTTCATTTTTAGGGTTGAAACCTGTTTTTTCATTGTCAAAAAATGAAGGAAGCAATTCATCACAAAAATGTATATTTGCCAGCTGTACCCTAAAAATCATTTACTGCATGAAATTGGCACTGCGGTCAGGCATATTTTTTTTTATTGCAATTCAATTGTGCTTTGGCTTGTCGGTTCATGCCGATACACCGACAAAAGTTGATAGTCTCAAAAACCGCCTTGCCGAAGTTTATGGAATAGAAAAACTCCAGGTGTATGTTGCGCTCATTGCTAACCTTCGTAATATTGATCCGGTAATTAGTGTAAAGTATGGTAAAGAAGCCCTTTTATTGGCTGACTCATTGGACCACAAGCCTTTAAAAGCAAAAATCTTGAACGAGCAAGGCGTTTGCTACAAAAAGCTAAACATTACCGAGAAGGCACTTCAGCTACACCTTGAATCGCTACATCTGTTTGAAAACATGAATGATAGCATAGGAATTGCCTACACCCTGGCCAATATTGGAAACGTGTATCACCAATATGGTGAGTTAGAAAAGGCCCTTGATTATCATTTCCGCGCCCTTTTTCTAAAAGAATACCTCAACGACGAACCTCAAATTGCCTACTCGCAAAACGCTATAGGAATGATACTTAGCGAAATGGAGGAAAATACGCGTGCCCTTGATTTTTTTATTAGCGCCATGGCTATTTTTAAAAAACACAACAAGGTGCTCGAACTGGCCAATGTGTATTCCAATATTGGAAAAGTAATGATTAGAACCGACCGCATCGAAGAGGCTAAATCCTATTTTAATAAAGCTTACGAGGTGTATGTAGCAACAAAAACGGAATACGGAGAAGCATTGGTTTTGAACAACTTAGCAGAGTTAGATTTCAAAAATAATGCCTTTGAAGAAGCAATTAAAAAACTTGATCGGTCAGGAGAAATTGCACGGGCTTTAAACAATCTTGAAATTTTACATTTCAATTATAAACTCAGGAAAGAAATTTATAAACGACAAAATAAGTTTAAAGAAGCTGTTGTTCTTGCTGAAAAAGCAGCCGAGCTAAAAGATTCATTGGTAAGCGAACGGCGGAACTATGAAATTGAAGAACTACAAGTAAAGTATGAAACACAAAAGATTGACTCCGAAAACGTCATTCTTAAGCTAAAAATCAAAGAACAATCCTATAAACTACAATATACAATAGCCGGTGCTTTCATCCTCATTTTATTCCTTGTGGCCTTTTTTATCTTGCGCTTATTTTTAAGAAAAAAGAAAGCTGCCGATATGCTCACTGAACTCAATCAAAGCCTGGAACAACGTGTTGAAGAGCGTACCAAAGAACTCAATCAACTCATAAAAGAAAAACAAATTGCTTATAACTCCCTCAAGCAGAGCGAGGAGCGCTTAAATGTTATCAACGACACTTCGCCATACGGTATTGCAGTAACCAACGCCGAAGGTAAGATTGTGTTTCTAAACCAACGGCTTACTGAAACAACCGGACTTATTGGCAACGATTTTACCGACAGCAGTTGGATAGGCTATATTCTGCATGAAGACCGAAAAAATGTTGAATCCTATTGGCAAAACGCGCATAAATACCAAGGCAATTTGCCCGAGTTGAAGTTTCGCCTGCGCAATGCTAACAACTTCCGTTGGATCAAAATGAAGGGAGCCCCGATGCGCGACGACAACAACTTTGTAGGCTTGGTTGTAGTGTTTGAAAACATTACTGAGAGTAAGAAATTTGAGCACGACCTAATCATTGCAAAAAACAAAGCCGAAGAATCAGACTTACTCAAATCGGCCTTTCTTGCCAATATGTCGCATGAAATTAGAACCCCCATGAACGCCATTTTGGGTTTCTCCGATCTCCTTTCGTCTGATGAATACAGCAGCGAAGAAAAAATTGAATTTGTTGATATGATCCGTTCCAGCGGCAAAATTCTTCTCAATCTGATCAACGACATTATTGACATCTCTAAAATTGAGGCCGGCGAACTAAAAATTCAACACACCACCTTCAAAGTGGTGAATGTGCTTGACGAACAGTATCAAAATTTCCGCCAACAACTCAACCATAACGGCAAGAAAAATGTACGCTTGATCTTTAGCGGACGCAACGAAATATTGAACAGCGAAATCACCACCGACAAACATCGGCTCACCCAAATTTTAACCAACTTGCTCAGCAACGCCTCCAAATTTACGCTAAAAGGACAAATTGAATTTGGGATGATACAAGTAGGAAAAGAATATGAATTTTTTGTAAAAGACACAGGCATAGGCATTCCTGAAGCAAAACTTGAAATCATTTTTCAACGATTCAGACAAGCAGATGATTCACACACCCGCATTTATGGCGGAACAGGATTGGGATTGGCCATCACCAAAAACCTCACCCAATTGCTGGGCGGCAACATCTGGGTTGAATCGGTTGAAAACAAAGGGACAGCATTTTATTTTACCCTTCCGGCCAATGAGTTGGGGTCGCAGCACGAAGGCTTTTATCCCGATTTTAGCTCAAAAACCATCCTCATTGCCGAAGATGTAGGAGCCAACTTCACCCTTTTAAACGGTATGTTGCGCTACACCAACGTCAACGTTTTACATGCCGACAACGGACTTATAACCGTTGATATGGCCTTGGAAGCACAACCGGATTTGATATTAATGGACATACAAATGCCTGAATTGGATGGCATTAAAGCTTTTCAGCAACTTAAAAAACGTCAATTTAAAAAACCTATAGTGGCCATTTCAGCGTTCGCACAAAGCGAAGACGAAGAACGCTTTCTCAGACTAGGCTTCGACAGCTATCTCAGCAAACCTTTATCCATTGAAAAAGTGATGGCGGTTTTGCGTCTGTTTCTCGAAGATAAAACGCAATAGAAAAAATAACACCTACCGCTTTATGAATACAGGAATGAAATCCAGCCCCTACAGCCCAAACGAACAAAAACAAGAATCTAAAAATCATGCGGTTAGCATAAGAAAAATTGTCTTGCTTTTGCTTTTCAGCAGCTTATTTATACCGGTAAAATCTCAAATTTTTACCGAGATTCCCAATTCAGGACCGGGCATGGTGCAGGCCAAAGCCATTTGGTTTGCCTCAGGAAACCGGCTTCACCCCATCGTGAGCGGACAATCTTCGGCCAACGCTGCGCAAGTACGCACGGTGTTTTTGCAACAAAAAAGCCGCAACAATTTTGCTGTAACCACAAGCCAACTTCCCGACTTTGGTTTTGGTGCCCTCGATGCCATTGACTTTAACAAAGACGGAATGGAAGACGTTGCCCTCACAGGAATTGGAACAGGAAATCGTTATATTTCAGGTGTTTACCTCCGACAATCCAATGGAACTTTCGCGAGAAGCAACAACAACCTTCCCACACTTTCAGATGGCTCGATAGAATTTGGCGACTTTGATAAAGATGGCGACTTCGATCTGCTGATCGCCGGAAAAGACCCTTCGGGAGGATTGCACACCAAAATACTTCGAAACGACAACGGCAAGTTATCTGAAATCAAAACCGATTTGCCCGGCATTCGATTCGGCAAAGCAAGATGGGGCGATTTCAACAATGACGGCCAACTTGACGTAATCATCACAGGCCAATCCAACCAAGGTCTGATGACAAAAATATTCATTCAAAAAGATGGCAATTTCAGTCCACTGCGCCAAAGCTTTACCCCACTGTATCATAGCGATGTAGCGTTGGCCGATTTCAACAACGATGGGTTTTTAGACTTCTTTATTGCCGGACAAACCAAAGCCGGAACACCCTTCACAACCTACTATTTAGGTTCTAAAGACTTGCAATTTAATTCGGGCAACAACCGAGAAATAAGACAGTTAATGAACGTCAGCGTGGATGTTGGCGATTACAACAACGACGGTCATGTGGATGTTGTGATGACAGGTGAAAGCCTCGAAAGGCCCTACACCATTGTTCTGCAAAACCTGCAAGGACGAGGCTTTCGCGACATCATGGCCGGATTACCCGGTGTGGCCAACGGAACAGCACGATGGGGCGATTATGACAACGATGGCGACCTCGACCTTTACATTGCCGGTGTTGACGTATGTTTCAACCTCATTGGAAGCGTATATCAAAACGGCCTCAGTCCAGCACGAGAGGTTGACGATATGCAAGTTGAAACCATTCCGATGGAGTTGGTTGCAGGCCCTAAATACTATTTTGTGTTCTCTTCCTGCTACTGCGATCCCGAGCACACAGGAACCAAAAGCTATCACGGTTTCGTTTCTAATATCCACAAGGAGAGAAAAGATTTCGACCTCAATTATGAGTTCAATTATCGCGTCATCAAAAATTATCCCGGCTGGAACAAAGCCGACCGAGGTCATCGCACTTCCAATGCCTTCACCAGTGTAAGCGATGCCGAAAATGGACGCAAAACTGTGATTGCAAGTTATGTTCAAGACAACTATACCATTCATTATATCAACTGGTAATCAATAATTTAGTAGTATTTGTCATTACAACTATGATTCAATAATCACATCATGGAGCTGTCCAACAATCCACAACTCGACCTTGCAAGAGCATTTGTTAGCAACACCAACAACCATATTTTCTTAACAGGAAAGGCAGGGACAGGAAAAACAACTTTTCTTCATCAGCTCAAAAAGATCACCTACAAACGTTTTGTAGTGCTGGCACCTACAGGCGTAGCCGCTATGAACGCCGGTGGAGTAACCATACACAGCTTTTTTCAGCTTCCGTTCGGCCCGCAGATACCGGAGTCGTTAGAAAAAGCAAACAATCCACAAGACCAAACACCAAGCAACACTTCGGCTCGTTTCCAGCGTTTTAACCGCACAAAAATCAACATCATCAGAAGCCTCGATCTGCTTGTGATTGACGAGATCAGCATGGTTCGGGCCGATTTGCTCGATGCCATTGATGCAGTGTTGCGGCGCTACAAAAACCGAAGTCTGCCTTTTGGCGGCCTGCAACTGCTGATGATTGGCGACTTGCACCAGCTGGCACCCGTTGCCAAAGACAATGAGTGGGAATTGCTGAAAAACTATTACGACTCCGTTTATTTTTTCAGCAGCAAGGCCCTGAAAGAAACCAATTATGTGAGCATTGAGCTGAATCATGTCTATCGGCAATCCGACCCCCATTTCATTCGTCTGCTCAACAAAGTGAGAGACAGCGAACCTGATGAAGAAACCATTAAAACCCTGAACAAACGTTACCTCCCTGAAGTTTTTCAAGCCGACCCGGAAGGTTATATCACCCTCACCACCCACAACCTTCAAGCGCAATCACTCAACAGCGAAAAATTGGATGCCCTGCCCGGAAAACCATATCGCGCCAAAGCAGACATACGCAACGAATTTCCTGAATATATTTACCCCACCGAAGAGGAACTCCTGCTAAAAAAAGGAGCGCAAGTGATGTTTGTCAAGAATGACCCCTCACCCATCAAACAGTTTTTTAATGGTAAAATTGGAAAGCTCATTGATATTGACACTGAAAACCAACTGCTTACCATTGAGTGTCCGGGCGATGACGGCCCTATCATTACAGGAAAATTGGAGTGGCAAAACAACGTTTACACCCTCAATGAAACCAGTAAAGAAATTGAAGAAAAGATCGTTGGCACCTTCACCCAGTTTCCAATAAAGCTGGCTTGGGCCATCACCATACATAAAAGCCAGGGACTTACGTTCGACAAAGCCATTATTGACGCCCAAGCCGCCTTTGCACACGGCCAAGTGTATGTGGCGCTGAGCAGATGTCGCAGTTTGGAAGGCATGGTGTTTCGCTCGCGTATCCCTTCATCGGCCATCAAAAGCAATGCAACCGTAAAAGGATTCATGCAAAAGGTAGAAGAAAACCCACCCAACGAAAGCAGCCTTCAGCAAGCCGTTGAAGCCTATCAATTGCAGTTGGTAAATGACCTTTTCAATTTCAACACCTTTCGATGGCGGCTGAAATCATTGCTTAAAAACGCCAACGAAAACAGCCAAAGCTTATCCAAAGAACTGATTGATAACTACCAAAAAACCTACGAACAGCTTGAAAAAGAACTCATTGAGGTAAGCATTAAGTTTCAGCAGCAGATTGGTCAACTAGCAGTGCAGCAACCCTTTATAGAAAATAACACCGCGTTGCAAGAGCGGATTCAAAAAGCATCCGCTTTTTTTGCTCCACTGCACAAAAGCCTGCTCTCGAAAATTGAAATGACCATTGAAACCGACAACAAAGCCGTAAAAAAACAATTGAATGATGCCCTCAACAACCTCCTGAATGATGAAGCAATAAAACAAGCCTGTCTTGTGGCCACTCAAAAGGGATTTGTGGTAAGCGAACTACTTTCCGTTCGGGCAAAGGCTGCCGCCGGAAGTGAAGACAAAAAAGTAAAGCCCACCCAAAAAGAAACGAGCTCCAAAGGAAAAGAAAAGAAGCTGTATCAAATGCTCAAGGCCTGGCGCGATGAGGTAGCAGAAGCTGAAGATATAGAGGTTTACGATGTGATTCAACTCAGAACAATGAGAGAAATTGCCGAGATCATTCCTACCAACAAAAAGGAACTACTTAAAATTCATGGACTTGGACGGGTTAGGCTGGCGCGCTATGGGAATGAAATTTTAAAGATTATTGAAACTTATCTTGAAGAAAGCAACATCGAAAAAGCGCTCGATTACACCAATTTGGAAGAACCCGAACCAAAAGTAAAAAAAGTTGCCAGCCACCTCATCAGCTATGAAATGTTCAAAAGTGGAAAAACACTTCAAGAAATTGCCACCGAAAGAGGCTTTGCCGTAACCACCATCGAAGGGCACCTGTCCCACTATGTCGGCACCGGCGAACTCGAACCCGAAGCTTTAGTAGCACCGGAAAAACTTGCTGTTATTTCAGAATATTTTATTGAAACCCAAGACCCAAAGTTTTTGCCTGCCCGCGAAGTGCTGGGCGAGGAATACAGTTACGGAGAGCTCAGAATTGTGTTGGCCTACCTGAAATTCAAAAAACAGATGGACATCTACAGTGAGTAGGTGAGCCCAAAGAACTAAATTATCCAAAACCTACCGACTAAAATAGTAGCTCAACAAGTTAACAAAAAAATTACAAAATGTTTGAAAAGACTCTTAAAGATAGAAAGTGACAAAATTTTGGATAGGATTAAAGTGCCACTATGAGTAAAGAATTCATTTTATCATAAAAGCAGATTGAGAATCGCATTGTCTCTGTTGGTGGCATACAAGTAATGCTTGATAGCGATTTGGCTGAAATTTACAATATATCGAAGGCAACACCAATACAACCTCATCAGTTTCATTCAAAACCGGAAAATAAAGTAAGCCAAAATAAATTCTCAAGGCAGTATGGTTGCCAAAAAAAAAGTACTTTTGCGCGTGTTTTTAAGCGGGGTGTAGCGCAGTCCGGTAGCGCGCGTCGTTCGGGACGACGAGGCCGCTGGTTCGAATCCAGTCACCCCGACTTTTTTTATCCCATCCCATCATCTTCTAAAAACGATTCTATCACTGCTAAAGCTGCTGGTTTGTTGTGTGTTGCATAAATTTATTGAACACGAAATACCATTCAAAAGTCAGAATCTATACCAAACTTAGCCAAAAGCCATTCGTTGTTTTTTAAATTGTAGTGCTTCCGGTTGAACAACGCGACTTCGTTTGTTGTTGTAGAGTTGAAAATTTACACACACCAGTCCAAACTAAAAAAACACTCTCATGTTTAAACTGTTCAAAAAAAAGTCGCCCACCGAGAAGCTTCACAAACAATATGAGTTACTCATGGCCGAATCTCACAGGCTATCGAAAACCAATCGTACCGAAAGCGATAAAAAATATGCCGAAGCGCAAGAACTATTGAAACAAATAGAACAGCTGGGATAGACACTGCCATTTTACAACAATCAAATTCTTATACAGCATTTTTTGAAGCTTTTTGTCGGGTAGGTTTTGACACCGTAAAAAGGGCCAAAGCCTCAATCGGCGGGGGTATATTGTGTGCTTCGGCCATGCGCCGGTATTCAAACTCCAGCAAATCCATTGGTAAATCATCCAGCGCCTTTTCCCAATAAAGGGTGTTGAGATACAGCGTAAACTCATCCATTAAAACCAATTCTGCTTCCATAATTTTTCATTTTTAAAGTTGCAACCGACTAATATTATAGTATTCATTATCTGATATTTATCTTTATATTTCTTGGGTTTAAGTCAATTTTCTATCTTTTTCCTGCATCCCTCCTGCCCTTCCCACGGCATTTTTCCCAAAACGATGTCGAATGCGGTCCATAGCTTGATACAAACTCACCATCTCGGTTGAATCTTCAAACATATTGAGCTGTTGCAATCCACCCACAAGATGGCTCAAACGCACTCCCACAAGCCGTATCAGCATCCGTCTATTGTAGAGTTTTTCAAACGTTTCGAGTACGGTGTTGAGCAGCAGATGGTCGAAAGCTGTATAAGGGATTTTTTTTTGCTGGCTGTGGGTATCAAAATTGGCATAGCGTATTTTCACCGTGATACATCCTGTCAGCTTTTGTTTTGAACGCATGTCGAAGGCCAGTTTTTCCACCATTGCCGTCAATGTTTGTCGCAGCAACACCAAATCAGTGGTGTCTTGTTCGAAAGTATGCTCACTGCTGATGGACTTGCGCTCGGTGTAAGGCTGCACCGGTGTGGGATCAATGCCATTGGCTTTGCGCCAGATCACCAATCCATTTTTGCCCATCACCTGCTCAATCATTAACGGAGGAACTTGCCTGAGCGTACCAATGGTAGAAACACCCATCGAACGCAACAAACGATAGCCGGCATCGCCCACCATCGGAATCTTACGAATGGAAAGCGGATCGAGAAACACATTCACGTCGAGAGGCTTCACCTGTAACTCACCATTGGGTTTGGCCTGCCCGGTGGCTATTTTTGAAACCGTTTTATTGCCCGACAAGCCAAATGAAATGGGTAAACCGGTGTGATGGATGATGCGTTGGCGCAACTCGTGCGACCATCTGTAACAACCAAAAAAACGATCCATCCCCGTCAGGTCAATATAATGCTCGTCAACCGATGTTTTTTCATACACAGGCGCATACTCGGCAATCACATCCGTAACCAAGCGCGAATAACGACTATAAAGCTCCATGTCGCCACGGATATAAACCGCCTGCCCACACAACTGCTTGGCCATCCGCATGGGCATGGCCGAATGTACGCCAAAGCGACGGGCCTCGTAACTGCAACCGGCCACCACACCACGATCCGACATTCCGCCCACAATCACCGGTTTGCCCACCAACGAAGGATTCATTAAACGCTCTACCGATACAAAAAAAGTGTCCATATCCATGTGCACAATCGTTCTTTCACCCATGATCACGCCCTCCACTTTGCCAACAAGCCTTCGCTGCCCATGCTTTAGCTTTCAAAATTATTTCTATGATTGAAAATATTTTTTTCATTTTTTTGATTAAACTATTGACATTTTAATATAATGATGTATTTTTGACGTGTTTTTAATCATTTTATACGACGTAAATTTAATCATTTATTTAAAAAAGGCAAGAAAAAATGAATATTTCCTTTCCTAAAAGGCGAAAATCATTTGAATCAAAGAATAACTTAAAGCCATGACACACTTCAGCAACAACATCAAATTTTTGCGCAAACGACGCAACCGCACCCAAGACGACCTTGCCTTTGCGCTCAACATCAAGCGCTCAACCCTGAGCGGATATGAAAACCAAGTGGCCCAACCGGGTATGGAAAGCCTCGTTGCTTTTTCTAAATATTTCAATGTTTCCGTTGATACACTCATTAAAGTGGACTTGTCGGGCCTCAGCGAAAGCCAACTCAATCAGCTCGAAAGAGGCTACGACGTGTATATCAGAGGCAGTAATTTGCGCGTACTCACCACCACGGTTGACAGCCAAAACAACGAAAACATTGAGCTGGTTGAAGAAAAAGCCAAGGCCGGATACACCACAGGCTTTGCCGATCCCGAATATATTAAGGTGTTGCCTGCTTTTCACCTGCCTTTTCTTTCGAGCAGCAAAAAGTACCGCAGCTTCCAAATCAGTGGCGATTCCATGCTGCCCATCCCCGACAAGTCCTACGTTACCGGCGAATATGTCGTGGACTGGAACTTCATACGCAGCCACCAGCCTTACATCATCCTCACGCGCGATGAAGGTGTTGTGTTTAAAATTGTCGAAAACAAACTCAAAGAAGAAGGTGTCCTCGGCCTACACTCGCTCAACAGCCTTTACGAACCTTACGAACTGGCCGTGAGCGAGATACGCGAAGTGTGGAAGTTTGTTCATTACATCAGCTCCGAAATGCCCGAACCGAACCGCGAACGCGATCCCCTTGCCGAAACAGTAAAGCAACTGCAGCAACAAGTGCAAGCCATACAAACCAAGCTCAATCTTTAAACCTTTGCATTTCTGAAACAAAAAAATTACTTTTATCGCCGATAGTAAAAAACAATCCTCTAACAAACTCTTATGATACCGAAAATTTCTACCCTCGGCGGTTACATCTTCGAATACCAAAAAAGCGTTACCAACCCCACAGGCTTTTGGTCGAACATTGCAGAAAGCTTTTACTGGCGCAAAAAATGGGACCATGTTTTAGACTGGAATTTCAACAATGGCCATGTGAAATGGTTTGATGGAGCACGGCTCAACATCACCGAAAATATTTTTGAACGCCATATGTTTTTTCGTGGACAACAGCCTGCCATCGTTTGGGAGCCTAACGATCCTTCGGAAGCACACCGCAGCCTCACCTACGCCGAACTCTTCGGCGAAGTAAAACGTTTTTCTAATGTATTGATTTCCAATGGAATTAAAAAAGGAGACCGGGTTGCCATTTATATGCCTATGGTACCTGAACTGGTGATTGCCATGCTGGCCTGCGCCCGCATTGGCGCCATACATTCGGTTACTTTTGCCGGGTTTTCCGCCCAAGCACTCAGCGAAAGACTTCAAGACGCTGGTGCCAAACTACTCATCACCTCCGATGGTGGTTATAGAGGCTCAAAAACAATTCCCATCAAGCAAATTGCTGACGAAGCCATGAACAACTGTCGCTGTGTGAGCAAAGCCATCGTTTTTCAACGTACAAAAGAAAACATCAACATGCAAGCCGGACGCGACTTCTGGTGGCATGAGCTGATGAAAGAACAAACCGATGAAAACGAAGCCGTTACCGTTGAGGCCGAAGACCCACTCTTTATTCTTTATACCAGCGGCTCCACCGGAAAACCCAAAGGATTGGTACACAGCACAGCAGGATATATGGTGTATTCGGCTTACACCTTCCGCAATATTTTTCAATACGGTGATGGCGATGTGTATTTCTGCTCGGCTGATATCGGATGGATCACAGGTCACTCCTATTTGGTTTACGGACCACTGTTGGCCGGAGCTACAAGCCTGATGTTCGAAGGTGTTCCCACTTGGCCTGATGCCGGTCGGTTTTGGGAAATCATTAACAAGCACAAAGTGAACCAGTTTTATACAGCACCCACTGCCATTAGATCGCTGATGGCTCTGGGTATGGAATGGCTCGAAAACAAAGACCTCAGCTCACTCAAAGTGCTGGGAACTGTGGGCGAACCCATCAACGAGGCTGCCTGGCATTGGTACCATGACCATATCGGTAAAAACCGCTGTCCCGTTGTGGACACTTGGTGGCAAACCGAAACCGGTGGCATAATGATTAGTCCGTACGCAGGCATCACCCCAACCAAACCCTCCTATGCTACCCTTCCAGTGATGGGTATTCAGCCTGTTATTGTTGACCCACAAGGCAAGGAGCTGATGGGCAACAGCGTCGAAGGAAACTTATGCATCGGCTACCCCTGGCCTGGAATGGCCCGCACCATCTGGGGCGACCACGAACGCTTTGTGAAAACATATTTTAGTACATATGCCAACCTCTACTTTACCGGCGATGGCGCTAAACGCGATGAAGACGGCTACTACCGTATTCTGGGTCGTGTAGACGATGTGATCAATGTTTCGGGCCACCGCTTAGGTACAGCCGAAATAGAAAACGCGATTAATGAGCACCCGCTTGTGGATGAATCGGCAGTGGTTGGATTTCCACATCCTATTAAAGGTCAGGGCATTTACGCTTATGTGGTGTGTCCACAATTCAGCACCGGCGGCGAAGAAGGCATTAAAACATCCATCGCCTTGGCAGTCAGCAATATGATTGGACCCTTTGCCCGCCCCGAAAAAATACAAATTGTGAGCGGCTTACCCAAAACACGCTCGGGAAAAATCATGCGCCGCATCTTGATGAAAATAGCCGAGGGCAAAACCGACCAATTTGGTGATACCAGCACCCTGCTCGATCCCGAGGTGGTGGCCGAAATTGTCAAAGGTGCCGAAATCATCCGCTGATGGCTGCTTTTAATGCCATTTTTTGTCGTTATCCATGTGGTGGTTTTCTTTATATCGGCATGAAAATCTAATTCTATTTGCATTTTTGTTGGAAACAATAAAGAGGTTTACTATAAAAAGTGAACCTCTTTATTTTTTATGTAACTGATCGAAAGCATCTTAGGTTTTCAATCCTGCCCATTCAGCAATTTTAAGGAATATTTTGATAAAAGAAAACTATAAAACTAAAATAGTTTTATAGTTTTGTATAAAATTTTCAAGATGGAATTGAGAGAAAAAATTTTGAAGCGCATTTCGGAGAAATTTCGCCGTATGGGAATCAAAAGCATTACCATGGACAGCCTTGCTAGCGAGTTAGGTATGTCGAAGCGGACTTTGTATGAAATGTTCCGACAAAAAGACGATTTGGTATTAGAGGCCATACGCTACATGATTGTTAAAGAAAACGACGAGATGTTGAAAATCATCGAACAATCATCCCATGTGGTTGAGGCTCTATACTTTATAATGAAAGGTAAAAAAGAAATGAGAGAGACGTTTTCCGATTCATTTCAAAAAGACATCAAAAAATACCTGCCTGCCATACAAGAATCTTTGTTTGCCGACCGCCAGAAACTTCAAAAATATTCCGCTTCATTTGTTCTTTTGGAAAAAGGGAAAAAAGCAGCCATTTTTCGTCCCGAAATAAACATCGAATTGGTGGACAGTTTCATTCAAGAAATGATTACCATTATCCATAGCAGTCCCAGAATAAAAGCAATCAAACCGAATGAAACAGAAATACTTCACCATATTTTTATTCCTTATTTTCGGGGGCTTTGCACCGGCAAAGGCCTTGAATTGATGGATAAATTTTTTGTCGAAATCAACGAAATCAAATAAACACTTATGAAATTAAAAACTCCCCTTCTGCTTTTGTTGTTCATGGCCTTCTCGTTCACATCTCAGGCACAGCAAAAGCTGATACTCGACCTTAGCACAGCGCGAAAATACGCCCTCGAGTACAACAAAAGCATGAAAAATGCAGACTATGCCGCCGATAAAGCGCAGTACGCTTTGCGTGAAGCCATTGCCAGCGGCCTCCCACAACTGAATGCTAATATGGACTATTCCAATGCGTTAGGCGCCATCATCACCATTCGGTTTGCCGAGGGAATGCCCGCCAGCGAAATTGACATTAAACCACAAAGCAATTTTAACCTCAACTTGACACAATTGCTTTTTAGCGGCAACTACATTGTTGGGGTTCAGATGGCAAAAATTGCAAAAGACATGTCGGCCTTGGGCAAAGAAAAAACCGAATTGGAGGTTATTTCTTCGATTACTGACGGTTACTATCTCGTGCTCATTGCCACAGAATCAAAGGCCATTTTGCAACAAAATGTCCTCAATCTTAAAAGCTTATACGAAAAAACACAAGCCTTGGCCAGCGTGGGAATGATAGAACAAACTGATTTGGATCAGCTTTTTGTGCAACTTAACTCCCTACAAAGCGCCCTTTCATCGGCAGAAAGACAGTTGCAAATGGCCCTAAACATGCTGAGGCTCCAACTCGGCGCCAGTGTTGACACCGAACTTGAACTCACCGAAAATCTGGAGCAAATCATGAAAAAGGCTGATGAAGAAAGCATCATCATCAGCAATTTTAAACCTGAGCAAAACATTGATTTCAAGATGATGGAGTTTCAAGAATTGTTGACTGACAAAAGTGTGGATATGAAAAAAGCTGCCGCACTTCCGGTTCTGTCAGGATACTATCGTTACACCTATAAGCTTCTCAAGCCCGATTTTGACATGACACCTGCCAATATGATTGGCCTCCAATTGAACATACCCCTCATTTCGAGTGGAATGCGTACAGCACAAACACAACAAGCCCGTGTTGAATTGAAAACCATTCAAAACAACAAATCGCTACTTCGCGATCAGCTGAAGATTCAAGAAAAACAATTACTCTTTAATTTGGCCACCGCACTCGACACTTATGGCAATCAAAAAACCAATGTGGACGTTTCGCGGCGCGTTTATTCCAGCCTAAAACTAAAGTATGAGCAAGGACTCATTTCCGGTTTAGACCTTATCAACGCCGACAACAATTACCTTAAGGCAGAGTCGGAGTATATCAATGCCATGATGCAAGTATTAAATTCACGGCTTCAACTCGAAAAACTTTATGGCAACATTCAATAATAAAAAACAGAAAGATATGAAAAAAATATTCTATTCATTGCTCCTGATCTCTTCCATCGTGGTGGCCTCGTGTGCCGGAAAAGGACAAAACAAAGACACAAAAACCAACACCGAAAAAGCCGAGCCGATTCACATTATGAAACTGGATTATCAATCTATCAGCCGATCAATTGAAACCACAGCTACTTTATTGGCATTTGAAGAAATCCACTTGGCACCCGCTTCCCCCGGTCGAATTGACCACATTTTGGTCGAAATTGGAAGTAGCGTAAAAAAGGGCGATCTGCTTGTGCAAATGGATAAAACCCAACTGCACCAAGCTGAGGTTCAGCTTAAAACCGTTGAAACGGATTTCAAACGTCTCGACACCCTCAGAAAAACCGGAAGCATTTCGCTGCAACAATACGACCAGCTGAAATCGCAATACGAAATTGCACAAAGCAATGTTGATTTTTTGAGCGATAATATTCGCCTTAAAGCCCCTTTCAACGGAGTGATTTCAGGTAAATATTTTGAAAGCGGCGAGCTGTATTCAGGTGCACCTTTACCCAGCATTGGAAAAGCTGCTATCGTTTCTTTGGTACAAATTGACCGCCTAAAAATTCTCGTCCCGGTTTCTGAGGCCTATTATCCACTCATTTCCAAGGATATGGAAGTAAAGGTTTTCAGCGACCTCTATCCTGAAAAAACATTCACAGCCAAAATTTTTAACATCTATCCAACTCTTGATCCTATCAGTCGGAGCTTCAATGTTGAACTTGCCCTCAACAATGCCGATGGGCTGCTTCGTCCGGGTATGTTTGCCCGAATCAACATCAATTTCGACAATGTGGAAGGATTGCTACTGCCCTCCATTGCCGTTTTAAAACTGCAAGGAAGCAACGACCGTTATTTATTTATCGAAGAAAACGGCCTTGCCAAACGCATCAGTGTAACAGTGGGCAACCGCTACAACGACAAGGTAGAAGTGATTTCCGACAAATTGAAACCCGGCGACCACGTTATCACCACCGGTCAGGCACGCTTGCTCGATGGCATGAAAGTAGAAGTGATACAAAACCAACTTTAACGCTTTTTTTTAAACCCACAACTCATGAGTATCTACAAAACCGCAGTAAATAAACCTATTAGCACATTGATGGTTTTCACCGCAGTGATTGTGATGGGCATTTACTCGCTCATAAATATCCCTGTTGACCTTTACCCCGAAATTGATCCACCCTTTCTTTCGGTAATGACCACCTATCCGGGAGCCAGCGCTGCCGATATTGAAACCAACATCACCAAACAACTCGAGGATGCCCTCAATACCGTTGACAAGGTGAAAGAGGTCCAATCAACCTCGTCGGATAATCTGAGTGTCATCACGATTGAGTTTACCTGGGGAGCCAACCTCGATGAAGCTACCAACGAAGTGCGCGATGTGATTGATCGTATTTATGACAATATGCCTGAAGGCGTTGATAGGCCAAGCATTTTCAAGTTCAACACCAGCATGATGCCAATTGTTTTTTATGCCATCACGGCTGATGAAAGCTATGCAGGACTTGAAAAAATTCTCGACGAAAAAATCATCAACCCCCTCAACAGAATTGAAGGTGTAGGAAGTGTTTCACTGATTGGAACACCTAAACGGGTGATTTATGTAGATGTTGATCCCAAACGGATGGATGCCTATAACCTTAGTATTGAACAAATTGGAAATATCATTGCAGCTGAAAACCTGAATATGCCCTCCGGAAATATCAAGATGGGCGAGATGGATTACCAGCTGCGCATCCAAGGTGAGTTTAATGAAAGTAGCCAACTCAACCGTTTGGTAGTAGGCAATTATAGTGGAAAAACCATTTTATTGAAAGATGTTGCCACCGTGCGCGATTCGCTCAAAGATCTTTCTCTTGATGAAAAAATTAACGGGGAAAGAGGTCTTCGTATGTTTGTGATGAAACAATCAGGGGCCAACACGGTTCGGGTTGCGCGTGAAGTGAACAGCAGCCTCGAAGAGCTAAAGAAAAACCTCCCTCCCGATGTGAAATTGAGCCTCATTATTGATACGTCTTCGTTCATCAGAGGTTCTATCAACAACCTCAGCCAAACACTAATGTATGCTTTCATTTTTGTTGTTTTGGTAGTTTTTATCTTCCTGGGTCGCTGGCGAGCTACCATCATCATCGGCCTTACCATTCCCATTTCGCTCATTGTTGCCTTTATTTATCTCTACCTCACCGGTAATTCTATCAACGTAATTTCGCTCACCTCCCTCTCCATTGCCATTGGAATGGTGGTGGATGATGCCATTGTGGTTCTCGAAAACATCACCAAACACATCGAGCGCGGAAGCAGTCCGCGCGAAGCGGCCATTTATGCCACCAACGAGGTTTGGATGTCAGTCATTATTACCACCTTGGTTGTTGTGGCCGTATTTTTTCCACTCACCCTCGTGGGAGGTTTAACTGGAGTGATGTTCAATCAGTTAGGATGGATTGTAACCATCACTGTGGTGACATCTACTATGGCGGCTATCTCGCTAACTCCAATGATGGCTTCAAGGATGCTACGTTTAAAAGACAAAAAAGCACAGCAAAAGCCCAATTTCTTCGAGAAAACCATCGAGCCTGCCCTCAATAAATTGGACGACATCTACGAACGCACTTTGCGTTGGTCGCTACACCACAAAACCATGATCTTATTTTCGGCCATTCTCATTTTTGTTGGGTCATTGTTTTTGGTTCGGTTCATAGGCACTGATTTTATGCCACAAACCGACGAGTCGAGAATCAGCGTCACCATCGAGCTGCAATCGGGGACAAGGGTTGAGGAAACCATGAAAGTGGCGCGTAAAATGGAAAAGATAATTGGCGAAAGGTATCCCGAAGTTGAGCTTATTTCAGCTTCGTCGGGTTCTGATGATGCCGGAGGAATGTTTTCGTTGTTCAGCACTACCGGTTCAAACATCACCACTTTGATGATTCGTTTAAAACATGTGAACGAACGCCAACGCAACGTTTGGGAAATTGCCGACGACCTGCGTTTGCAAATTGCACAGCTTCCGGAGGTGGTCTCCTCCATCGTTTCAACCAGCGGCGGAGGCATGAGTACCGGTGGCGAAAACACCGTTGACGTAGAAGTGTATGGCTATGATTTCAACTCAACCAACCTTGTTGCCGAACGCATCCGTCTTTTGCTTTCAGAAATGCCCGAGGCAAAAGATGTTAGCGTGAGCCGAAAAAAAGACAAGCCCGAGCTGCAAGTGATCCTTGACAAAGAAAAACTTGCCCTGCATGGCCTGAACAGCGCCTCCGTTTCTACCATGATCCGAAACCGCATCAGCGGAATGATTGCCTCGCTGTACAAAGAAGAAGGTGAAGAATACGACATCCGCGTGCGCCTTTCAGAAGAATACCGAAGCTCTATTGACGAGCTTGAAGCCCTCACACTGATTACACCGCAGGGAGCAAAAATTAAACTCAAAGAAATTGGCCATGTCGAAGAATATTGGGGGCCACCTTCCATTCAACACAAACGTAAAGAACGCATCGTAACGCTATCGGCCAAACCCAACGGCATTTCATTGGGTGAATTGGCCCAAAAAGTAAACGAAAAACTGAAAGAAGTAAATGTTCCACAGGACATTTTGCTACAAGTGGGTGGTGCATACAAAGACCAACAAGAATCATTCATGGATCTGGCTATGCTGATGGTATTGAGCATCATTCTCGTATTTATTGTGATGGCCTCTCAGTTTGAATCTTTCACTATGCCGTTTATCATCATGTTTTCCATCCCCTTTGCTTTTACCGGAGTCATTTTCGCGCTCTTGATTACCAACACCACTTTGAGCATTGTAGCAGCCTTGGGGGCTGTACTCTTAGTAGGTATTGTTGTAAAAAACGGTATTGTGCTGGTTGACTTTACCAATTTGATGCGCGATCGCGGCATGAAGTTGTACGATGCCATTGTGGTTTCGGGCCGTTCGCGTTTACGTCCGGTGCTGATGACAGCGCTCACCACCATATTGGGAATGCTGCCGCTGGCGCTAAGCCAAGGCGAAGGCTCCGAAATTTGGCGGCCAATGGGCATCACCGTTATGGGTGGCCTCATTTTCTCTACCATTGTTACCATGGTGATTGTCCCCGTAATGTATGGCATTGTTGCCCGCAGCGGCGAGCGCGACAAAGTGATGAAAGTCCGCAAAAAATTCCAATCCCTTGAATAAGCATAAGGTGTTTTAACATTACGAATAAAATAGAATGACACAAATGAAAGCAGTTTTTATAGTCTTTAATCAGGCACATACCGAACGCATCGAGTTCATTATCGACGATTTACATATCCGAGGCTTTAGTTGGTGGAACGAAGTGAAAGGGCGCGGCTCTGTTGATGGCGAACCACGACAAGGCACCCACACTTGGCCCGAAATGAACTCAGCCCTCATCACGATCATCCCTGATGAGGAAGTTGAAAAACTTTTATCCAAGATCAAAAGGGTGGATGAAATCAACAAAGAGGTAGGAATACGCGCGTTCGTCTGGGAGATTACAGCCTCCATTTAAAATGCAATCAGTCCGTGCAGTTTTGTTTTGTTGCGAACAAAGCCGTACGGACTGTTTTTATTATCCCGCTTAATTGTTGAGGTAACTACCTGAACATAAAGGAAATTCTAAATAAAATTCGGTTGTAATTGGTAAATACCCTGCGTTGCATCCGCTCCGCTCCCACTCGCCAATCACCGTAGAGGAAACTGTCTTTCGACATTTCCTGATGGTGATAGCCGATGCCCATTAGAAAAGCATCGCTTTTACCTATAGGAATCAAGATTCCTAATTCCGGTGAAATCAAAGCGCCACCATATGTTTTGCCAACATCACCATTGTTGGTATTGGTTTTATCGTCTTTATTGATCGAAAAGCAATACCCTATTTTCAATGATGCAAAAGGAATCATTCCATGTTTTTTTAACACGTACTTTACTTCCGCAAAAACGGGAAGCGTGCTCCATTCATAGTATTCATAACCAACACCTATGCCGGTAAAAAACTGAGGGTTAAAATAATATCCGTTGACCATTGTCAGCGAAGGAACCGGAAGATTGTCATTCCGGCCTTCGCCAAACAATAGGGCTAGTGAGCTTAAGTTATAGTACCCCTTCTTTTTTTGTTGAAAAAACTGAGGGGTTGTTGCGTTTTTAATGACCTGAATGCTGTCCAAATCCTTGGCAGCCACCAAGCTGATACCGCAATTGTTTTGCACACGGTAGCTTCCGAGACTATCGTTGCCAACAATTTGACCAAAAATGACCTCGCCATTTTTAAAATAAAAAGCCGTTTGATCTTGCGATTGAAGGCCAGGTGCAGCAAAAATCAGAATAAGCACAGCTAGCCAACACCAAAAGGATGTCGGCTTTGCCTGATGAACAAGTTTAAAACTCCGTTTAAACATCATTGCTTACCACAGTGAAGTCTGGTTTACTTTCCACAGTTTACTGACGTGCTTGCGCAAAATGTTTTGTTCGCCAAAGCGTGTATTCCAGACCATGGGACGGTTTCCAATAAGTTTACGGAGCGGAGAGAGTTGCCAAATCAAACTGTCAGATGCAGCTTTGTGTTGGGATTTCTTTTTCCAGAAGTTGAGTTTCATGAGCTTAAGTGTTAAAAAACTGCTGCCTTCACCGTTCAAAGGCAGCAGCCGGACGCAAATCCGATGAATTAAAAAAAGTGGTTAGTGAATATTTTTTCATATTATAGTGCTTTTACAATGGGCATGGTGCTGAGCAGCTGCAAATTGTTTAAGTCAGTATAATCATATTGGTATAGACCATCGGCGCCAATCATCATAAGAAGTCCATTGTGGCAAATAACATCGTAGCTTTTTATGTTAGGAAAATGAGCGAGTTGGTGCTGATGTACTTCCATCGGATCGGTAACATCATACACTTTTAAACCGGCATCGCCATCGCAGATAAAAAGCGTTTTATTATCAATAGCTAAACCGTGAGGATTGTACATGGGGTAGGATTTTACTGAAAATGGATGGGCAAGCGAAGATATGTCAACAACCTCCAAAAGATTGACCATATTGTTGCAATTGTTGCCCGAGCGGAGGGTTACGTAAGCATAATTTCCATCCACAACCACAGGGTCGCAGGAGGAGATATGTTCAAAAACGCTAACATAAGCCGGTATAGCCGGGTTGTTGAGGTTATACACCAACATGCCGGTGGTGGTGCCAAGAAACAAATGTCCTTCAAAAGGATAAATGGTTTCAACCAACCGGTTAAGCGGCACTTCAGCTCCTATTACGATACCCGGACTTTGAGCGATATTAAAAAGTTTAAGGGCGCTGTTGTGAACCGCGTACAAATAATCGGCAATAATAGTGAAACGTGCCATTGATCCACCTTTTCCGGTATTCCCACCAATAATACCTATTTCACCCATACCCAATTGAGGTTGCCCAACGGCATCAAAATAAAGATAATCACCACGATAAAGACTGCCTCTTTCAATGACTTCAACAACTTCTTTCTTTTCCCAGCCAATAACAACGCCTTTATCAAAATCGAGTCCATACACAGGATAGGCATCATTGAGCGCAGGAATCACATGTGGAAAAACGTTTTCAACACGTTCAATTTCAACCGGATTTTGTGGATTGCTAATGTCAATGGCTACCAAATCCATGTAACTATCGGCAAATAGAATATTTTCTTTGATGGCGATATCCACATTTCCGAGAATATTAATAAAGGCTATGGCCTCAGGTGCAGCAGGATTGGTATTGTCAATGACATGAACACCTTTCTGTAACTCATTTATAAATAGGAAGTTATTATACATATAAATCTTTCCAGGCTGAACCATTGGCTGAGGCTCAGTTTTCTCTACTGAGGCTCTAAAAGATTTAAAGTCCATATAAACAGGCACATTGGCTACGTATTTCAACTCCTCATACACCCTGTCGCGACAAGAAGTAAAAAATATCGTCACAAATGCGACGAGCAAAACGGATGATTTTAAAGAAAAAAATCGAGTTTTCATGTTTAAACGCTTTGTTGGCCTTTAGACGGCAAACCAGCGCAAACCGTTGCAATGCGGGATTAAAAAGTCAAACGAATTCCTGTTTGAAACACCGGCCACAACATTTTTGCCGAACGCATATTGAATGGTTGTGTGCTATTGAGGTAGAAAACCTGTACTCCCGCTTCGCCATAAATGCTTAACCGTTGGTAAATATTAACATCGGCTCCCAGAGAGCTATGCGTAGAAAGCTGAAAACCAGGGATTCGCATACTATTGTGGAATGATTCGCTCAAGCTGTTGTTTTCAAACTTCATACTTTTGTTCACCGCTGCAATGCCTTTTTCCACAATCACTGATTGTTGAAGGTAACCCCTAAAATTTTTGGATTGCCAAACATCAAAACGGATTCCCATCGGCAAACCGATATAGTGCAAGCTTCGCAGATACTCGCTATAATTTTCTTCAATTTCCAATGTCTTAGTCAGTACGCTCAAAGTGGTATAAATGATTCCGGTTTCTAAGCTGATGCGTTTGCCAACCCGATAGCTAAATTTCAGTCCTAAGGTGAGCGGTGGGCGAATGTCAGTGCGTTCAACTTCTTCGTAAAAGGTTGTTTCATAAGCGATATCATTTTGAAAAGCATCGTTGCGGTACTTTACATTGTTGTTTTCATACAGCAACTCATTGGCGGTAACCGTGCCGCCCGGAACGCTCCCATAAGCCAAAGCTACATTCATTTTATTTTTTTGTAACAACTCCTTTTCGCGCTGATCGTCCAAAACGAAATCCGGAATTTGTTTCAATATCTTTTCAGCAAGCATGATTTCAGCCATGCGGGTGTCATCAGATGATGTGTGTTGGGCCAAATCATTTCCGGCGGTTAGATCGTCAACCGTCGTTGGGAGGGCTTCCACTGAATCAGTCATTTCAACCTGCTGATTTGTGATGGACGCCATTTGGCTGTAAATGCCCGCTTCTTTAGTGCGTGGCAAGACCGTTGAAGGGATAGATTGTTTTTGTTTTGCGGTAGTTTCAGTTGAAGGAGGCTTTGCTAAATTGGTTTCAAAAGTCTGATTTGTAAACGGTTCCGTAGTTTTATCTTGCGTCTGAACCGTGTTCTCGTCAGGAGTTACAACAAGGCCGATGGCAGAGGGTTGGGGTTGTTGCGAAAAGAAAAGCATGGAAACAGGCACCGCGACCGCAAACAACAAAGCTGCGGCTGCAGCAGCGCGCCATATGTAGAGCGTTCGCTTCTTTCTTTGCGTTGCAAGGGCAATTTTTTCCCATACAGCCCCCGGAGGTTGCACCTCAAAATTGTGCAAGTGCTGGTGAAAAATATCTCTTAAATCATCTTTCTGCTTTTCCATCATTCCTTTTCTTTTTTATTCAACCGAAGTTGTAACCACTGTCGTGCCCTCGAATACTGCGACTTTGAAGTGCCTTCGCTAATGTGCAGCATTTTGCCAATTTCTTGGTGTGTGTAGCCTTCAATAGCATAGAGATTAAAAACCGTTCTAAAACCGGTGGGCAGCGTTTGAATTAGTTGCAGAAGTTCTCCTGCGTTTATTTGATCCATCACTTGCTCCACGTCATCGGTTGTAAACAAAGCTTTCTCCACTTCTACACTGTTTTTAATCACATCAACTTTTCTAAGTTTCTCCAACGCCGTGTTCACCACAATACGTCTGATCCAACCTTCAAATGAACCTTCAAAACGAAATTTATCCAGATTATTAAAAACCCTTATAAATCCCTCCTGAAGATAGTCTTGTGCTGTGTCATCGTCTTTAGCATACCGCAAACACACTCCGAACATCTTGGGCGCAAACCTTTCATAAAGCTGCTTTTGAGCTTTTGAATCGCCTTTCAGACACGCGTTTACCAGTTGCCTTTCATCCATTCATTTACATAAACGAAACCAACCATGCGCAGAACAGAAGTCAGATGCTTTGCTTTTAAAAAAAGTTGCATTCAACATTGCTGTTGGAAGCTACAATGGTTGATGATTTATTTACAATCCTTGTCAGTTTCGATGCCGGGCTTATTGAAGGCCCATGCACAAAAGTAAAAATAATCCATTCACTTCACAGAGTACGTATAAAATAGGAAAATAAAAAGGGGGATTGGTCCCCCCTTTTTAAAACAATTAAATGGTGTTTAAAACATTTCGGATGTAATCAAGAAGATAAAACACCACCAACTATACTTTTGGACCGGCTTCTACAAGACGCCTACCCTCCTCTGTATCGGTGTATTTATCAAAATTATCAATAAACATTTTTGCCAATTCATTGGCTTTTCTGTCAAACTCATCAGGATCGGCATAGGTATTCTTAGTGAACAAGATGTTTGAATCCACACCGGCGAGTTCGGTAGGCACTTCCAATTTGAAACGGGGTGAAATGCGTGTTGGCGCCTTTTCGATGCTGCCATCGAGAATAGCATCAATGATGGCACGGGTGGCTTTGATAGAGATTCGTTTTCCGGTTCCGTTCCATCCGGTATTAACAAGATAGGCTTTTGCTCCCACGGCTTCCATCCTTTTTACCAGCTCCACGGCATATTTGGTAGGATGAAGGGCAAGGAAGGCATTGCCAAAGCAAGCTGAAAAAGTGGGTTGCGGACTGGTGACTCCGAGTTCTGTTCCGGCCAGTTTGGCGGTAAATCCCGAAAGGAAATGGTACTTAGTTTGCTCGCTGTTGAGTTTTGAAACCGGAGGCAGAACGCCAAAAGCATCGGCGGTGAGAAAAATCACTTTGGTGGCATGGCCTCCTTTTGACACGGGCTTTACAATATTATCAATGTGGTTGATGGGATAAGAAACCCGCGTGTTTTCGGTTTTGGCTTTGCTGTCAAAATCAATGCTGCCGTCTTCGTGGACTACAAGATTTTCCAACAAAGCATCACGTTTGATGGCATGAAAAATATCCGGCTCATTTTCTTCGCTCAGGTTGATGCACTTGGCATAGCAACCACCTTCAAAATTAAATACGCCATCATCGTCCCAGCCATGTTCATCATCGCCAATCAGCATCCGTTTAGGATCGGCCGAAAGGGTCGTTTTACCTGTTCCGGATAAACCGAAAAAGATAGCTACATCGCCATCTTTGCCCATGTTGGCCGAGCAGTGCATGGCAGCAATACCTTTCAATGGCAGATAATAATTCATCATGGTGAAGATGCCTTTTTTCATTTCTCCGCCATACCAGCTGCCGCCAATCAACGACATACGCTCTGTAAGGTTAAAAACAACAAAGTTTTCGGAGTTCATTCCCATTTCTTTCCAGTTGGGATTGACGGCTTTAGAGGCATTAAGAACAACAAAATCGGGAGTAAATGTGGCCAACTCTTCAGCGGTAGGACGGATAAACATATTTTTGACAAAATGGGCCTGCCATGCCACTTCCATCACAAAACGCACCTTGAGGCGGGTGTCGGGATTGGCGCCTGCATAGGCATCCATGATGTATAACTTCTTTTCGCTCAGCTGGTTGGCAGCAATTTTTTTCAACACATCCCATTTGGCCGGTTCGAGCGGACGGTTGTCATTCTTTCCCATCGTTGACCACCAAACAGTGTCCTTCGACACATCATCATAAACGATGTATTTGTCTTTAGGAGAACGTCCGGTGAACACGCCGGTATCCACCGAAACAGCACCCATTTTTGTAACTACACCCTTTTCAAATCCTTGAAGATCAGGCGCGGTTTCGTGCTGATAAAGCTCGTCATAAGAGCTGTTATGGAATATTTTTTCGACATTGGTTATGCCATATTGTGCAAGTTCTGACCTCAGCACCTTTTCATCTTTAAACATATTGATGTTTTTTAGTTTTACATGTGGTTTTGATGAGGTTGCAAAGTTAATAATTCAGCTGAAAGCACAAACGATTGCAATAATTATTTGAAACAAGCACCTGCACCCTATACATGCTTTCAATTGAACGCTAAACCGCCGATTTGTGTGCGATATATCACTCATACGACTTGATTGCCTTCCAAAAAGACCAAATTGTTGATTTTTGGTGCTATTTTTGTAAATAATTACCAAAATTTCAGCCGGATGAAAAACATATTTTTTGCCTTTTTAGGATTGATGGTGCTTTGGTCATGTGATTCCAAGAGTAAAAAAAACAACCTCCAGGTAGGAAAGTTGCAATTCGACATCCTGCATACTGTGGATGGAAAACCCTTGATCACCGACAGTCTTCTTTATGTGAATGCAGCCGGTAACCGTTATGAAATTAGTGAGATACAATGGTTTATCTCTGATATTTTTGCGCACAAGGCCGATGGTTCAAGCGTTTTGGTTGACGCTGTCAACGACATCAAATATGTAGATACCGACATCGAAAGTAGCTGGGCGATTCATCCTTTAACTTCTATATCTTCAGGTGTTTACACCGGTTTGAGCTTCACCTTCGGAATCAATGAAGAAAAAAACAAATCGTTGCGTTTTGTTAACCCACCCGAATCGTTTATGTTTTGGCCCGATTATCTTGGTGGCGGCTACCATTATATGAAACTCAACGGCAAATGGATCAATCCCCAACAGCAAGCCGAGCCTTTCAATTTTCATCTTGGCATCGGCCAGATTTATGATACTACCGCATCCAAATCCTACTATATCAATCTTGACTCGTGCTGCTCGCGCAACCATTGCAAAGGCTATCAACCACCCAAAAAACTGATGCCCATCATTGGTTTTGTGCAAAACTATTTTGAAGTTCAGCTGAACCAAGAGTTTACCATTTACGACGATAAAACTACCCATCTTGAGCTTGTTATGCAAATTGAAAAATGGTTTGAAGGACAGCACGTTTACGACCATAACCATTGGGGAGGTAGTATAATGCAGCAGCAAGCAGCCATGAAAATGGCCTGCGAAAATGGTTTGAATGTGTTCGATCTGAAAGTGAAAGGTGTTGAAAATGATTCCAAATAAATTACGAATTGGAGTGATGCTCCTTGTTTTCGTTGCGCTTTCGTCATGCAAAACTGAGCCTGACCCCAAAGTTCACATCCCGACACCATATAATATAGAGATCCCTTTTGGTTTTCCCACCAACCTCAACATTCCTGCCGATAATCCGCTGACCGAAGAAGGAATTGCATTGGGGAGATATTTATTTTACGATGGCCGAATGAGTGGACGCACACATCCCGACTCGCTGATGAGCTGTGCCACCTGCCACCTACAAAGTCGAAATTTTGAAGCCGGTGTGGACCATTCTGTTTTTCAAAACGGTTTTGTGCATGGCCTCAACGGACAGCAGACACGCCATGTGATGCTGCCTTTGGTCAACCTTGTTTGGAACCACAGTGGTTACGGATGGAATGGCTTCTTGTATCCCACCAACGAGCGCACCGATATGCGTAATATTGAAGATTTTGTACGATTGGCCGTTACAGCCACCGATGAAATAAATACCGATACAACGACAGTGAAAGCTGTATTTCAATCGCTAAAAGGCTACCCCGAACTGTTTTTTAAAGCCTTTGGCAACGAAAAAATAAGCTTCAAAAATATTGAAAGAGCCGTTGCACAATTCGTAAGAACCATTGTTTCAGCCAATTCGCGATTCGATCGTTTCTTGAAAGGCGAATTACAACTCACTGCTTCGGAGCTGAATGGTTATGTTTTGTTTACTACCGAAGAAGGAGCCGATTGCTTTCATTGCCATGGCGGCGGCGGAAATCCATTGTTCACCACACATCTGTTTTACAACAATGGAAAAGATACAGTTTTTAATGGTTTCGGCGACCGTTTTGAGGTCACCGGAAATCCAAAACACAAAGGAGCATACAAAGCACCAAGCCTGAGAAACATTTCTCTTTCAGGCCCTTATATGCACGATGGACGTTTTTCAACCCTCGATGAGGTCATTGATTTTTACTCCCATCATGTGCTGCTTTCAGAAAATGTTGATCCGTTGATGCACCATGTTTTAAAGGGTGGTGTGCAGCTCACCCCCAACGAAAAAGCCGATCTTAAGGCTTTCATTCTTTCGTTGCATGACGAGCAGTTTTTATCCGATCCACGCTTTGCTCCACCTTTGCAATTTCCTGATGAATAAGGCGTAAAAAAACATACGGCCCTCGAAGTAAAAAACCTCAAAACCGTATGTTAATTGATGGAAAAATAAATCTTAACTATTGTGTTGAAACACGATTTACATCCGCTGCTTTTTCTTGCCTTCTTTCCGAAGCATAGTTACAAACAATACAGATGGTGAAACTTATAGCCGCAACGCTCATCAAGAACATGGCAACAATACAAACGTTGATGTTCAAAAACAACCAACCGGCGACCATAACGATAATACTTAAAAGTACCGAGGCCAAGCCAACTTTCGAGAGTAAAGAACCTAATTTACACATAATCATTTAATTTTCAACAAATTTACGTCAAGAAACCAAAGTTGCAGTAGCTTAAAAAATGACCAATATCACCAACTTAATGTGACTAAAATCACATTTTAAGCTATCTTTGTGAACCAAACAAGCATGACCTATGACAAAACCGGAGAAAGAAAGTTGCGAAAGTTGTCGTTTCAAATCTTGTGCTGTCGAAGTTCTTGACTCGAACGAGCTCAACATCTTGCAAACCAACTGTTCGGAAGCTGTTTATAAACGCAATGAGCAGGTTTTTCGCGAAGGCACTCCCCATTCGGGCATCGCTTATGTAAAATCGGGTTTAGTAAAGATTCATAAAATGGGTCCGGTGAAAGACCAAATACTCAAGCTCGTTAAATCGCCGCAATTCATTGGCATACCAACGGTTTTAGGAAACAAAGTAAACCAATACACCGCCACGGCTTTGGTGCCTACGCATACATGTTTTATTGCCACGGATGTTTTTAGAAAGCTCATTTTGTTGAATGGAAAATTTGCCAACGAAATCATTAACAATCTGTGCTTTGATGAGTTGTCTTTTTTTGACCGCTCCATACATCAGACACAAAAGCAAATTCATGGAAGGGTGGCCGATGCTCTGCTATTGCTTTCCAACGATATTTTTCAAAGCGACAGCTTTCAAATGCCCCTTAACCGTAGCGACCTGGGCGACTTGGTTCATGCACGTCGCGAAAGCGTCACCCGCACGCTCACGCACTTTAGAAAGGACAATTTAATCAGTATAAAAGGCAAAACCATTGAATTGCTGAACAAAAGCATGTTGGAACGCATCAGTAAAAGTGGTTAGTTTTTTCTAATTTTGGTCATAATTTTCAAAATCACCAAAATGAAAAGCGATTTACACAACAATGCACCTCAAGGTGCTATTTACGGATTAGGCCTCATTGGTGCCGCTGTTTACTTTATTTCAACTGCTTCCGGTTTTTGGGGCGTTATCATTGGCTTTTTAAAAGCTTTGGTTTGGCCGGCGTTTTTGGTTTTCGAAGCCTTTAAAACAATGGCAGGTTAACGAAAGCCGATGAGTGCGAGTCAGCAAAAGCAGATTAACGACGATTAATAACTTGAATGTTAGTTTATTCGAGCTTCGGGCATCGGCGTTTCGCCTGAGCGAAAAAAATTGACCTCTGGACTTTCACACCTTCGACTTTCACTTTAAAATCCAATAGGTTGTAACCGAAGTTTCATTGTTTTGGGTTGCGACTTGAGCAGGTATTGCTCCATCGGCCCGGGACCACAGCTGCCGCCGCCCAATCCGTTTTGAATGGCATCTATCGTTAGAATTGTTTCAGGCCGCGAAACCAATGCATAGCTGTGATTGGCCTGATCAAGGTCGGTGGGCAAATAATGTAACGCACTGAAATTAATCAAGCTATCGGCTTTAAACGCGATCCCCAGCCCTGCATGGTTGGTGATCTCGAAATGACGAACATCGCTCCTGTTGCCCATATCTTGCGGACGAATATAGTCTTCCGCCATTTCTGAAACGGTTTTGTTGTACAAACCTATGGCCGCCGAGCTTTTGCGATCGGAATAGTTTTCATGCGGACCAGCACCAAACCACTCCACCTGCTCAAATCCAGCCGGCATTTCCAGGATAACCCCCAGTTTAGCCAAAGGCCAAGTCACTTGGTCAGGATCAAAAGTGATGTCCATTTCGATGCTTCCATCGCCATAAACCACATAATTTGTCGCTGTCCGGATGGCAAAACCAGCTTTTGCGACAGCGGTTTGTTGCACGTTAATATTGATGCTGCCGTCCTGACTTTTTTCAGTAGTCATGCCGGTTACAGTGTGTGTGAGATGTGCCAATCCCTCTGCCTGCCAAATAGGCCCCGGCCCTCCGCCAAAAATATAATCATTGTCAACGGGCGCGCGGAAAACATTTACACGCGGGCCTGAAACACGGTGCGGTGAAGTTTGCTTCCAGGAAATAAGTCCAGTTTCCGAGCGAACGCCCCGCTCAGCTTCGGGATGGGTTTGGATAAGCGCAGTTCCACGAAAAGCATAGTTGCTGATGGTTCCGGTGGTTTTACTAAAAGTTAATTCAAAGTCTTTGCCTTTGATAAGGTATTCACTATCTGTTTCTTGGAGTGATATTTCGGGCATTTTCTTAGCCATATTTACAACAGTTGTTGGCCTTTCAAAAGGAATTTTGAACTGCTCCCAAGCGATGACATATCCACTTTTCGCCCATGGCGTATCGGTTTTCAATCTAAAATCTATCTTCAGGAAATATTCCGATTCAGCTTTGAGTTGTGGTAAAGTGAAAGGAATTTCTATTTCCAAAGTTTGATTGGCAGCCAGCGAAAAACCTGTCAAAGGCCCCGACTGAACGACCTTTCCATCTTGCTCCAATGACCAAAAACCATCATATTCATTTAAATTGGTAAAGGCAAAGCGGTTGTGCACCAACACTTTACCATTCAATACATTCACATTTTTGAAATGAACGTTTTGATACACTTTTCGCACTTCTTCCAACTTTGGTGTGATGCGCCTGTCGGCGGTAGTCAGGCCATTGGCACAGAAATTCCAGTCGGTGGGACGATCACCAAAATCGCCTCCATAAGCCAAAAAATACTCTCCTTCTTGCTTCGGGATTTCCTTGTACAATCCTTGATCTACCCAATCCCAAATACAACCGCCAATCAAGCGTTTCGAGTTGTAAAAGGCATCCACATATTCTTGCAAATTGCCCACGGCATTGCCCATCGCATGGGCGTATTCACATAAGAAAAAAGGTTTAGGGTCATTTTTTAACCCTTGTTCAATGAACCAAGGCACGTCAGGATACATGGTTGACTCAATATCGGCTACATCGTTAAAACGCTCATAATGAATGGGTCGCTCAGCATCGCGGCTTTTCACGGCTTTAGAAGCAGCAGTGAAATTGATTCCCGGACCGGCCTCATTTCCCAACGACCATATGATCACAGACGGATGATTTTTGTCGCGTTCCACCATATTCATGATGCGCGAAACATGCGCTGCCTGCCAACTTTTAACATGACCCAGCGAAGCATCGCCATAGCCCATGCCATGCGATTCCACATTGGCTTCATCAATCACATACAAGCCAAACCTGTCGCACAACTCATACCAAAACGGATCGTTGGGATAGTGTGCAGTGCGTACTGTGTTGATATTGTGTTGTTTCATCAGCTCAATGTCGCGTAACATTGACTTCCGACTCACGACATGACCGTCTTTTGGGTCGAGTTCGTGGCGGTTCACACCTTTAATTTTGATGCTTTGTCCGTTCACCCACAATTGCTGGTCGCGGATTTCAATTTTTCTAAACCCAATTTTGCTTTGCTGCACCATGATAATTTGTCCGTTTTGGTCTTTGCTAACCAATAAAAGCTGGTACAGATAAGGTTTTTCTGCCGACCAAAGCTTGGGATTGGCCACCATTGCCTTTAACAAAACAGCTTTCCCTTTGGTGTTAGCTTTGCTGATTGAAGACCTGATCAAAGGTTTTTCGGGTAGGTTGTTTGATTCATTTTCAATGAGATAAACTTCTAATTGATGGTTTACAGAAGTTCCATGATTGCGAAAAACGGCTTCCAACGACAGCTCTGCTTCAGAAAAATCACTGTTTAAATTGGTCTTGACGAAATAGTCGAAAAGCTCCAATTTTGGGGTAGCATAAAGATACACATCGCGGTAAATTCCACCCATGCGCCAGAAATCTTGGTCTTCGAGGTAACTTCCGTCACACCATTGATACACTTGCACAGCTACCGTATTTTGACCTTTGTTCACATATGATGTAACATCAAAGGCAGCCGGCAATCGGCTGTCTTCGCTGTATCCTACAAATTTCCCATTGATCCAAACGTACAAGGCACTTTCAACACCATCAAACTGCAAAAAGACCTGACGACCACTCCAATCTTCAGGAACGTCAAAGGTTCTCAGGTATGATCCAACCGGATTAGGGTAACTCGCGGCAGTATAATTTGAAGGCACCGCCCCCAAAACGAAAGGCGGATTTTTAGCATGAGGATAAGTAACATTGGTGTAAATTGGGATGCCATAACCTTTCATTTGCCATGACGAAGGCACAGCAATGTCGTCCCAAAAGCTGAGATTGTATTCCTTTTTATAAAAATCACGTGGCCGCAAATCGGGATGCTTCACCCAGTTGAACTTCCAGGTTCCGTTCAACGAAAGATAATAAGGTGATTCATTCTTGTCATTTTGAATTGCCTGCTGCAGATCAGCATAAGGAATCCAAGAGCAACGTGCCGGTTGTTTGTTGACGGCATTGATGGTTTCGTTTTCCCACTCTGCAAAAGACTGAGCATTGATTTCTAATGAAATAAATAATACCAATGCCATTAAAATACTTTTCTTTCCCATGATTTCAAATTTGCACAAACTTAACAAAAATGAGCTGATTTTATCAAATAATAACAACCATCAACGCACTATTCTCCTTTAATTTGATAAGAATATTTCCTTCTGTGCACGATCGCATTTCAATGGTTTAGTTATTTTTGTCGAAAATGAAAATGAATGACCAACTTCTGCATCCACAGGCGATAGAACGTTAACAAATTGAAATATTAAACTATATATTCATCATGCAGCAGTATTGTTAGTGCTCTAACTATCATTTTAGCAAAAAGATTATCTATTATTCAACGTATAAACCCATAAAAAACAATGAAGAACATCTGCCCCACTTGCGATATCCAACCGGCCCTCAAAAGGTTAGGTATCAAAGACATCAATTATGGCGCCAGCACCGGTAGCCAATGGTTAGAAACCAACGGAGAGTTGCTCCACAGCACCGCTTCATGCGACGGCCAACACATTGCCAGCGTTCGTCAGGGAACCTGGGATGATTACCAACAGATTATGGATCAGGCCCAAGAAGCCTTCAAAACATGGAGGATGATTCCGGCACCTCAACGCGGTGAAATTGTCCGCCAAATGGGCAATGAATTCCGAAGATACAAAGAAGATTTGGGCCGTTTGGTTAGCTACGAAATGGGCAAAATTTATCAAGAAGGACTGGGCGAAGTGCAAGAAATGATTGATATTGCCGACTTTGCCGTGGGTTTGTCGCGCCAGCTGTATGGTTTCACCATGCACAGTGAACGTGTGCGCCACAGAATGTACGACCAATACCATCCGCTTGGTGTGGTTGGTGTTATCACCGCCTTTAATTTCCCGGTAGCTGTTTGGGCTTGGAATACCATGCTGGCTTTGGTTACAGGCAACGTGGTGGTTTGGAAACCCTCCTCCAAAGTGCCATTGTGTGCCGTCGCCATTCACAACATCATTGCTGATGTACTCAAGAAAAACAACGTCCCCGAAGGCGTAACCAACCTCATTATTGGAAGTTCCAAACATTTTGGTGACAATTTGTTGGCCGACAAACGCCTGCCGTTGATCTCTTGCACCGGAAGTACTGCCGTTGGAAGAAGGGTAGCACGCATTGTAGGCGAAAGATTGGGACGCACCTTGCTCGAATTGGGTGGCAACAACGCCATCATTGTTTCCGACAAAGCCAATTTAGATATGGCATTGATGGCTACCGTTTTTGGTGCAGTAGGAACAGCAGGGCAGCGTTGCACAACCACTCGCAGGCTCATCATCCACGAAGGGGTGTACGATGTTTTCAAGGAAAAACTCATCAAAGCCTACCAGCAAATCCGCATTGGCTGTCCGCTCGATCCCAATTCTTTGGTTGGACCACTCATTGACAAAGGCTCGGTAGAAGCTTTCAAATATGCGCTGGAACAAATATTGAAAGAAGGCGGGAAAATCCTCTATGGAGGTGAAGTGTTGTCAGGCGAGGGTTATGAATCAGGATGTTATGTTGTTCCTGTTTTGGCCGAAGCCGAAAACCATTACCACATCGTTCAGGAAGAAACCTTTGCACCCATCCTTTATTTGATGAAATATAAAACCATGGATGAAGCTGTGGCTCTGCACAATGCTGTTCCTCAAGGACTTTCATCAGCTATTTTCAGCACCGACCTTTTGGAGACCGAACGTTTTCTTTCGCATGAAGGCTCAGATTGCGGCATTGCCAACGTAAATATAGGCACCTCAGGAGCTGAAATTGGCGGCGCTTTCGGAGGTGAAAAAGACACCGGTGGTGGACGTGAATCAGGTTCTGACGCTTGGAAAGCGTATATGCGTCGCCAAACCAATACCATCAATTACAGTACGGAACTGCCTTTTGCTCAAGGAATTAAATTCAGTTTGTAAAGGTATTTTCTAATCATAAAAAAAGCCGTAAAAGCAAGTCTGATCATCATTAGGCTTGCTTTTACGGCTTTTATGTTAAGTTGCTTATAGCGATGTAGTTTTACACAGCTCTTTTGTAAACGATAGCCACAACTGTAACATCATCGCCACCCATATTGATGGACAGGCCATAAGGCTTATCAGCAGAGAGATTTATTTGCGCACGATCCGCCTTTCCGGTCAGTTGTTGCCAGATGGTAACCGCCTGATGCACACCCGTTCCGCCTGTGGGATGACCCCAGCCGATCAATCCGCCGGTAGTGTTCATCGGGAGGATGCCCTCGCGTGAAGTGTTTCCATCGGCCACAAAAGCAGCGCCTTTGCCCGCTTCGGCCAAACCCAAAGCTTCGACTGTAAGGATTCCGGCAATGCTGAAGCAATCATGTATTTCCGCTGTTCCCACCTGATCCATTGTAATACCGGCCTGTTGAAGGGCTTTCTCTGCAGTTTTTTTGATGGTTGTCAGTTCCACCAAATTGGGCGGATCGTTGGTGATATTGCGCGTGAGCTGGGCATAACCCACCACTTCTACTGCATCTTTTTTGCTGACGCCCAACTTTTTAAGTCCTTCTTCAGAGGTGATCAAAATGGCAGAAGCACCATCAGAAACCTTTGAACAATCATACAGGTTGAGGTTTTCAACAAAAGATTTTCCATTGGGAACGGCCTTGTGGTACAACTCCTCGAGATCGCCGACATCGTTTTGATGTTCCTGCGCAGTAGGATCAAGACGTGCATTTTCGATGGCATTTCTGAACCAACGTCCCATCCCTTTTCGCGCTTCCTCAAAACCATATTTTTGATAATAGGCCCCTGCCCGATCAGAAAATTGTCCCGGAAAGAAATAAGCATGTCCGTTTTTACGGTTCTTGAACCATCCTGCTGAGGCCAGAATATCAGCACCATAGATAGCTTTAACGGTATTCTGCACCTCCACGCCCAAGGCCAACGACACCTCCGATGAATCTGACAACACCGACCTGATGGCCGACACAAGAGCCAGCCCACCTGAGGCACAAGCACCCTCAACACTGAGTGAAGGCTTGAACTCCAACGCCGGATCAACGATGGCAGCAAATCCGCCGAGATGGCCTTGTTTGTTGAATCGCGCAGCCATGAAATTTCCAACAAAAACCTCGTCAATGGCTTCAGTAGTAGGGATTTGCTTCAATGTAGCCTGACCTGCTTCTTTAATATAATCTTCCAGGCCAGGACGTTCTTTGCGTGGGTTGAACTCCTTGCGACCGGTTCCCAACGAAATGGTATTTGCACCGGCGGTCATAAATACTTTCTTTCTCATCATTCAGCGTTTTTTGTCGGTTCATCAAAATAGGAATTGATTGGCCCAAAGGCATGGAAAAATCCGGTAAGCATCACCGTATTCACATCGGCATCGGTGTTGGCTACACCATCGGTTTTTAGTTTTCGACCAATTTCTGCCGAACGGGAACCATACTCCATTGCCATGCGCGCACCGGTATCAGAGGATGCTTTTAAAGCCGCAAAATACTGTTCAAAGTGTGTGTTTTTATCCCTTAGTTTCATCACAGATTTCCAAGGTTTAAAACCTTCGGGCATGGCTCCTAAAAAGGCATCGCAGCTTGAGGCAAAATTAGCAATGGCAACATACTCTTGCTTTTCAGGATCGTAAATGGCAACGGGAACTCCTTTTTCGTATTTCAAGAAACCATCCTTTTGCGCTCCGCTTGCAAACTGTCCGCCTTTAATATCGGAGGCCATCATCAGATCGAGCAAAGGACTGTGTAAATTTTCTTGTTTCAAGAAAGGGTTCATCACATTCATAATGAACTGAACCACATCAATGCCCACATAATCAATCAATTGAAATATTCCCATCGGACGGATGAGATAATCTTGGCTTATTTTATTGACAATATAGACGGCCTCAACAAAAGGCCTGTCATTGGCCAACGCGATGGCCTTGTTGATACCATAAAGGGCATCGCGCATGAAATGGCCGTTGCCGATAAAGCCGGCAAAATCATTGCTTTCAACTACTGTTTTTTTGAGTGCTTTGGCATAATCGAGCGCAAATTGTTTCATTTCAGGCGCAGTTTCTTGGGTAACGATCAGCTCCACCAACCTTTGTATAGCCGGCGGATTGTAAAAATGAAATCCAAGAATACGACCTTTAAGTGCGGCTTCCTCCTCAATCAGATGAATGGGCACCGACGAAGTGTTGGTAAAAAACCAAGGCTTGTTGGGATTATTTTGGTCAACTTGAGTTAACAATTTAACTTTTAGCGACTTATTTTCGCTCACAGCTTCAAAAATGAGATGCGCACGGTAGGCAGTTTCGATGGCTGTTGTTGGTCTAACGATACGCAGGGCATCCTCCACATATTGTTGAATGATGTCGCTGTTTTCGATCAGATCGTTGCGGTGGGCATACATCTGCCTCAGCCAAACGGTTTTCTTTTCTGCAATTTTAAGGATTTGCACCCGCAGATAATCCATCAATCCAGCCAAACCCTCATCGGACAGATCAATGGCGTTCAGCACAAAAGTCTTTCCTTTATTTTCAGGTTTTAAGCTGAGATCGGCCATTTCCACGGCAGTGAGCAAAAGGATTCCGCTCCCCATTTTTCCGGCAGCACCCATCACGGCTACCTGTTGTAATTTTTCGTCGTATGTCATTGTTTCAATCGTTTGGTTACTGATTCCATTGGGGTGTTCTTTTTTCCAAGAAGGCTTTCATTCCTTCTTCGCCCTCTGTGCCTGGGCCAAAGAGCGATCCAAAATGTTGGGCTTCAAGCTCACTACCGGCGTCGAAACCGATCTCGAGGCCTTGGCGCGTCACCATTTTAATTTTACGAACCGCTTGCGGACCTTTGGCCGCAATGGCCTTGGCCAAGCGCATACATTCGGTCATAAGGGCATCAGGTTCAGTTACTTTTTGCACCAATCCGATTCGCAAGGCATCGTCAGCACCAATCATTTCGGCAGTGGTGAGAAGAAACAAAGCATCGGCCATGCCGACGAGACGTGGCAGTCGTTGCGATCCGGCGTAACCGGTAATGAGTCCGAGATTCACCTCCGGCTGGCCAAATTTAGCTTTGCTCGAGGCGATACGAAAGTCGCAGGCCATGGCCAATTCGAGGCCACCGCCAAGGGCAAAACCATTGATGGCGGCTATGACGGGGAAGGGCAACAGACCTAAGTTTTTAAAAGTGTTTTGTCCAAGGCGGGCAAAATCAGCGCCTTCTTTTTCCGTTTTATGCACCATTTCGGCGATGTCGGCACCGGCCACAAAGGCCTTGTCCATACCTGTAATGATCATGACACGGATACTTTCATCGTTTTTCACGGCTTCAATAAGGTGATCCATCTCTTGAAAAAAGAGGGTATTCAGTGCGTTGAGTGCCTGTGGCCGCGCGATAGTCAGAGTGAGGATACCGTTTTCTGAAACGGGTTTAAGGATGGTGTAATTCATGCTTTAAATTTTTATGCCCAAATATACTTATTTTTTGCTTTTGAATGGTTATGAGAAAAAAATGCAGGCGTTATTTGACGTGCTGAGGCTCTGAAGAATTAAAAAACATCGCATATTTTCAACCGAGTCCAACTATTTAAAAAGTTTGAGATAATTATCTCAAACACACAGTCTCTACCACGCTGATTTCCGGTTACTTCTTTCAAAATATTAAGTTTTTCTAATTCAACTAATTGATGTTTTGCACGAATTTGCTTTGTGAAACTCAGTGCCTTCTTTGCGAAACTCTGTGTAACAGCAATTTCACAAAGCGACTTCAAGAAGCCGCAGAGAATTGTTTCTCATGTAATATGATATATTTCAAATTCTTACATCATTCTAACTAAGTGCAAAACGTTAATCAACCCATGCGAATCGTTATTAAAAAAAACGCAAGAAAACTTAAATAAGAAATGTGTTTATTTAGTTTTTCTTACAATAAAAGGACTTCAATTCAAGCACACGAAAAAACACTTAGCCGTTTAGGGTTGAAAATTTTTAGGTTAAAAAAAAACGTCGGACAAATTATCCGACGTTTTTGAATCATTAAAAGACATCCTTATTTCTTGGATTTTTTCTTGTCTTTTTTGTCTTTCTTATCCTTCTTGGCTTTCTTAGCAGCTTTGGCGGCCATTTTTTCTTCTACGGCAGCTTGCGCAGCAGCCAAACGCGCGATGGGCACGCGGAAGGGTGAGCAGCTCACATAGTTAAGACCGGCAGTGTGGCAGAATTTCACTGAACTGGGTTCGCCACCATGTTCGCCACAGATACCCAACTTGATATTTGGACGTGTTTTTTGACCTCTTTTAACGGCCATTTTCACCATTTCACCAACACCTTCTTGGTCAATCACTTCAAAAGGATCGTGTTTGAGAAGACCTTTTTTCTTATAGATATCAAGGAATTTTCCGGCATCATCACGCGAGTAACCAAAGGTCATCTGTGTGAGGTCGTTGGTTCCAAAGCTAAAGAACTCGGCATACTCAGCAACTTTATCGGCGGTGAGGGCAGCGCGTGGCACTTCGATCATGGTTCCGACGAGGTATTCGATGCTGTCGTTACGTTCGGCAAAAACTGCATTGATGGTACCTCTCACGATGTCTTCCTGCATTCGGTACTCAGCAACATTGCCGATGAGCGGAATCATAATTTCAGGAAGAACAACAATGCCTTTGGCTTTGAGGTTGAGCGCGGCTTCGATGATGGCACGGGCTTGCATCTCGGTAATTTCAGGATAAGTATTTCCCAAGCGACATCCGCGGTGTCCGAGCATTGGGTTCACTTCATGGAGGTCATCCACTTTTTGTTTGATGATTTCAAGCGGTACTTTCATTACATCGGCCATTTCTTGTTGACCTTTGTCATCGTGAGGAACAAACT
>JAEWWJ010000072.1 GCA_023396415.1 Bacteroidota bacterium
CCATTGTTGCCTTCGCCTTATGTTGTCGGTAGCTCCGAAAGTCTTATGGAGCAGCTTGCTTTTGATTATAGAAAAGGCATTACAGCCACTTCGCCGGGATTTTATGGTCCTCAAGGTCGCGTTTTGCGCCTGCCACTCAGCGACGAAGGCATGAATAAAAAAATTGAATCCTTCACTTTTGAAGGTCAAAACATCACCAATTTCGAGATGGAATCATCTGCTTTGTATGGTTTGAGCCTGATGCTGGGCCACGATGCCTTGACCATTTGTTTGGTCATTGCCAACAGAGTGACTGAGAAATTTTCAAGCAATTACCTTCCATTTATGGAAAAATTGATTCAAAATACATTAGACAGGTTGGCAGGTTCACAGTCGAAATAAATTTTTAATGTGTATGTAATCAACAATATACATTGTTTTTTACATCTATTTTGATGTGAGATACCCCATGTCCTATAAGTAAAGCATTTATTGTTTAAGGATGGGGTTGTTATTCATTTTAACGTTTAAATTTGCTGGTTTTAATAAAAAATGAACTATGGTTTTTAGCAGCAGCTTGTTTTTACTCTACTTTTTGCCGGCCTTTTTATTGTTGTACTATCTAAGTCCGCGCGTTCTTAAAAACTATGTTGCGCTATTGGCCAGCATTTTTTTCTATGCCTGGGGTGCTCCCGACTTCATTTTCATTGTGTTGGGAAGCATTGTCATTGATTTTTACCTCGTTAAGGTAATGTACACCAAAACGGGCAGTACCAAGCGCTGGCTTACAGGAATGAGCATCGCCCTCAACATTGGATTGTTGCTCTATTTTAAATACGCCAACTTTTTTGTTGATAATGTGAATGTGTTTTTGGAAATGTTTGGTGCATCGCCTATGCAGTGGACACGCGTGGTGCTTCCTATTGGCATTTCGTTTTTTAGTTTTCAAAAAATGACCTATTCCGTTGATGTGTACAGAGGTATCCATCGGCCTTTGAAACGTGTTTCCGATTTGGCGTTGTACATCCTCATGTTTCCACAGCTCATCGCCGGGCCCATTGTGCGTTTTAACGAAATTGCCGACCAAATGGTTGACCGCCGATACAACGAAAATGTGGACAACAGGCTGACAGGTTTCTTTCGTTTCGCACTCGGTTTGGCTAAAAAAGTGATGATAGCCAATCCTTTAGGGGCTTATGCCGACAGTGTTTTTGCTGCCGATGCCACCTTTCTTTCGTCGGGCGTTTTGTGGATCGGGATTCTGGCTTATACCTTTCAAATTTATTACGACTTTGCCGGCTATTCCGATATGGCCATCGGCTTGGGTCGGATGATAGGTTTTGATTTTCCTGAAAATTTCAACAATCCCTACATCTCCAAAAATATTTCCGAGTTTTGGCGCCGCTGGCACATGACCTTGGGTCGTTGGATGCGCGATTACCTTTACATCCCGTTGGGTGGCAACAAAGTGTCGCAACGAAGGATGTATCTCAACCTGTGGCTGGTGTTTTTGATTTCGGGTTTTTGGCACGGAGCCGCATGGAATTTCATTGCCTGGGGCGCCTTTCATGGCACTTTTTTAATTGCCGACAGGTTGTTTCTTTTGAAAATATATCAGCGCATTGGCAAGTTTCCCAGCGTTGTTATCACCTTCGTGATCACTATTGTAGGTTGGGTTTTATTCCGGTCAGAAAACATGTCGCAAGTGTGGGATTTCACAGCCGGGATGTTCAGCTTCCGCGGTGGCGATACTATTTTTGTGAGTCGCGAAGTGTGGATGACCATGCTTTTTGCAGCTTTCTTTGCCTTTTGGGCCTATGCACCCGTTGTTGAAAAGATGCAAGATCGTTTGTTTTCAAAGTCAAAACGCTTGCGCACTTTGGTGCTTATGACCCTTGCCTCCATCATTCTGTTTGTCTTTAGTCTTGGCGCGATTACCTCTTCGGGATTTAATCCATTCATTTATTTCAGGTTCTAAGATGAAAAGAAAGTGGACAAAACATCTGTTGTTCAGCTTGATAGGTCTAATTTTGGTTCTGCCATTTGTGCAAAAAACGACCAATTTTCCAAAAGTGAAAGAATTGAAAGGGTATTTCTATCCGGCGAAAAAACCCGTGTGGCAATTCGAGAATTTTATGAATTCTACCTTTCAGGACAGCCTCGTTAAATATATCGAACAAAATATTGGCTTTCGGCCCGACTTGGTGCGGTTGAACAACCAGTACAAATACAGTTTGTTTGATACGGTTTCGGCACGAGGAGCAATTGAAGGTAAAGACGGCTATCTGTTTGAGTACAATTACATTAAGGCTTATTACGGACTTGATTATGTAGGCATGGACACCATTCAAAAACATATTGAGCAAACCGTTTTTGTCAACAATTGGCTCGAAAAAAACAACAAACATCTTGTGGTTGCTTTTGCACCCGGCAAAGGCAGTTTTTTTCCGGAGTATATCCCTGAGGAATACAAACCCGATAGTATTTTCCCTAAAAATGAAGCGACCTATTACCGTTTGCTTAAAGAAAATCAAATCAAAGTTATCAGCGGGAACGAGATTTTTGCTTCCGTCAAAGATACCAGTCGCTATGCTTTGTTTCCGAAATGTGGCATCCACTGGTCGTTCTACGGCATGGGCTTGGTGTTCGACACCATTTTGAAAACCATGGAACAGCAGCGTGGAAAGCCTTTTGTTGATTTTGAAACCAAAAGTATTTTGGTAACCCACAATCTTCGGGTTCCTGATCGAGATTTATGGGAAGGCATGAATATTTTCAGCAAACCCAATGATTACCCTATGCCTTATCCTGATTTCAGTTTCACCAGAACCGATCCTGAAAACATGCCGGCGGTGATTGTGGTGGCCGACAGCTATTATTGGCAGTGGTACAGCGGCGATTATGCTACGAAGGCTTTTGGGAAGCATGATTTTTGGTACTACAACAACCAAATTATTCCGGGCGATGGGGGTGAGATGGTACAAAAACATGATATTGATGTGATGTCGCGCGTGTTGGAGGCCGACTTTATCATCCTTTTGCAAACGGATGCCAATATGTCGCGCTATAGCTTTGGCTTCATTCCTGAGTTGTACTCTGCCATAAAAAAAGTAGAGGGTTTGGATGAAGCTGCGCTTTTGGAAATCAAAAACACCATGGAGCGCATCAGGAAAAGTCCTTCTTATTTGGAGTTAATCCGTGATAAGGCAAGCCGACGCAACATCAGTGTGGACGAAATGTTGCGCATAGATGCCACTTGGATTTATGAAAATAAACATGCAACTCCGGCTCAGGATGTAAAACAAGAAAAAAAATAAGATGAAAACTTTTTTGCAACGACTATCGGCTTTTTTCTTGGCCAACGAAAGATTTATTTTCTTTTTGTTTGCCTTAGGTTTCCTTTTGCCTTGGTGGATGTTGCATTATGTTGGCTCGTTGGATGGCCCGAAACACCTCGCTGCCGCCTCTATTATTGATCAGCTTTTGATTGGAAATGAGTCATTTGCGCATTATTTTACTTTCAATCCTCCTTTTATTGGCAATGTGCTGGGGATTTATATTTTATCGTTTTTTAAACTGTTATTGCCTGCTTGGTTGGCCGAAAAGTTGTTTTTAACCCTTTATGTTTTCAGTTTTGCTTACGGTTTTCGCTATCTCGTGAAGGCCATCAGCGGCAAAACCACCGGGTTGTCGGTGCTTATTTTTCCTTTTGCCTTTACCTCTTTGATGATGATGGGCTATTACAACTTTAGTTTTGCCATCGGAATTTTGTTTTTTACCTTGGGATATTGGATCAATAATTACCAAAAATTCAATCATAAAAGCTTGTTTTGGCTGTCGTTATGGCTTTTGTTGACTTATTTTTCACATTTGTTTGTGTTTTATATGCTGCTATTGGTGATGGCTTTGGTGGGTTTGACAACCTTTTTTCGCGAGGTGATCAAACAACCAAAAAAGGCTTTAAAAAGCTTTTTAAGACTTACTTTTCAAAGCTTTTTGGTGGCAATGCCCGCCTTGTTGCTTTCGGGTTTTTATCTGAAAAGGATTTTCGATTTTCAGCAAAGCCCGGGTTTAAAGGCAGGAACATCTGATAAACTAACTGATCTAATGAACTTTAGAATGTTGGTGGGTTATGATCTGAACTTGGAAATACCATTTACAAAATCCTTGTTTGTTTTTTTTGTGATCCTTTGTCTTGCCGTTTTTCTCTACCGTTTCATTGTCTTTTTTAAAAACAACGGCGATTCAGCAAAAAGTTTTTTTACCACTAATGATGTGTGGCTTGTAGTCGCTTTGGTTTTTTTGGTACTCTATTTAGTTTTGCCCGATGGTGCCGATGCAGCCGCGAGTGTTGGCATCCGTATGTTGGTGTTAACAGCAATTTTTTTCGCGCTTTGGTTGAGTGTGCTGCGGCTTCCTTCTTTTTTCAGTTGGGCGGCTTGGATCGCCATTCTTATTTTCGGTTTTCAATCGCGGGCCATTCATTTGAAGTATCTTAGGCCTTTGGATGAGACCATTCGACAAATTGTTGCAGTGGATCAGCACTTACCACCCAATAGCCGTGTTGTGGCTTTGAACTTCAGTAAAAATTGGCTTATGAATTATTTTCATCATTATATTGCTGTAAATGAGCCTGTAGTTGATTTGAGAAGCAACGCCTGCTCACCTTTTATGGCCCTTGATTGGAAAATCGGAAAACCTGAAATTCTTGCAGACAGTGCCAATGCGACCGGATTCACGGGAAATTTGGCATTGGATGGACGCTTTGAAGAAGCCTCGCATGTGGTAATTTTTGAATACCGTTGGTACTTGAAAGAAGAAACGCTGTCCCGTGTGCGTCAACGTCTCGATCGTTTTTATAATTTAAAGTACACATCAGAAAACGAAGTCATTGCTGTGTTTGAAAAAAAACCAACCAATCTTTAGCCACATGAAAAACGCCATCCGCAAGCTTGATTTTTCTGTTTATGTTCTTTTGGGAATTGTTTTGGTGCTTGCGGTCATCGTTTTTTCGCATGTGCCGCACAAAATATTATCGTGGGACATTTTTGGCTATTACCTCTATCTTCCGTTTACGTTTATATACAACGATTTGGGCCTAAAAGATTTTTCTGTAGTGCAAGGCGTTTTGGATAAATACCAAGGTTCGACTTGGTTTTATCAAGCCATGCCGCAACCGGGTGGCATTTGGGTGATGAAATATCCCATGGGAATGGCTTTGCTGTATGCACCATGGTTTTTTATCGGGCATCTTTTGGCTTGGCTGGGCGGCTTTGAAATGGATGGATTTTCTGTCCCTTATCAACTCAGTGTTTTGTATGGCAGCTTTGTTTATACCGTTGTCGGATTGGTATTTTTTAGAAAGTCTTTGCGCAAATTTTTCGACCCGATCATCACTTCTTTGCTTTTAATCCTGATTGTTTTTGGAACCAATTATCTGGTTTTGACCGTTTTTCATGGCCAGGGCTTGATGTCACACAACTATCTTTTTGTTTTGTTTGCCCTCATTTTGTGGTTCACCATTCGTTGGCACGAGGAGCCAAAGTTGAAGTTTGCCGCTGCTTTGGGTTTGCTGATTGGTATTTCTGCTTTGAGTCGTCCAACTGAAATTCTTGTAGCCATTTTACCATTATTTTGGCAGGTTTATGATGGGCCAAGCTTGAAACGCAAACTGCTTTTAGTTCAGAAAAGAGCAGTTGATGTTTCATTGGCGGTATTGATTGTGGTACTCATTGGCAGTATGCAATTGATTTATTTCAAAGTAGTTACCGGAAAGTTTTTGTATAATAGTTATGGTGGAAATGCCGGCGAAGGCATGGAGTTTTTACAGCCTTACATTCTTCAGGTTTTGTTTAGTTTTCGCAAGGGTTGGTTGGTTTATACCCCTTTGATGGCCTTGGCTTTGCTGGGGTTTGTAACGCTTTATCGTAGTAAAAAAGAAATTTTCTGGAGTGTCTTTTTGTTTTTTATCATCGCTTTTTATGTGGTGGCCAGCTGGTCGTGTTGGTGGTATGCCGATAGTTTTAGTCAACGGAGCCTCATCCCGATGTATGTTTTCTTGGCTCTTCCGTTGGGAACGTTGATTCAAAGTTTTTTCAAACGTGGGCTTTCTTCCAAGGTTTTCATGCTTACACTTCTGCTGCTTTTGCTGTTGTTCAATCTGTTCCAAAGCTGGCAATTTATCAAAGGCATTATTCACAGCTCGCGGATGACCAAAGCTTATTATACCGAAGTTTTTCTGAAACGCCACATTCCCGAAGGAGCATCCGGTTTGCTTTTGATAGACCGCAACTTGCCTCCAAAACAAATTCTGGCTCAACGCGAACATTCGGTTTCTACTTTGATTGTTCAACATTTTGACGCAGAAGGTCAAGATGCAAGTCTCTTCGGGATTGAAGGAGCTCTTGGAAAGGTGGTTCGTCTCGATGCTTCAGCTCCATTTTCACCTAAGTTTGATATTGCTTTTAAGGACTTAGAAATTAAAGAGTACGGCCTCCTGCATATCAAAGCAAGGGTGTATATTCCTGCTGAATCTGAAAATAATCCTTTCAGTCTCACAGCTACCATGATGCACAAGGGCTATGCGTATTATTACAAAAATGTGAAACCAACTGCGCAAGAGTTACAATTGAACCAGTGGAATGAGATTGAAATGCTTTACCTGACCCCTGAAGCACGGAAGCCGGAAGATGTATTTCGTGTAACTATCTGGAATAGTGGTGGAGAACCAATGTTTGTTGATCAAGTTATCATTGACTTGCTAAAACCTTGACCCATGAAAAAAATCATTTTAACGCTGTCACTCTTTCTTATGATAGGTTGCAGTGGTGTTTTTGCTGAGGATTATACCGTTTTTTCGCCCAATAAACGCATTAAAGTTGTCGTTTCATCCCATGACGATTTGCAATTTTCGGTTTTTTACCACGATAAAGCCGTCCTGGTTCCTTCTTCCATTGCACTAACCTTGGCCGACGATATCGTGTTGGGGAAGTATCCACAGGTAGTGGAAGCACGAACAACCAGTGTCAATGAAAAAATATTGGTCCCCATAAAAACCAAACGCGACAGCATGACCAACCATTACCAGCAATTGGAGCTGCGCTTTAAACAAAATTTTGGTGTTGTTTTTAGGGTTTTTGATGATGGCTTGGCTTATCGTTTTACAACTGCTTTCAATGATAGTATTATCATTTATAACGAAAAAGCCGACTTACTGCTGGCGCAGGACGACAGTATTTTTTTTCCGCAAGTCAATTGCAACCAATACAACAATCCCGACCTGGATTGTTTTCATTCCAGCTTTGAGGAGTTGTATCAAAGGGTAAAAGTGAGTGCTCTCGAAAGCGATCAGCTGGGTTTTTTGCCGGTATTGATCAACAGTGACTCTAATCCAAAGTTGTTGATCACTGAATCGAATCTGGAAGATTATCCGGGAATGTTTCTCACCGGAAGTTCAACCCATCAGCCCCTGCTGAAGGCCAAGTTTGCGCCGTATCCTACGCGGGAAAAAACTTTTGGTGAATATCCGCAGGATTTGGTGTTAAGTCGCGCCGATTATATCGCGAAAACCAAGGGAACACGTACCTTCCCTTGGAGGGTCTTGGTGATGGTAGAAGAGGATGGTCAACTAATTGAAACAGATATTGTTAACCGATTGGCCGACCCGCCGATATTGTCTGATTACAGCTGGATAAAACCCGGAAAGAGTACCTCGGAGTGGATCATTGACAACAACATTTATGGCGTTGATTTCCGTTCGGGTTACAATACCGACACTTATAAATATTACATTGATTTTGCTGCCAAGTTTGGTCTTGAATATGTGCTTTTCGATGCCGGTTGGTCCAATCCGGCTGATATTTTCAGCATCACGCCGGGGATAGATATGGATTTTTTGATTCAATATGCCCAACAAAAAGGAGTGGGTGTGGTGTTGTGGACTTCATCTTCCACGCTCAATAGACAGATGATTGCGGCATTAGATAAATTTCAAGCCTGGGGCATCAAAGGATTGATGGTTGATTTTATGGATCGAGATGATCAGCCTACGGTTCAGTTTTATTATCGCGTTGCCGAGGAAGCCGCCAAACGACAGCTCTTTATTGACTTCCACGGCTCGTATAAGCCTACTGGTCTGATACATACTTACCCCAACGTCCTTACGCAAGAGGGTGCTCGTGGCCAAGAATATTTCAAGTTTACCGACAATACTTCAGCCGAATATGAAGCAACCTTGCCGTTTGTTCGCATGGTGGCAGGCCCTTATGATTATGAACCCGGCAACATGAGAAATGAAACACGCGAAAATTTTCGTCCGATGAGCAACAAGCCCACCGCTATGGGAACGCGCATACACCAAATGGCCATGTTCATTGTGTATGAAAGCCCCTATTCAAAAATGGGTGGCAACCCCTCCGACTTTTTACGCGAACCTGAATACACGGCTTTTATGGCCCAAATTCCAACGGTTTGGAACGAAACCAAAGCACTCAAAGTCAAAATTGCTGATTATGCCGTGGTGTTGCGCACAGCCGAAAATGGCGATTTCTATATTGGGGCCCTCAACGACTGGACAGTACGCGATATTGATTTGATTGCCGACTTTTTGCCTGATGCAACGGCTGTTTACACGATGGAAATCTATCAAGATGGGATCAATGCAGACCGATATGCCTCTGATTACAAATGGGTTGTACGAACCATTTCAAAAAGTGACCGTATTCAATTCCATCTGGCACCAGGCGGAGGTTGGGTAGCGAAAATATCTATAACCAAAGACTGAGAGGCTGTATTAAACAAGCTTTATGGTGATGATTTAAAAGTCCTTTTGTCGAAGAGATTGTATTTCAAAATGCACCATATTGCACGCACACCATCTTGCCAATGGATTTTTTTTCCTTCGGCGTAGGTACGGCCATAATATGAAATGCCCACTTCATAAATGCGTACATCCTTAACCCGTGATATCTTCGCTGTAACTTCGGGTTCAAAGCCAAAGCGATTTTCTTTCAAATGCAGCGATTGAATGATCTCGCGTTTGAATAATTTATAGCCCGATTCCATATCGCTCAGGTTGAGGTTGGTGAAAGCATTTGAAACTGAAGTGAGAAATTTATTGCCGATGGAATGCCAAAAAAACAAGATCCGATGCGGCTCACCACCCATAAAACGCGATCCGTAAACCACATCGGCCATGCCTTCTTTGACGGGTTTCAACAAGCGTGGATATTCTCTTGGATCATATTCATGGTCGGCATCCTGAACGAGAACATAATTTCCGGTGGCGGCCATAATTCCTTTGCGAATCACAAAACCTTTGCCCTTGTTGGGGTTGGAGGCCATCAACTGAAGTGGAAACCGCTTGTCGTGGGTCATAAATTTTTCCACTTCGGCGATGGTGTTGTCCGTTGAAGCATCATCAACAACGATCACCTCTGCTGAAATTTCATTGCTTTCGAGGCTGTTGAAAACTTTTGCCAACACTTGGGCGATAGCCCGCTCTTCGTTATAGGCAGGAATAATGATGCTGAGTAGAACTTCTTTCATGGCGGAATTTAAACGGGCAAATTTAGGGATAGTTTTGTTAGTCTGCTACCGGCTCAAGAATATTTACCTCAAAGTCATCCACATAAATAGTATCGCTTCCACGATAAAAGGTGTAGGTTTCTAACCGATCGAAAGGGGTGGTAGGTTCGGGTGTCAGATAGTTTACGCTAAAATGTTGCCACTGTCCGGCTTTTTCACAAGGAACAGGAATAACGCGGTATTTATACACCTTGTCTTTCATGGATTTTTTTCTACCTTGGTAGGTGTAGGTAGCAACAACATTAAAGGTTCCATAGGCAACGGGTTTTTTGGTAAAATACCTGAAGCTGATGTTGGCCCAATAATGTTCAGCTTGCGAAATTTCACCATTGGCTTTTTTTACGCCTGGCGAATAGACTATCGAAGGATCAACCCGATAAACTGTGTTGGTGCTGTCCAACGGATCAGAAACCATGAACTTTTCGTGATACTGGATGGGTGTTTCAAAGTCGTTTTTCTGCAATAATCTTGTAGTGTATTTCACCCCTTCGGGAAGTTGATGGTCATTGTAATCGTCCATATTGCGGTCAATCAACAAGAGTTTTTCATCGGCATCCTCTTTTTTTGTTGTGCCAAAAATGCTCCAATAATAGGCTTTCGTCATCCGGCTTCCATCAATTATGCCCATCATCAATTGCCATGATTGAAAAACACTCAATGCGATAAAAGCAAACAACAGCAATGCCGCCAAACTCTTGATGATTTTACCTTGCCGTTCTACAATAAACTGAACAGTAAAGCCCAATGGAATAACCATCAAAGCGTAGGATTGGATAAATGCTCTCCAGCCATAGCTGATCAGACTTGTGAAAGAGGCAATGAACAGCAGATTGATCAAAAAATGCAATATCAACGGCACAACCGCTTTGTTTTTTTGCTTGAACATGGCTACGAAACCTAAAATAGCAAACGCCATCAGCGGTGCATATACTAACCAGCCTTTGCGGTAGCTGAAAAGCACCCATAAAAATCTTGGAGAATAAAAATCGAGGCCGGATTGCGGATCAGTATATGTTGAAAAATAAAACTGACCTGTAAAGTGTTTGTAATAAGCAATTTGTGGGATTCCTGCTAAAACTGTAAACAAAATAAGGAGTAGCACATGCGGATAGTTATTTAATACCAATGACAGTTTTTTCTTCACATCCTGCCAAGAAAAAATATTCCAGAAAAGCGGAATTAAAACGGCCACAATTTCGCCGGGTCGAGAAACGATCAACAGTCCAAGGCTGATACCTATGGCGATAGCGAATCTTTTTTTAGGGTTTTCGTGCCAACGAATGGTAAACCAAATCAACAGCGCGTAAAGCGTATAAAGAATGGTGTGTGGCGCTCCTGCATCAAAGGTCGTCCAGAAAAAAAAATTGGTCCCCAGATATAAAGCAATGAGAGTAAGTGCAGTCACCATGTCGCTGAAAAGACGAAGCAATATTTTTCGTGTAAAGATCAATCCAACAGCCACATACACGAATGCTGCCAGCATCATCGCCAATTGGTAAGGATAGGAAAATCCGTCAGCAGTATAATCAGTAACCAACGCCAAACCATGACCCAGAAAAAAGAAAGGCGACAAAAGCATGGCCATTCCACAGAAGAAACGGATGATGTTGTAGTTGCCTTCGGGCAGCAACTGGTAAAACATGGGTGTGTTTTTGTAGGTGGCGTTAATCTGCTCTAACCAACTTAAATCGCTGATGGCAGGATCGTTGTAAATAAAAGTTGCCGGTAAATAGAGGTACAACCCAAAATAATCGAAGCTCAAGATATTGGTTTGCTGAAAACTGAATTTGAGGCTTCCAAGCAAAAGAGCCAAAAAGATTACGACAAACAACGAGAGGTTATTTTTGTCGTTTTTTAAAGGTATTTTTATCATATTGTTACAAACTCAATTGTAGAAAAACAGAAAAGCAACGATACCGTAATTTTAATTGATTAAAAATGAGGCTATTAATGTATTATCTTAACGACTTACATACTGTTGCTCGTAATATTTCAAATAGTTGCCCGATGTTACTTCATCCAACCATTCTTGGTTGTTGAGGTACCATACAATCGTTAGTTTGATGCCTTCTTCAAATTGAAGCGAGGGCACCCAACCGAGTTCATTTTGCAGTTTCGTCGAATCTATGGCATAGCGCAAATCGTGTCCGGCCCTGTCTTTCACGTAGGTGATGAGTTTTTCGGAAGTTCCTTCAGCACATCCCAACTCCTGATCCATTATTTTGCACATCACCTTGATGAGGTCAATGTTTTTCCACTCGTTATGTCCACCTATATTATAGGTAGCACCATTGGCGCCTTCATGATAAATCACGTCAATGGCCCGTGCATGGTCAACCACGTACAGCCAATCGCGCACGTTTTCACCTTTTCCATATACCGGAAGCGGTTTGTTGTGGCGGATATTGTTGATAAAAAGCGGAATAAGTTTCTCGGGAAATTGATTAGGGCCGTAGTTGTTGGAGCAGTTGGAAATGACCATCGGCAGTCCAAAAGTGTCGTGGTACGACCGCACAAAGTGATCGCTGCTGGCTTTTGAGGCTGAGTAAGGACTGTGCGGATCGTAGGCGGTGTCTTCATAAAAATATCCCGTATCGCCCAACGACCCATAAACTTCATCGGTTGAAATATGGTAGAAACGTTTGTTTTCCATATTGTCTTTCCAAATATGGCGTGCTGCATTGAGTAGATTGACAGTACCGATCACGTTGGTCATCACAAATTTCATAGGATTGGCAATGCTTCTGTCCACATGCGATTCGGCTGCGAGATGAACCACACCATCGAAGCGATATTGCTCGAAAAGACGTAGCATTTCCGGTCCGTCAACAATGTCGGCTTTAATGAAATGATAGTTGGGTTTGTTTTCTATGTCTTTTAAATTGAACAAGTTACCTGCATAGGTCAATGCGTCGAGATTGTAGATTTCGTAATTGGGGTACTTGTTAACGAAAAGTCTGACAACGTGCGAACCGATAAATCCAGCACCACCTGTGATGAGTATTTTTTTCATGGATTAATTTTTTTAGTAACTATGATGGGTGTTTTTTCAATGATTAACGCTGGCGATAGGCTTTTTCCCATTTCCAGGCAGATTGGTTCATTTCGTCAAGGCTTTTTTTAGCCTTCCAACCCAGCACATTGTTGGAATGGGTGGGGTCGGCCCACACTTTTTCAACATCGCCGGGCCTGCGGCCAACAATCTTGTAGTTGAGGGTTTGGCCTGAAACTTTTTCAAATGAATGAATCACCTCAAGCACTGAATAGCCATTGCCGGTTCCTAAGTTAAAGACTTCAAACTTGGCTTTCATTTGGTTTTCGATCATGCGTTTGATGGCTATGACGTGGGCTTGGGCAAGGTCCACCACATGGATGTAATCGCGTATAGCAGTTCCATCGGGAGTTTGATAATCGTCGCCGAACACGCTGAGCTGCTGGCGGATTCCGATAGCCGTTTGGGTGATGAAAGGCACCAAATTGTTGGGCACGCCCAGAGGAAGTTCTCCAATCAATGCTGTTTCGTGCGCTCCAATCGGATTGAAATACCGCAAAGCAATGGCTTGCAATGACGTTGATTTCAAGGTGTCTTGGATAATTTCTTCTGAAATTTGTTTGGTATTTCCGTATGGCGATTCTGCCTTTTTAATGGGGGCTTGTTCGCTTACAGGAAGCTCGTCCGGCTGGCCATACACAGTGCAGGAGGAGGAGAAAACAAGGTTTTTTACGTTGTTGTTAGCCATGGCTTCGAGAATGTTTATCAGCGAAACCAAGTTGTTGCGGTAATACACCAATGGTTTTTCAACCGATTCACCCACTGCTTTGAAAGCTGCAAAATGAATCACGCCTTGAAGATCGGAATGACGTTCAAAAAAATCATTGGTTTTTTCACGGTCAATGAGATCGAATTGCTCAAAATGGGGCCGTGTTCCGGTTATCTTTTCAATGGCATCTAAAACCGAAGCCTGTGAGTTGGAAAGATTGTCAATGATAACTACTTCAAAACCTTGCTGTTGTAATTCCACAACGGTATGTGAACCGATGTATCCTGAACCGCCTGTGACGAGAATTTTCATTTTGTGGTATTTTAAATATGATTGGATAGGTCGCTTAATACTATTTTTTTTTCTTGAGTTTATTCTTTTTTGCGCACTTTTCCCTGTTCTAAAAAGTAGGTTTCTCCACTTTCGGGGCAGACGGCCACGCCTTGGGCATCGAAAGCAAGCCGTTGACCGAACTCGCTCATCCAGCCGATTTGTTTGGCAGGATTTCCAACCACGAGGGCATAAGGCAAAACTTCTTTTGTGATCACGGCACCCGCGCCAATAAAGGCAAATTGACCAATTTCATAGCCACAAACAATGGTGGCATTGGCGCCAATAGTAGCTCCTTTTCGCACGATGGTTTGGGCGTATTCATTTTTGCGATTTACCGCACTCCGTGGATTGATGACATTAGTGAACACCATCGAGGGGCCGAGAAAGACATCATCCTCGCACTGAACACCGGTGTAAATCGAAACATTGTTTTGAACTTTCACGTTTTTTCCTAAAATCACTCCGGGCGAAACAACAACATTTTGGCCGATATTGCAGCCTTCGCCGACGACACAGCCGGTCATGATATGCGAAAAATGCCAAATTTTTGTTCCTTTTCCGATGTTACAGCCTTCGTCAATCACTGCTGTTTCGTGTGCAAAGTATTCTTTTTCAAGGGGCATAAAAAATATTATTAGGATAGTTTTTTGAAACGGACTGCTAATTTACACATTCTATCTCTATTGTAGCAAAACAGACATTTTTTAAGCTTCAAGTTTCAGAGGGGTGGGCTGCCCGAAAACCACAGTTTATGTATCTTTGCCCCTCTAAAAAAGTAACCATTGGGTCAATTTTCCCTCAAAACCGTCTTTCAGGCTCATCCGGTAATACAATCGGTTTCAGAAGCAATTTCACACCGTCAACATCTCATTCTTAACGGATTGACCGGATCTTCTAAAGCGCTTTACAGCAGTGCTATTGTTGATAAGGTGGGTGGCCAACATTTGATTGTTTGTACCGATAAGGAGTCGGCAGCCTATTTTTACAACGATTTGGAAAATCTTTTTGAGGAGCGCAATTTGGATTACAACAAAAAACAAGTGTTGTTTTATCCCACTTCTTACAAAAAACCTTACGAGCCCGAAAAGGCCGACAATACCTATAT
>JAEWWJ010000082.1 GCA_023396415.1 Bacteroidota bacterium
AAACATCGAAAACTTGAGAGCCGGAGCTTACACCCTTCAGTTTGTAAACCAAAAGGGCGAAACCTACAACAAAACAGTGATTATCAACAGATAAACACTGATGTAATACATCTAAAAAGGGGAACCGTTACCGGTTCCCCTTTTTTTATATCCAAATATAAAAACCTCTTTGTGTTTGAATACCAATGACTCATTTAATGCTTTTCATTTGCCTTAAATGCAGCTATGGATAATAAAATCCATCCGGCAAGAAACGAAAGTCCACCAAGAGGTGTTAATGGGCCAAGCCAAGACCAATTGATTTGGGTAAGCTCACGCGTGGAAAGCAGATAAATAGATCCACTAAAAAGAATTATGCCAACTAAAAAGGCGTAATAAGCATATTTATAAGGCTTTACACGAAACTTTTCAGGAAGCGCGACCATGATCAGAATAGCAAGCGCATGATACATTTGGTATTTCACGGCAGTATCAAAACTTTGAACTCCGGCCAAACTAATATTGGCTTTCAACCAATGTGCCGCAAGTGCACCCAATGCAACCGAAAGCGCAGCAAGAAGGCTACCGGTAATGATCATTTGTTTTTTCATAATAATTCTTTTTTATAGGTTCAAATTGTGACTTTTTATTCAAGCGCAATAAGCCAAATATTCATTGTATTTTTGCAGTCAAATATACAATATATGACGACTTCAGTTGAAATAAGCTATTATCCGCTTCAATACGATTATGTAGAACCGATCAAAGCATTTATACACCGCTTAAACCAATATCCTGACATAAAAGTTCAAACCAGCGGAATGAGTACGCAAATTTTTGGAGATTATGATCAGGTGATGGATATTTTAAAGAATGAAATCAAAAAATCTTTCGATGTTCCTCATTCTGTTTTTGTTATGAAAATAGTGAATGCCAATTTGAACCATTCTGATGGCAGTAAATGAGTTTTTCGCTTTGCTTTTGCAAAACATCGCACAGTCGTCTTTTATCGAGATTATTGCTGTTATCTTCGGCCTCTTAAGCGTTTGGTACAGTACCAAGGTGAATATTTTGGTATATCCTACCGGCATTGTCAGCGTGTTGATTTACGTTTACATTTGTTTAATGGCCGGGCTATACGCCGATATGTTTATCAATGGAGTTTATTTTGGAATGAGCGTTTATGGTTGGTACAACTGGACCCATCGGCGCGAAAATGAAAAGGTAATTCCGGTACTTTTTGCCGGAGCGAAACAGAACATCATTGCAATTGCAGTCACATTGGTATCGTTTTTTTTTATTCAACACATCTTAAAAACCTACACTGACAGCACCGTTCCAACGATTGACGCCTTCACAACCGCAGTTTTTATAGTGGGAATGTGGCTGATGGCGACCAAAAAAGTCGAAAATTGGATTTATTGGATTATTGGAGACATTGTTTCAATCCCGTTATATTTCTACAAAGGATTGGTTTTCACCAGCTTTCAATATCTCGTTTTTCTCATTTTAGCCATTATTGGATTCATTTCCTGGCGAAAGGAGGCTCTTCGTGCATAAGCGCATCGCCATCCTTGGGCCCGAATCTACCGGAAAATCATGGCTTTCACAAAACCTCGCCGCACATTATAAAACGGTTTGGATTCAAGAATATGCCCGCGAGTATCTGCACAATCAACCGTTAGATTACAGCTTGAGCGATATTGAAAACATTGCCTCACAACAGTTTAGTAATAATTTAGGAGTCGGACATACCATCAACAAATTTCTATTTGCTGATACCGAAATGCTGGTTTGTTATATCTGGGCCGAATATGTTTTTGGAAATGTACCCCAAAGCATTGCAACCTTAACCCATCAGCAGCATTTTGACTTATATTTGCTCTGCAATGTTGATATTGCTTGGGAACCCGATCCACTTCGCGAACATCCCAACGAAAGACAAGTCCTTTTTAATCGGTATTTAAATGAAATTACAAAGAGAAATTGGCCGTTTTCAATTGTCAAAGGCACTGGAATTGAAAGACTACAATCAGCAATCACCGCAATTGATCAACGATTAAAACGCAGTTAAATGACTGATATAAAACATATTATGTTTCTATCACGCTGGTATCCCAACAAAACCGATCCTATGTTTGGGTTGTTTGTGAAACGCCATGCCGAAGCAGTTGCTGCCAAAACCCAAGTTTCAGTTGCTTACGTTCATGGCATAAAAGAGCAGGAGCAAAAATACGTGATTGAGCAACAGCAAAGTGGCTCTCTACATGAAATACAAGTCTATTACCGACAACCCAAAATCCCTATTCCAATTCTTGGTAAAATTTTTCAAACCATTCGTTTTTATTCGGCATTACAAAAGGCATCTCACCAAATGGTGTTGCTTCATGGAAAACCGGATTTTATTCACGTGCACATTTTAACCCGTTTGGCTTTGTTTGCCTTGTGGAAAAAAAAGACCCAAGGCATTCGCTATGGCATCACCGAGCATTGGTCGCGCTATTTACCGCTAAGAAACGAATTTCATGGCCAATGGCGCAAAATCCTCACCAAATGGGTTGTTCAACAGTCAGCATTTATCACAACAGCCTCCGAAAATCTTGCATTAGCCATGCAAAACTTAGGCCTTCGCCATTCAAATTATAGCGTTTTGCCCAATGTTGTGGACACCGATTTGTTTCAACCAATGGAGGCTAAACGACAAAATTTCCGTTTTGTACATATCAGCTGTTTCGAAGACCGCTCAAAAAACATCAGCGGATTATTGAGGACAATTGTCGAATTAAAGAAAATTCGCACTGATTTTGAATTTGTTATGATCGGCGAAGGCATTGATGACGCTATGATTCGTGCCACAGCCCAACTACTCGGTCTTCAAGCTCCGGAGTTGCGTTTTACGGGAATGTTACAAGGTAAAACCTTGGCTTCAACACTCGCTGATGCAGATGCATTAGTGCTTTTCAGCAATTACGAAAACCTTCCTGTGGTGATTCCCGAAGCCATGTCATGCGGTTTGCCGATAATTGCAACCCGTGTTGGCGGCATATCAGAATTGGTAAATGGAGAAAACGGATTGTTGGTTGCCCCCGGTGATGAAGTTGCTTTATTGGATGCACTTCAAAAAATGATATTGTTGAAACCCACTTTCAACAAGCGTGTCATCCGCAACACAGTTGTCAATCAGAACAGTAAAAAGGCAGTCGCTGAATTTCTGTGGAAGCTATATAACAGCGCATTAACGTCTTAATTTCATTCCGGAAGCCGGAAAGTCAGCATCGGAATTCCAAGGTTAAAGAAGTCGTCTTTTCCAACTTTATCTTTAAAAATATAGTCGAGCCATGTTCGTTTATGAGCAATAAATGCGGCCATACTGATGTGATGTTGGTCACAAAAAAGCTTCATAGCTTCGCGCGCTGAGTCGGTTCTGATCAGCTCAAAACGAATCTGGTACTTTGCCTCTTCCATTTTAAACGCCTGCCGCAACTCCTCCATCAGCAGAAAAGCTTTGCTGTCGTTGTCATCGAGCAGAAAATGCACCACATGAATTACAGGATGATAAAGTGAAGTTAATTCAATTAACTGATTCAAGGTCAACACTTCAAACTGGCTAAAGTTGGTAGCATACATGATTTGGCTGCCGGGTGTCCATTGGTAGCCCACAGGAATGGCCAACACCGGAACGTTAACTTTTGCCATAATACTTTTTGCGATACTACCTTCCAAAAAACCTTTGTGACCTTTTCCCGACGTCCCCATCAAAATAAGATCGGGCTTTTCATTTTCGGTTAAAACAAGCAATTCTTGCTCCGGATCGCCTCCTTTAAGGACGGTTGTGATGGTAATTCCGCTAATTTTTTGTGAGCCGATTTCATCTTCCAAAATTTTTCTTTTCTCGGCCATAAAAATCTCTGCTTGTTTTTCCATCTCGGCCAACAGTTCCCTATTGAAAAAAGTATCTGCATCAAGACCTCCCGGAAAACTACTGTCCCCCATCAAAATTTGATCCATATAGGCATGGAACAAAAGAATCTCCCCGCCGGTAACCTTCATCAAATCAATGGCATAAGGAAAAAGCATACTGTTCTCTTCACTAAAATCGGTAGAAAGGATTATTTTCATGGCAAGGGTGGTTTAATGTTTTTGGGGTGTAAAGTTACACCACTCCATAAGTTAAAACAAATAAAAAGCTGTTGAAAACAGAAGTTAGAGCCAATCTGTGTTGGAGTTGCATACTACATCATCACTACAGTTTAAAGAAAAAGCCAATAAAACCAATAGTTTTACAAAATCCGTGTTAGTAAACCCATTTAGATTGAATTAAAAATAATACTTTTGATGTATCAATCAATTTTGGTTGAAGAACGTTAAATACTTGCTGGCATGATTGCACTAATTGTTTTGATTGGCTTTTCGGCAATTGGTATTGGTGCGCTAGTAAATGCAGTTCGAAATGCGCCTTATCTCAGGGAGCACGAAGATTGTCGCTATAAGGAGTAAAAACCATGCCGAAAAGCGAATTATGATGGAAAGAAAAAAGGCTGAATCAAATGATTCAGCCTTTTTTTTAATGACATCCACAACCACCGGCATGTTCGTGCTGGTGATGGTGATGGTGATCATCATTGTCGTTGCAACCACAACCCCCACTTGATTTTTCGTGGCTGTGACCGCCACCGCAGCAACTGTCTTCTGGGGTTCCGCATCCGCATCCTGAAGCTACAGGGTTTAACTCTTCGTAGGTAGCTTCTCTCACGTTCACAATTTCACCTTTCGCGAAAAGGCTTTTACCAGCCAACGGATGGTTAAAATCCATTGATACAGCCGATTCGCTAACTGAAACTACGCGTCCATCGAAAGGGTTTCCTTCGCCATCCATCATTGGAATCGTATTTCCCACAACCAAAGTATCGGGTTTAATTTCGCCGTTTACCATGAAAACGCTTTTTGGCACCTCCATTAATAACTCACTGTTATAATCGCCAAACGATTCATCTGGGCTTAACAAAAACTCAAATTTATCGCCTGAACGCAACCCAATGAGCTTTTCCTCGAAACTACGCAACAACCTTCCGGTTCCAAAAATCATGGTGCGAGGTTGCACCATATCAGCTTTTTCAAGGAGTTCACCGGCCTCATTTTCAACATGTATGACATATGAAATGACTCCTACTCTATTTTTTTCTATTCTCATTTTTTTATAATTATTGATCCGAATGAAAAGGACTGCACCAAACAGCCACGGCACAAAATTAGTATAATTCTTTTATTTAGAATGGTTATAAATATTAAAGATACTTTATTCAACAAAACAAACGTTTCAACAGGTGAGCGCTACATTTTGTTTTTAAAAATTCGACAAATAGGCTTGCAAACTATCTTCAGTTTCGAGGTCTAATTTTTTTCTTAACCGATAGCGGGCCATATCAATACTTTTGGGATTCTGAAAAGTGATAGAAGCAATTTCCTTTGTACTCATATTAAGTTTCAAAAAGGCACATAACTTTTGCTCCTTGCCTTTGATGTTGGGGTGTGCACGACGCAGATTTTTGTAAAAATCTACATGCACCTCGTTGAAGCTTTTCTCAAACTCAACCCAAATCTTGTCGTTGATGGCCAATTTATAATTGGTGGCAATACCTCCCACCAACTTACGCACATTGGCATCGCCCAAGGAGTTTACCTTATGGATGTCCTTCATAATTTTTTCATTCAACACACTGGTTTGAATGAGTCTCATACTGATGCTGGCCAAATCATTTTTATGCCGTTGCAAATCGTTGGCATGTTTCTTTTTAATGTCGGTTAAATCGCCAATGATGCACAAAATTCCTGTTAAACCGTTGTTTTGTCCTCGCACTTGGACCTTAGTAAACAAAAGATCGCGAAGGTTTCCGTCGTGAAGCGTGGTAAGGCTTTCAAATTTTACCAAATCGTTTCGGGTTTGCAACAATTCTGCATCTTTTTGGCGATGAATGGCTCTTTCAAAATCGTTAAAACACTGATAATAATTACTTTGCAAGTTACCTATGGAAAGAAAATCTTTTTTAAAAGAATCGTTGTAGATTAAAACCTCCCCTGAATTGCGATAGTAAACAACCGGTTCGGGAATCATATTGATAAGATAATTGAGAAAAACATTGGCATCACGAATGGTATCGTTCATGCTTTTTATTCGACTGATGTAATCCGACACCATGATCATGGCGTTTACGCGTGCCTGAAGCTCAATTCCATCAATGGGTTTTCGCAAAAAATCTGTAGCGCCGGCTTCGAGAGCAAGGCGCAAATGTTCCGAAGTAACCATCACCCCGGTAGCCATAATCACCGGAATTTCAGCGGTTTTCACATCAGATTTCAACATACGGATGAGTTCAATGCCGTTGAGGTCGGGCATGTCCCAGTCCGTGATGATAAGATTTGGTTTTTTTGCAAGTGCTACTTTAAAGGCTGTTCGTCCGCTGTTGGCCTGCAAAAATGTGTAGTCGGTAAATGATTCCTGGAGCATTTCAAAAATTGAAAGTACCACCGAGGGATCGTCATCAACGACAAGTATAGACCGATCTATCTTCTTCATTATATGATTATTAACGTCATTAGTTTTATATTAAAACCTTAACTAACTCTTGATAGCGCTCGTTGTTGCAGTGATAAACGGCTTTTTCCAACTCACTTTTCCACAACAGGGCTTGCGTATCGTTGGGCATCGGTTGAAAATCTTTCAGTACTTGGAGCACTTTACTCATTTCATACACATCGTATTGAAGCAGCACCTTTAACTGTGGTGGTAGTTTTTGGCCAATGCGATCAGTAAGGTTCACCGGTTGTGCAAATTCAAACGTTCTACCTCCTTCTCCTTCAAGCAGTTGATAGCTATCTTCAAAAGGCAGGGTAAACCAAAAACGGGTAGGTTCATTGGGATGGCTCACTACGCCTATTTCGCCCTCATGCAGTTGAACCACCATTTTGCAGAATGCTAAGCCAAGACCCGTAGAACGCACTTCGCCTTTTGACGGCTCGGCTTGCGTAAAAGGTTCAAAGATGTACTGTTGCTTGTCGTAAGGAATATTATTTCCCCAGTTGACCACCTCAAAAACCATCATTTTTTCACGTTCAAAAACATTAAAAACAATTTTTTCGCTTCCCGATGAATGCAGAATCGCATTGATGGTGATATTTTCGATGGTGCGGCGAATGAGGTCTTTGTCAATGTCTAAAATATAGTTCTCAGCAAGTGTAACCTCCACTTTCAACGCTCTGTTACGCAAACTGAGCTCGAGGTTTTCGAGTGTTTGGTCAATCAACGTACTGATGCTTATGGTTTGACGCACCAATTTCAACTTGGCTTCATCAAACTTCCTAATATCAAGGATGTTAAGCACCATACGAAGCATGCGCTTGGCGGTCTCATTGATAAATTCGACACGGTCACGATCCGGATTACCCACACTTAAACCGATAATGTTGTATAAGGCGTTTTTTAAATCGTGAACAATCATACTGGTGATGCTTTGCCGATGGTTGTCCAACTCAGCCAGCTTACGATTCGCCATAAACAATTGATTTGATTGCTCTAAAACTTCGTTTTGCTTGATCACCACTTGTTTGTTCGATTCTTCAATTTCGTCAAAAGCCTTGACTAACCGTATGTTTTGCATTTCAATATGCTGAAGGAGCTTGGTGCGCTTGAGATAAAAAACCACAAAACCAATAAGGATCAGAGTTAACAACGTGATGCCCCACAGCATCCATTTCGCGCGATTCAATTGATATGAATAAGCGCGCACTTCATCACGTGTTTTGATTTCGAATTGGCGAAGATTAAAGTATTTGTCAACGATGGCAATTCTTTCATTTCGTTCATTCTTTGTTTGAAGTTGAACCAGAGCATTACTTTTACGAGTGTTCATTAACGCTTGTTTAAAATCACCGATAGATTCATAATACTTAGAAAAGGCAGAGTAACAATTTTCCAGTCGCGATGAGTCTGTTCTGGGATCATTTATTATCGTTTTCATTTCGCTGATCAAAACACCAGCTTGAGCCGTCTTTTTTTGCTGAACCAAAACCCTCAACTTTTTTTCCATAGCGTTCAAAGCACTGTTCAACATTTGAAATTTTAGGCTCAACCTAATGTCTTTATCCAACAGCGCAACTGCCGATAGCGTATCGCCTTGTTGCAAAAGAAAATACCCCTTATTTCCTGAAAGTAAACCCACCCAAAGGCTGTCATGTTGTTTTTCAGCTAACCTAAGTGCCTTGTCAACATACCACAAAGCACTATCAGAATTTGAAAGGTTAGCATGTGCAAATCCGACTGTATTGGCAAGGTAATAAACTGATTTATAATCACTTGTTGTATCACTTTGACCAATAAGCTGAAAAGCTTTTCTGCCATAGTTCAGCGTTTTAATAAAGTCATGGATGCTGTAATGGTAATTCGCCAAAACATGATACACCTTAAACAAACCCTTTTTGTCGCCCAGCTTAGCGTAATAATCTTCCAAATCAACCAAGCCTCCGGTTAAAAAAATAGGACTTTGAACTGAGAAATAATGATCTATGGCCATATTGAGCAGTCGAATGTAATCATCATGCAAAGTGGCATCGGTTCGGGTAAGCTCTAAAAGATATATGAGTGCTTTTAATTTGATATCTAAACATTCATCATTGCAATTTTTTTGATCTAACAATGAATCAAATAGACTATTCTTATCGTCTATATTACTGCTATACATTATTTTACGTAAGCTGTCGGGTTGAGGCATCACCTCAGAAAATTGGGTTAAGGCTTGATGGCTAATTAACAAAAAAAATACTAACATCCATTTCGGCATAGCTTAGACCTTTGCGTTTCTGACTGTAAAATAAAGAAAAAAAACGCTGTGCAAGTCCATTAGGTTTTGAAAACACGACTTACACGGCGTTCAATTTAGGAAACAGATTCCACTATTGAAAAAAAGAAGATGACTGAAGTGCAAAAGAGCTTATTTCACGTTGAATGTCATCATTTTTTTTGACCCTAAAAACAGCTCAAACACATCGTTGATGTGGGTCGGTCCTACACCTTGAGGTGTTCCGGTGAAAATATAATCTCCTTTGCGCAGCATCACAAACTGCGAAACGTAACTGATAATGGCATCGAAACTAAAAATCATGTCAGTTGAGTTCCCTTGCTGCCGCCATTCGCCATTGATCTTCAGCCCAAAGTCAATGTTATCCATCGCTTCAAAATCGGTCTTTGGAACAAAACCACTCACTGGAGCCGAAAAATCAAATGCTTTGGCTATTTCCCAAGGCAGCCCTTTTTGTTTACATTCGTCTTGCAGATCGCGCGCCGTAAAGTCAATGCCTACAGCAATTTCTTGATAATATTTGTGTGCAAATTCAGGAGCGATGCTACGTCCGTTTTTGCTCACCTTCAGCACCAATTCAACTTCATAATGGAGGTCATTGGAAAAAGAAGGATAAAAAAACGGGTTGTGTGGAGGCAGCAAAGCCGTATCGGGCTTCATAAAAAACACTGGTTTTGTGGGCACCGGATTGTTCAACTCCTTGGCGTGCTCACGATAATTTCTTCCAATACAAACGATCTTCATGGCGTTAGTTTTTATTGTTTGTTAGCTGAACGTTTTGTCCCAACTGCCTCAGCTTGATGGCTGTAATGAGTTTTTTGGTATAAAGCGGAAAGTCGCCTTTCATCATCCAATCATAATATGACGGTTCTTTTTGAAAGACCTCTTCAACTGTTTTTCCTTTGTGTTTTCCAAAATTAAACACTTCTTTATCATCTTCATTCAACGTCAGTTGACCTGCTAAATCGGCCCAACGTTGATGGGACGAAAAATGATGCAGTGCTTTCATGTCATTCACCACCGGCTGAGATTTGTTTCCTGCCGCGTCTTCATAAACAGCATCTTGATACCTTTCTATTTGCGCTTTCAATATTTCAAAAGTGGCATAAGTATCGGCGGCGGCGGAATGGGCATTCTCCAATTCTTTGTTGCAAAAAAAGCGGTATGCTCCTTTGAGGGTTCGCGGCTCCATTTTCATAAAAATATTTTGCGCATCAATGATGTTTCGGTTGGCGAGATTAAAAGGCACATCGGCACGTAAAAACTCTTCCATTAAAAATGGTACATCAAACTTCAAGGCATTGTATCCTGCTAAGTCGCAGCCACTCAAAAAGCTGTTCACCTCGTTGGCAATGTCTTTAAATGCAGGTGAATTTTTTATATCTTCATCTGTAATACCATGAAATTGAATGGATTGCAATGGTATTTTCATTCCCGGGTTGACACGCCATGTTTTTTGTTCTTCCTTGCCATCGGGCGATACCTTTAAAATACTGATTTCGATCAGCCGGTCGTGGGTAGTACTCAAACCCGTTGTTTCGAGGTCAAAAAAAGCCAAAGGACGTTTCAGTTGTAATTGCATAATAAAAAAATAAAGGGTTGAAAGTCAACACTTCCAACCCTGTTTGTGACATTTAAAAATTAGATACTCCTTTCGGGATCGAAAGCTTCGAGCATCTCTTTCATTTTTTTCAAGTACATGCCAGCCAAAGCACCGTCAACCACCCTATGGTCGTAAGCCATAGCGAGTATCATGATGTGACGGATGGCGATTACATCACCAAATTGGGTTTCAATCACTGCCGGTTGCTTTCTGATCGCGCCAACAGCTAAAATAGCTACTTGTGGTTGATTGATGATGGGTGTTCCACTCAAGCTATCGAAGGAACCAAAGTTAGTAATTGTAAACGTACCTCCTTGAATTTCATCGGGTTGCAGCTTATTGGCACGAGCGCGTGCAGCTAAATCATTCACGTTTTTGGTGATGCCCAATAAGCTTTTCTCGTCTACGTTTTTAATTACAGGCACAATCAAATTACCATTGGGCAGGGCGGTGGCCATACCAATGTTAATGTTTTTGCGCAAAATGATATTGTAACCATCCACCGAAGCATTCACTTGCGGATAAGCTTTGAGCGCAGCCGCTGCAGCTTCAAAGAAAATGGGGGTATAGGTAATTTTTTCGCCTTCTTTTTTCAAGAAGCTGTCTTTCACTTTGCTGCGCCAGTTTACGATATTGGTCACATCCACATCAATAAACGAAGTCACGTGCGGTGAAACCTGTTTCGACATTACCATGTGGTCGGCAATCAATCGCCGCATACGGTCCATTTCAACAATGGTATCGCCGGTTTCTGCATTTACTTTAGGAGCATCAAATTTGGGAGCTTGTTTTGCCGGAGCAGTTGCAGGAGCCTGATCAGCCACTTTCGCCGGAGCGGGAGCCGGGGCTGACCCTCTGTTTTTGAGGTAGCTCATCACATCTTCTTTGGTGGCACGGCCATCCTTGCCCGTACCCGGAATTTTATCCAGCTCTGCTTGCGAAATCCCTTCCTCTTTGGCAATGCTGCGCACCAAAGGCGAATAATAACGTCCTTCACTCGAAACAATCGTTTCTTGCGGTTCGCTATGCTCAGTAACCGTTGGTGCAACCACAGCTGCTTTTTCTTCAGCTTTTCCGCCGGAATCAGTTGCAGACGCAACCTCATCTTCGCCATCAAGCGCGATAATAGCAATGGGTGTTCCCACTGCAACCACCTCTCCTTCTTCAAATAAACGCTTAATCAGCTTTCCTTCAACAGGTGAGGGAATCTCCGAATCCACTTTATCGGTGGCTATTTCAACCAACGCATCATCTTCGGCAATCACATCACCGGGCGATTTGAGCCACTTAGTGATGGTTGCTTCAATTATACTTTCGCCTAACTTTGGCATAATAATTTCAAAAGTTGCCATATACGGGTATTTTTTCTTTAACTGTATGAATGTTTGAACCCTATTTTTGTTCATTAATAGGCACAAAATTACACAATATTTTTGTTCAACCACAGCTTACAAACAGCTACCAAGCAGTCGAGTTGATTTTTGTTGGCACTGATGCTTCGATTCTATGGATATTTATCCATTTGATAATGTTGACCTTAGAGAAAAGACATGCATCAGCCGACCCGTCGTTTAACAGCTATTTGAACAAGTTAATGGAATAAAAACATCGAGACTGCACCCGGTTGCAAAGTTTTTTTACTTTTGTGAAGTAGAATTTTGAGGAAACAAAAATTATTTTGCAATGGAAATGAGTGAAAATCAGGAAAGAAGAGAGGGGCATTTTTCGCGTGCAATCAGAGCTGGGAAGAGAACCTATTTTTTTGATGTGAAATCTACACGTGGCGATGAAAAATATTTGACCATCACCGAAAGCAAAAGAAAATTCAGCAACGAACAAGGAAAGTTTTATTTCGAGAAACATAAACTGTTCCTTTATAAGGAGGACTTTGAAAAGTTTTTCAAAGGATTGGATGAATCCATTCATTTTATCGAAACAGGAGAATTTCCTGACGACTACCACAGCGAACACCAAGAGCAGTCGGTGCAAGAAGACGATATCACCTTTGAAGATTTGGATTAAACCCAAGAAAAAAATCAAATCAAAGCTGCTTTTTGCAGCTTTTTTTGTGGTGAATAACATAAGGATTAAACCGACGTTATAGCATTGTTGAAAACTTAACACCGCAGAAACGCAAAAAGCCATACCTTTGAATGTTGAAAAGAGGCGAAATAATATTTTTATAACACATTGAATATCAAACTATATGGGTAAAACCATTGCCATTGCAAATCAAAAAGGCGGAGTAGGAAAAACCACCACAGCCATTAATCTGGCGGCAAGTTTAGCCGTTTTAGAGTACAAAACCCTACTCATTGATGCCGATCCACAAGCCAACGCAACATCGGGTTTAGGTTACGACCCGAAGGAAGTTGAAAACAGCATCTACGAGTGTATCATTGATAAACTTGATCCACATACTGTGATCAAATCATCGAACACACCCAATCTGTATTTGCTTCCCGCTCATATTGATTTGGTTGGTGCCGAAATAGAGATGATCAATCTCCCCGACCGGGAAAAAATGATGTACTACACCGTCGAAAAAATCAAAAACGATTATGATTTTATCATCATAGATTGCAGCCCATCCTTGGGGTTGATTACCGTGAATGCCCTCAGCGCGGCCGATTCGGTAATTGTGCCCGTACAATGTGAGTATTTTGCCCTCGAGGGTTTGGGTAAGTTGCTCAACACCATCAAGATAGTTCAGTCGAGATTGAATCCGCGTTTGGATATCGAAGGGATTCTGCTCACCATGTTTGACAGTCGTTTGCGACTTTCGCGCCAAGTGGTTGACGAAGTGAAGACCCACTTTCAGCAAATGGTTTTTGAAACCATCATCAGCCGCAACACCCGTTTGAGTGAAGCACCCAGCTTTGGCGAAACCATTATCATGCACGATGCCACCAGCACAGGAGCCATCAACTATTTAAATTTGGCGCGCGAAATCCTTCAAAAAAATAAACTCATCAGCAAAGCATAGGAGAACCACACATTGACACAAGATAGCAATAAATTTAAGAAAAGGGGCTTAGGACGAGGGCTGGAAGCCATACTTCAAAGTCCGGATACCGACATCACTTCGGGAGATATTTCCGGTAATTATGTAGCCGGTGCCACTGCCGACATTGAGCTTGAAAAAATTGAGGCCAATCCTTTCCAGCCACGCACCGAATTTGACGATATGGCGCTGCGCGAATTGGCGGCTTCTATCAAAAAACAAGGTGTCATTCAACCTGTTACAGTTCGGAAAATGGGGTATGATAAATACCAGCTGATTTCGGGCGAACGCAGACTCAGGGCGTCGAAACTGGCCGGCTTAACTACAATTCCGGTTTTTATTAGGGTAGCCAATGATGAGCAAATGCTCGAAATGGCTTTGATTGAAAACATTCATCGCGAGAATTTAAACGCCATTGAGGTTGCTATCTCATACCAAAGACTAATTGACGAATGTAGCCTCACCCAAGAGCAGTTGAGCGAGCAAGTAGGAAAAAGCAGAAGCAGCATTACCAACTTTTTACGCTTGCTTAAATTGCCTCCCGAAGTTCAAATTGCATTGCGCGACGGCCACATTACAATGGGACATGCCAGAGCCATCATTACCATAGAAAACGCCGAAGAACAATTGGTGATACTTCAAAAAATTATTGATAACGAGTTAAATGTGCGTCAGGTAGAAACTTTGGTTCGCGGTGTTAACAACCCTGAACCAAAACCAAAAAAAGCTCCTACACAAGCCGTGCCTGCTATCTTTAAGCAACATTCGCGCCAGCTCGGCGAACACCTCAAAGCAAAAGTTGACGTGCGCCGTTCAGCAAACGGAAAGGGCTCCATTGTCATTGCTTTTGAAAACGATGTGGATTTCGACCGTATCCTCACCAAGCTCAATGCATACTGATTCATGAGCAGGGTTCTCCTTACATTGTTCCTTGCTTCAGCATTCATCATGCCCGGTAGTTTGATAGCACAAAAAGTTGCAAGCGAAGTAGATTTACAATTAAAACCTGCTCATTCGGCCCATAAAGCCAGCATTTATTCGGCAATTTTGCCCGGTCTCGGTCAAGCTTACAACAAAAAATACTGGAAAATTCCAATCGTTTACGCGGGCATAGGCGGCATCTCTTATCTGGCCATAACCAACAGAAAAGAATACCAATTGGCACAAAGTGCTTTTATTTATGTCTCAAACGGCGAAACTTTCGAAACGACCAATAAATATGTAGGAAAGTATAACGAGGCCGACTTGATTCAAATCAGAGATTATTACCGTAGAAACTCCGAATTGAGTTGGATTGTGTTGGGCCTTTGGTATGTACTTAACATTATTGATGCCACCGTGGATGCCCACTTTTTCGACTATGATATCAGCGATAACCTAAGTCTTCATTTGCAGCCGGCCCTTTCTCAGCCACAAAGTCCGTTGCAACTCAAAAGTTACGAAATGAACACCGCCTTCACACTAAGCATGAGGTTTTAAAATGAAAAAATTACAAATTGCCCTCATAGGCTACGGCAAAATGGGCAAGATGATCGAAGAAGTTGGCCTTGAGCGTGGACACCATATATTTTGTACCATTGACTCTGATGTTGACTGGCAACAGAAAACCCATCTTCTCGAAAACGCCGATGTGGCTATTGATTTTAGTTTACCCCAAACAGCAGCTGCGCACATACAAACCCTGCTTGGACGCAACATTCCCTTAGTAATAGGAACCACTGGATGGTATGCAAAATTGGCTGAAATAACTGCTTTTTGTCATAAAAAAAATGCTGCACTTTTCTATGCACCCAACTTTTCTTTGGGGATGAACATTGTTTTTCAACTCAACCAGCAATTGGCTAAACTTGTAAACACAACAGCTTATCGCCTTTCAATAAAAGAAACACACCACATCCACAAGCTCGATGCCCCAAGCGGAACCGCGTTGCAGCTTGCCAACGACATCATCGCAAACAACACCACCTACAGCCAATGGGCCATCACCGATATGCCTGACAAAGAAGTGCTTCCAATTGAAGTTCATCGCGAAGGCGAAGTAAATGGCATTCACGAAATAATTGCACATTCACCCGAAGACAGTTTCAGCTTGCGCCATGAAGCTTTCAGCAGAAGAGGTTTTGCATTAGGAGCCGTTGTTGCTGCCGAATTTCTTGCAGGCAAAACAGGTGTTTTTACCATGAAAGATTTGTTGCACGGCTGAACGAATGGCATAAAGCGAAAAACCTCTTTTTCTAACCGTTTATACTGCTTTTTACATCAAAATACCCAAGTTTACATAGCGCATCATGTTGATTATGAATATTTAACAATGAATTAGTGTAAATATGGGTCAACTTTTATAATTTAGCCGCCTCTTAAAACCATTGTCATGCTTCAATTAGTCATTATTTTGCCGCTGCTGTTAACCATACCAACCATTTTTGCTTGGAAACTTTTTGAAAAAGCAGGAACGAAAGGGGTATTTACACTGATTCCTTTTTACAACCTTTATGTGTTACTGCAAATCATCAAGAAGCCTCTTTGGTGGTATATTTTTCTGATCATCCCATTCATCAATGTGTTTGTTTACATGCTGATGGTTATTGAGTTGGTAAAAGCTTTTGGCAAAAACGGACTTGGAGATCATCTTTTGGCTGCCGTATTTCCATTTGTGTATTTACCTCTTTTGGCCAACAACAAAAAAGCAGAATACACTGACCCCTCTACAGTTAAAAGAGTGAAAAAAGGACCGGTGAGAGAATGGGCTGATGCCATCATTTTCGCCGTTGTTGCTGCCACCATCATTCGCGGTTTCCTTTTCGAGGCTTATACCATCCCCACCTCAAGCATGGAAAAATCGTTGCTTGTTGGTGATTTTCTGTTTGTTAGCAAAATAAGTTACGGCCCACGTCTGCCCAACACACCGATTGCCTTTCCGTTTGTTCATCACACCCTGCCATGGAGTCAAACTGCCAAATCGTATGTAGAATGGATCAAATGGCCTTATTACCGCTTCGCCGGTCTTGGCGATGTGCAACGCAATGATGCCGTGGTGTTTAACTATCCCGCCGGCGATACACTTAGCGACAAACTTCAAAGCAATGTAAGTTATTATTCCCTCATCAGGCAGTATGGCCGCGAACGCGTAGAGAGCGATGAAAGAAATTTTGGCAATATCATTGCTCGTCCGGTTGACAAGCGCGAAAACTATATCAAACGTTGCGTTGCCCTTCCGGGTGATGTGATTCAAATTAAAAAAGGCGATCTTTTTGTCAATGGACAGCCCAACCCCACGCCCGGAATCTTGCAGTTTCGCTACAAAGTGGTCACCGATGGCAGCTCCCTCAACCAGAGGATATTGGATAAATTTGATATCACCGAAGGAAAACTTGGAAGCAAAAATGGCGAATACATATTCTGGATCAGCGATGACATTGCTGAAGGTTTGAAAGCCTTGTCCACGGTTCAAAGCGTCGAACGCATTTTGGAACCAGAAGGTGAATGGAATCCTGAAACCTTCCCCAATTCCGAACTATATCCCTGGAATATTGACAATTTTGGCCCACTCGAGATACCTAAATCGGGACAAACGGTTGATCTCAACCTGCAAACGCTTCCGCTTTACGAAAGAATCATTACAGCCTACGAAGGCAACACACTTGAGGTGAAAAACAACACCATTCTTATCAATGGCCAAAGTGCAAACAGCTACACCTTTAAGTTGGACTACTATTGGATGATGGGCGACAACAGACATAACTCAGCCGACTCGCGATATTGGGGTTTCGTACCCAATGACCACGTAGTTGGCAAAGCCGTTTTTGTATGGCTCTCACTCGACAAAAACAAAGGCCTCTTCAACGGAAAAATCAGATTTAATAAATCCATGCGATTCGTAAAATAATACACATGAAATATCCATAAGATCAAAATCATACCCACTGTGCATGAATATAGTTGCGACCTTTGAAGGTGAAATCAAAATCTGCAACTATGGAAACACAAGAGGTAAGTTTTCCGCAAATTGTCGAG
>JAEWWJ010000022.1 GCA_023396415.1 Bacteroidota bacterium
AAGTACACTTGCTTTCGTCAATCACCGGAATACGAAGCATCACATCCGTAGCTTTTTGAGTTCCGGCCTTCATAAACAAATTATCATTGGGCTCTTCGGCATCACAATCTACCAAAATAACCTCATATTGAAGATTATACAGCGTTTGCCACAGATTGGTAGCGATCAGTGTTTTGCCGGTACCGCCTTTTCCGCTGGCTATGGCTATGGTAATTCGGTGGTTGTTCATGGTACAAAATAATACTTCTCATCCCCATCAGGATAAGATTGAAGTTCAGAGAAAAAATGAGTTAATGATTGCCGCAGCCGCCATGGGTTTTGTCGTTGCTGTCATGATTACAATAATTGGCCTGAAGTTCTAATTTGTCGGACAAAAAATCAAGCACAATTTCTTGGGCTGACTTCATAGGCCCTCCCACAAAAGCATTGATATTCTGTTCGTTAAAAAGATCAATGGCTTTTTGTCCCATGCCACCGGCGATGACATCAGTAACGCCAAATTGAGCCACCCAACGCGGATATAAACCCGGAATATGTTCAGGCGGTGTGCGCTCCTCAATGGCGGTGATGCTGTTGTTTTCGACCTGCACGAAGGCAAAAGTCTCACAATGTCCGAAATGGGCACATAAAATGCCGTTTTCCAATGGAATAGCTATAATTTTATTCATAAAAAAATGGATTAAATATAGATTAAAAACTATTTAAAAAGATTTTATTCGTTGTTGAAAACGCCCCTGAAACGGTTACGTTGACCTCTTCCAAAACCACCTTTGCCTCCTGCGCGATGACCTCCGAAAAACGGTCCGCATGGTCGTTCCTGTTGGGTTTCACGGGTATTGGGCTGGGGTAAACCATCTTGAATTTTTTGATTTTTCCCAAAGTGGGTACAACGTCCTAACCTCCGACCTGTCATGGCACCTTGTCCATGGGGTCCTGTTTGATTTAAATTTGGCATGATAACCTCCTGTTTAAATTATGAATAAAGAAATCAATTGTCCGGCTTCTCTAAAAACCCAAAAACTTAACCTTATGGTCGGATTTTCAGTTTTGAGCGCTGACAGCATTTATTTCGTTTTTTGTTGACTTGTATTTAACCGTTTTCCTTTGCCGATACCGCCACCGGAATGTCGTTTTTTTCCCATTCCATTGCCCAGTGACAGCAGTTTTTCAATCGGTGAAATTTTACAACAACGACCTAAGCCCCTGCCAGCCTGCGATCCGTCTCCTTCCGGTCCTGTGTGATCAAGTTTTGGCATCTTGTTAGTTATTAATGGTTTAGCATTTCGATGATGGTTTGAATGTCGCGTTTAGGCTCTTTGACAACGATCATTTGAATTTTCAAACTGTCTAACAAAGACTTGATTTTCAGACCAAATTCGCCCGAAACAATTTTCTCCACCCCGTGTGAAGCCACCAACTGCACGGCAGCCGGTCCGGCGCCTTCTTCAGCGTCTTTGTTGGGATTAAGAATAAACTCCATCGCCTTTGTGGCAGTGTCATAAATGACGAAATGGTTACAACGTCCAAAACGTGGATCAACAAATGAATCCAAGGTGTTTCCGGTTGAGCTGATGGCGACTTTCATAATAGGTGTCTTTAATTATTTATTTTTCAATATGTTATCTTTTCTGTGCAAGGCTATTTTGCATATGGGACAGCTCTGCTGGTTGCAGGGTTCACCCGGTTGGTGCTGAAGTTCGAATCCACACTGACTGCAAACACAAACATCATTACAGGAACTTTTCTCAGCTTCAGTGCTATTCTCAAAGTCATGCTCCTGAACATTTTTACCTCCACACAATGCACAAACTTCAACCGTTTTTTCTTTTTCGGGATGGTTGAAATGACAGCCGCAATCCTCGCAATGGTACCAATCACTGTCGAAATAAACCTTTCCTCCATCAATCGCAATTTGCCGTCCTTCCACAAAAGCCAAAGCTATTTTTCGCAGTGCAGAGGCGTAAATACGAGTAAAGGTGGGTCTTGAAACTCCCATTGCCAAAGAGGCCTGCTGGTGGTTCAATCCGTTGTAATCGCTGAGACGGATGGCTTCATATTCCTCATAATAAAAGTTGACAACCTCCAGATTCAGGTGTGGAGATTCAGGGCCATAAGGCTTAAAGCCTTTGACTACCGGTGGACTTTGGACCTTTCGAATTACTTTTATCCGAGGTGACATATCAGTTTCGGTTTTTAATTTCGCTGCAAAGTTAATGAACTATTGTTCATTTGAAGTTTTTTTTGTGAAAATTTTCACAAAAAATTAACAATTATTTAGATGATTCCATACCCTCAATTTCTATGAATTGATAATGAGTAGCTTAGAAAATTGTTTTTTATGATGTTCGGAATAGCTTTGTAATTTTTTAACCTTCTTTATGATGACACCATACAGGCCAAATTCTTATTTTTGACCCATGATCCCCTTTCAACTCACCATCATCGGGGCCGGATCGGCCATCCCCACTGTGCATCGCGCGGCTACCAGTCAATTGCTGCGTTATGCCGGTTCACAAATTTTGATTGATTGCGCTGAAGGCACGCAGATTCAACTGAAAAAGCTAAAGATCAGCGCTATGCGCATTGACCGCATCCTGATCAGTCATTTACATGGCGATCACTATTTTGGATTGATAGGTTTGATTTCGAGCATGCACCTTCTTGGTCGCAACAAACCATTGTTCGTTTATGGTCCACCGGAGTTGATTGACATTCTTTTGTTACAGCTGAAATTGAGCGAGACAAAACTTAATTACTCATTGGTTTTTAAACCCTTAGATCCTGATGGTGACCAGCTTGTATTTGAAGGCGATGGCTTACAGTGTTTTTCATTTCCGGTGTTGCACCGCATTCCAACTTGGGGTTTTAGAATTGAAGAGCAGCAAGCCGAACGACAAATAAAACCCGATTTCATTGCACAATACCAACCTGAAATTGTAGTAATTAAAGCCATTAAAAATGGAGCTGATTATGAAGATTCGCAAGGCAATATTCATTCCAACGAACTGATTACATTGCCACTACGAAGTCCTCGCTCGTTTGCTTTTTGCACCGATACCGCCTATCACGAAGGACTGGTAAAGCACATCCAAAAGGTGAGTTTGTTGTACCATGAGGCAACCTTTTTACATCAAAATGCGCAAACCGCTACCGACACCTTTCATAGCACAGCACAGCAAGCAGCCTCCATAGCCAAAAAAGCAGAAGTCAAGCAACTGATCATCGGACATTATTCCTCGCGCTACACCGACCTCGATCCGCTCCTCAAAGAAGCCCGCCAATTGTTCAGCAGCAGTCATCTTGCTATAGATGGCAGCATGTTTGAAATTGAATGATGAGGCGGTTGGTCTTTGGTGTCGTCTTGAGAAGAGCTATTGGATGGATATTGAATAATGCCTTTTTGATCAGCTAAGTTCATTTTATCCTCGCATTAAACTGGAGTTTTATTTTTTCTACGGCACTTTTCTTGAAGTCCATTTTATTCGGTAGTCAAAATGACACACGCATTTTGACTTGACACTTATTGCAACATTTTCGGCGAACCAAAAAGACTTATTCTACTTACAAAAAAAAATATCACCTTCTACAAAACATTTAGTGTGTTTTTGCGTTTAACCCAAATTATGCAATTGAAACTTTATCAGGGGGCTTAAATCGCTTGATATTTTGAAAGAGTTTCTCGATATAGTCTCGTTTTTTGCCTTTGACAGCCATCACCAATGTAGTTTTTCTGGCA
>JAEWWJ010000029.1 GCA_023396415.1 Bacteroidota bacterium
AACGTTGCCAACAATAACTTCATCCATCTTTTCCGGGTCAAGGTGGGTGGATTGAAGAATGTCTTTAATGACTACAGCGGCCATATCGGCGGCAGAAAGATTTGATAAACTACCGCCGAATTTTCCAACGGCGGTGCGTTTTGCTGCTACAATAAATATTTTACCCATAGTTTGATTTTTTATGTGTTGGTAATTGATGATATTTTATCCGTTGATTCTCTTGTCCATTTCTTGAGCGATATAAGAAGCCACGTCGTCGGCATAGGAGTTCATGCTGAAACCGGCATCGTAACCCAATTCTTTGGCCAGCTCGTGCGATAGACGCGGACCACCACAGATCAATAACACCTTGTGTCTTAACCCTTCAGCCTCGAGCATCTCCACCAACTCAATAAGGTTTTTGATGTGGACATCTTTTTGAGTTACTGTTTGCGAAACCAGCAGCACATCAGCTTTCAGCTCGATGGCTTTGGCAACAAAATCCTCATTCAGCACCTGACTTCCCATATTGAGCGTATCGAACATTTCATAGCGCTCGAGGCCGTAATGTCCTGCATAGCCTTTCATGTTCATTATGGCATCAATGCCAACAGTGTGGGCATCGGTTCCGGTGCTGGCGCCGATCACAACAATTTGACGACCGATATTTTCTTTGATAAAAGTATCGGTAGCTTCCATTGACATGACCGTTGACTCCACTTTTGGTACCGAGATATGGGTATAATCCACCGTATGGGTACAATTCCCGTAGCAGTTAAAGAAGGTGAAACCAGGGGTAAGCTCCTTGTAATAAACCACTTGAGGGTTGATAAAACCCATTTTTTTCATTAGCAACTTGGCTGCTTCAATGGCCTCATCGTTGCAGGCCAGCGGCAGCGTAAAGCTGAGCTGTGTTTTACCATCGTTCATGGTATCGCCATAAGGCTTAATCTTGGTTAGATCCAACGTCTGATCCAACTCATTTTTCTCCATTGAATAATTTCCGCCGCTCATAATTTAGTTTCTCCTTTCATAATTCCGATAAATGGATTGCTGTATTCTTTGGTTTTTCGAACGACACCTGTTAGTCCTTTGCCACCAGTTTTAGAACGTTTTACATCACCAAAAATACCTTTTTCCAAAGCAGAAAAAAGTCCTTCATTTTCAATGCGTTCCAACAATTCGATAGCTTCTTGAAGCACCATTTGGGCCCTTCTGCGGATGATGCCATCTTGTTTAAATTCCACTTCATCGCCGATATTTTTCAGGTTATTGAAGATATAACGGGCATTTTCAATTGCAATAAACCTATCGCTCATAAATGGCGTATGCACAGCTTCGGTCATCATGCCCAACAGCTGAATGCCTTGCCCGGTCCAAATGGAAATTTCATTAAAAAGCGCATTTTGAATTTGGCCTTTAAAAATGTTTCCGGTCATGAATTTTGTTGGTGGCATATATTTCAAAGGTGCCTTGGGGAATATTTCGCGGGTCATTTGAGCTTGCGCCAGCTCATAAAGAAAGCCATTCTCCATCTCGGGATTCATCTCAAAAGCATGACCCAACCCCATCTGTTCCTCAGGTAAACCTGCCATCAAAGCCAATTGTTCATTGATGAGGTCGCTTGCCAGAACAGTTCGTGCCTCTTCAAAAGCATCGGCAGTGGTGAGATAGTTGTCCTCACCGGTGTTGATGATCACACCTGCGAAAGCATTGATGACGCGTGAAAAATACTGATCTACCAAGGTGCGCTGCATATTGATGTCGCGAAATAAGATGCCGTAAAGGGCATCGTTCAACATCACATCCAAGCCTTCGAGGGCGCCCATTGCTGCGATCTCCGGCATACAAAGACCTGAACAGTAATTACATAACCTAATATACCGCCCCACTTCCTCACCCACCTCGTTCAAGGCAGTGCGCATGATTTTAAAGTTTTCCTGGGTTGCAAAAGTGCCTCCAAAACCCTCGGTAGTTGCACCATAAGGCACATAATCGAGCAAACTCTGTCCGGTGGTCCGAATCACCGCGATGATGTCGGCACCCTGCCGTGCAGCAGCCTGCGCCTGAACAACATCCTCATAAATATTTCCGGTTGCTACGATCACATAGATATAAGGTTTGCTGCCTTCGCCTAAAGTGGCGATGTAATTTTCGCGACGGCGTCGGTTGGCCACAATCCGCTCAACGGCTTGATTTATATAGGGTTGCAATGCTGCTTGCCGATCAAATTGGTCATACACATGAAGCTGGGTAATATTCAGCTTTTGGCTTGAAATCTGCTCTGCAATTTCCTGAGGCGACAATCCCGTTTCAACGATGGCATTTCCGATATGAAACATCACCCCCTGCCCTAAAAGTCCGGCATCTTTCAGGTTGTCAACCACAATGTTTGGCAACGGCACCTCATTACCATCAATGCCATCAATACCCAGAAGACGACAGAGGGTACGCTCAACCGTAACTGTGGTATAGTCTTCCACAAAATTTTGAACTTCAGTAGCAATGTTTTGAGCAGTTTGTTTGGCTCCTTTCACCTTGTCAAAATCAAGTCCAAGTTTACTCGTTTGCATGTATGTATTTTTAAAGTTTTACAATTTATTTTGATTCTTCAATAGAAACTGCTGTGCTGTTTCTATGAGCAGAGGCTCAACACCCAGCATCTGTGCTATTTTAAGAGCCTCCATCGGCACCTCATCGCTTTGATCCTCAATGAGGGTATAATCCATATAAGTGTTCAGTGTGGCTACCGTGAGAATTTCCATTCCCTGAGGCAGATTCAATCCTTTGACACGCAGTTTACGACATTGGGTTTGTAGCCCGCTGTAATGGGTAGTAATTAAGCTTCTAACATTTAGGTTATCAAGCCTTTGTATGAGTGCGTTCACCAAAGCGATGCCTTCTTGCGGATTGGTCGTTCGGGCAGGTTCATCAATAAGCAATAAGATGTTGTTGCTCACTTTTGCCCTTTCGATGAACCGTTGGATATTGATCATTTCGGCGGCAAACGACGACATTCCACTTAATTCAGATTGTTCATCACCGATACCGAGCATAATCTCCTCCACGGGAACCATTTCCGCCCGGGCAGCGGCAACATAAAATCCATACTGAAAGAGGTACTGATTTAAGGCAATGGTTTTAAGCAATACTGTTTTTCCGGCCATATTGGCTCCTGTGAGCAAACAGGGAGCGTTGGTAAGCTCCAAAGAAACAGGTTGATAAACTCGACCTGAATCCTCCAAAAGTGTTTTCACTTCAGGATTAAAGAGACCTTGAAATACAGTTTTTTCATTGGAGATTTGAGGCCGCATTAGACCAAGTTGCTGAGCTAAAGCTGCACGCGCCAATAAAAAATCAAGGTGAGCCGCTGCTTGATACGCTTCGCTGATGACGTCAACATAAACCTCGAGTTGCTCAGAAAGATGCTGTCTGATTTGATCTTCGATGGCCATACATTGTAAATACAACTGATGCGCGCTGTCGTTTTGCAGATTTGATGCTTCTTTATGGCGTTGGCGCAGCATTTTCAAATCGGGATGGTAGGCCGAATAAATGAAAAAGTGAGCCATCCGATCACCCTCGGGATCAAGGAGTTCGATCACCTCAACAAGAGATGGGATATTCATCAATTGGAAATCAATTTGCTGCAGTAACCCATTCATTTTGTGGGCCAAAAGCGCAAAACGTTTAAGCTCGAACAGTTCAATATCGTCTAAAGTATTCCGTCCTTTGAGGTTAAACAAAGTGCCTTGAATTTCATGAACTTGATGGAGATTTTGCCCTAATTCTTTAAATATCAAGCTAAATTCCTCATTTTTCAATCGAATCAACAGCTCAGCTTGCTGATGAAAGGCAGATTCCAATTCATCGGCCTTGGTCATGAAGGCTTGTGCCAACATGCGTCGTCTTCCCGGTGCCGACTGCAAAGGGAGTAGTTCGCAGAGGTACCGCAGTCCGTTGATGTGATGTATGGCGTTTCCTAATTTCATGGCTTAAAGTTTACGAATATCATACACCGGCATCTGAAGTTTCGCCGAAAGTGCAGCGCAAACCTTTTCTGAGGGAAGCACATAACCTTGTGGCGACACAGGATTCAGACAGACTGTAATCAAATTGGTGCGCAAGAGCACAAAAATTTTTCCGCCTTTTTGCAAAAAAGCCGAAACGCTGTCGCGCTGGGCAAAGATGTGTGTAAAATCTTTTACAATCACCACCGTTTCATCAATCTTTTTTTGGAGGCGCAAAAAGTTAAGAACGTTCGCTGTGAGCACCCCACTCACATAAAAAACAGATCCAAAGTTAAACAGTTTTTCTTTGTATGCTTCTAAAAGAAAGGCCGATTCAATTTCCAGATCACGCAAATGACCCTCAAGATCAATGGAAAAAATTCCCCGATCAATGGCAAGCATTTCTTCGGTCAATCCCGCTTCCCAAAGGGGTAAGCAAATTAAATCGTAGGTAAACGCGGTTGCCGCAATCAGATGAGGCACACTCACTGAAACGGCAGCTCCGGTAGTGAGCACCATGCTTTGCGTAACCGCCGGTGATCCAATGCTTTGTCGCGAAAGGGCGCCATCCACCAGGGTGGTTTCAACACCAAGAAGCTCCATTTCATTCAAAATCTTTTTGAGCCAAACGGTGTCGGGAGGCCCCGAAAGCATCACCTTCCCTTTGCTCATGGCTTTGGCAGTAATCAAGCGGCCCAATGATGTTCGGTTCTTGCTGATATTTAAGATGATAGCATCGAGTTTTTTGCGGCGGTAGTGGGTTTCGCTGGTGATAAAAATATTGTTTTCGCTCAGCTCGATTTCCGGTTTGTGGGTTTGTGTCACCAAATCGAGGCCTTCGCCGTCAATGCCTATCGAAGTGATTGCAATGCGATGATGACTTGGTTTCAGCCGTTGAATGATGTAATTCAAACACTCTGTTTTGCCCGTGTTTTTTTCCATTCCCACGATGGAAACACTTTTGTACTTCATTATTTCATTTACAAAGGGCATGGAACAAGAGTAGATTATAATACTTATCTATTACTAAATGAGGCTGTTAAAACGATGAAACAATCATTTTTAACAGCCTCATTTGAACCTTTTTTGCTATTATGGAAGCTTTACCAGCAGAGGCTGTAGAACCGGTTTTTTACGCAAGTTACGAGTTAATCCACTGGGTTCCAACGATAACTGCTTTCCAGCCAGCAAGGATGAAACCCCTCCTGAGGTAGCATCTTTACAGTCGGGACAATGGCACTCATTAACATAATCAGTTGGCTGTGTGTAAGTTGTGATGACTCCTTCGAAATTTCGCAGAGCTACCTTTTCAGGGCTTTGAGAGATAAGATAGGTCGGCATAACGGGAATTTTCCCTCCACCACCCGGAGCGTCCACCACAAAAGTAGGAACAGCGTAACCGGAGGTGTGTCCGCGAAGACCTTCGATAATTTCGATGCCTTTTGAGACTGGAGTACGGAAATGTTCGAGACCCATGGAGAGGTCGCATTGGTATATATAGTAAGGTCGCACCCTAATTTTCACTAGGCCGTGTACCAAACGTTTCATCACATGCACGCAATCGTTCACGCCTCGTAGCAACACACTTTGGTTTCCTAAAGGAATACCTACATTGGCCATCTTGGTGCAGGCTTCTGTTGATTCAGGAGTGATTTCCACAGGATGATTAAAATGCGTATTCACCCAAATCGGGTGGTATTTTTTCAACATATTGACCAAATCGTCGGTGATGCGTTGCGGACAAACCACGGGCACACGTGTACCTAGGCGGATGATTTCCACATGAGGGATTTCGCGTAGGCGCTGAATGATAGACTCCAGCATTTTATCGCTTACCATTAAAGCATCGCCACCCGAGAGGAGGACATCGCGCACTTCGGGGGTTTTTGCGATATAATCAATGGCGGCCTGAATACGTTCCGAGGGTGAAGAGTGGTCGGTTTGCCCGGCAAAACGTCGGCGGGTGCAGTGTCGGCAATACATTGAGCACATATCCGTAATCAAAAACAGCACCCGGTCGGGATAGCGGTGGGTCAATCCAGGGACGGGCGAATCTTCGTCTTCGTGCAAAGGATCGAGCAAATCGGAGGCGGTATAATGGGTTTCGCTGCCCGCGGGAACGGCTTGCTTGCGCACAGGATCGTTCGGATCGTTGGGGTCAATCAACGAAAGGTAGTATGGTGTGATGGCCATGCGAAAAGTCTGCAAAGCTTTTTTCACGCCCTCTTCTTCCGCTTCTGTCAACGGAATGTATTGCCGAAGCTGGTCAAAAGTTTCGATGCGGTTTTTTACTTGCCATTTCCAATCGTTCCACTGCTCGTCAGTGGCATTTGGAAAAAGCAATTTTCTTCTTTCGATTGTTGTCATTTTAGTTTTGCTTGAAGTGATTGAAGCCGTTCTTTTCTTTTAAAAACGACTTCAACCACAGTGATTTAGAACGACCTATGCATATAGTTCGGTGAATACTTTTCGTAGCTTTTCGCTTTCACGGAGCAGTTGGAGGGTAATCTCTGCGTGTCCTTTGGTGTAGCCATTGCCCACGATCATGGTCACATCGCTTCCAACACCTTCAGCACCTAAAGCGGCTTTGGTGAAGCTGGTTGCCATGGAGAAGAAGTACACGATTCCGGTGTCTTTGGTACACAAGATACTCGTCATTTCGGTGTCGTTGATGTTTACGTTGTTGATGGTGATATCGGCCATTTGTCCGTTGGTAAGGGCTTCAATTTTTTCAACAACAGGCACCGGATTAGTGGCGTTGGCAGAAAAAACGTGATCGCAGAACCCAAGTTCTTGAAGGCGTTTGGTGCTTTTTTCGCTATGGGTCAAACCGATCACCATTCCTGTTACGCCAGCGCGTTTTTTGGCTTCGTAGCAGCACAACATGCCCGATTTTCCTCCGGCACCGATAATCAAAACAGTATCACCGGGTTTCACCAATTTAGCTGTTTGTGCAGGTGCACCGGCCACATCTAAGGCTGAAAGGGCTAACTTTTCGGGCATATCGGCAGGAATTTTGGCATAGATGCCACTCTCAAAGAGGATGGCTTTGCCGTCAATGTCAACCTGATCAACGTCTTTGCGGATGGCTTTGATTTTGTCAATACGCAATGGAGTGAGAGATAATGAAACCAATGTTGCAATTTTATCGCCAACTTTGAGGTCAATTTTTCCTTCGAGGGCTGAACCGATTTTTTCAACTGTGCCCAACAACATACCGCCCGATCCGGTAACCGGATTGCGATGTTTGCCTTGTTTGGCAACGATGTCGAACATTATTTCTTTGATCTTCTCATCATCGCCCCCTGCTTGTTCTTTGATTTGGGTAAAGCTGGCAGAGTCAACATTCAAGGTGATTACATCAATCAGGATTTCGTTGTCGTACAACTCATCCATATTGTTGTCAATTTTATTTGCCGGTTGTGGCAACACGCCAAGTGGCTCGATAACGCGGTGAACGCCGTATTTATTTCCTTTTTTCATATAGTGATTCAAATAGATATTATTTTTAATTTTCTAGTGGTTTAAGACCCAATATTTTACGAGCTTCAGCTGGAGTAGCTATCTCGCGGCCCATTTCTTTGGCCATACGCACTACCTTTTCAACCAATTCTCCATTGGATTTGGCTAAAACGCCTTTGGAGATATAGACATTGTCTTCGAGGCCCACGCGCACATGACCACCGTCAATGATGGCTGCCATGGCCAAAGGAAACTCAAACCTGCCCACACCGGCAACGGTATAAGTGGAGTTGGCCGGCAAGCTGTGACGCAAGAAAACGAAGTCGCGCAAGTCGCCGGTAATACCTCCGTTAACACCCATCACGAGGTCGAAGTGCATGGGATCTTGAATAAAACCTTTTTTGTGAAGACGCAAGGCCATATCAATCATGCTTTTGTCAAACACCTCAAGCTCAGGCTTTATTCCCAACTCAATCATGCGTTTTCCAAAATATTTGATGGTATTTTCGGTATTGGTAAACACCTCATCACCGCCAAAATTCAGCGTTCCGCAGTCTAAGGTAGCCATCTCAGGCCTCAGCTCGGTAGGCTGTAATCGCTCATCATCGGTCATGCCAACGGCACCGCCAGTTGATGGTTGAATGATCACGTCGTGAATTTCGACTCTGATCGCATTAATGATTTCCTCGAAGCGTGCTTTGTCTTGGGTAGGCGTTCCATCATCCCATCGCACATGCAAATGGATGATGCTGGCACCGGCTGCATAAGCTGCTTTGGCTTCGCGTACAAATTCTTCAACGGTGTAAGGCACGGCAGGATTGTGCTCCTTCATGACCTCGGCGCCGCTGATGGCTGCAGTGATGATTAATTTTTCCATGAGATTTATTGTTTATAATGATGAATCCTCAGGAGAGGAATTGCTTAAACGTTTTTGCGTTGGCATTTTAACGGAACAACGCAAGTGCCTGTAGCACGGCACACTACGATAGGTGTTTCGAGAAAATCGGCTGCTGAAGCAGAAATATCAGGACGTGGCACCACAACTTTGCGGGCTTCAAAAGTCATTTTTCGCGAGGAGTTGCCCACACTTGTGATGCTGCCTTCGGCTTCAATAAATTCGCCGGCATACACCGGTGCCGTAAATTGAACCATATCGTAAGCTACAAAAAGGCCCTCATCGCCATCGTGGCGGATCAACAATTCGGTGGCTACATCGCCAAACAATTGCAACATTTTGGCTCCGTCAACCAAATTACCGCCATAATGGGCATCGTTGGAACCCATGCGCACACGGATGATTACTTTTTCCATGATTCTCTGTTATTGAATGAATAGTTTAAAGTGTTCTTTAACTTTTATTTTTGTGTTATTGTTTTAACAATGTGTAAGTTTTAAAATTTAGTATCATTTTCAAGCATTTATCATTAATTTTTCTTTTCTACATTCAACGATGAGGATTTGCTGATACAGAAAAATCAAAATTCTCAAAAGCAAAATCAAAACTCTACATTCAGTTAAGTTGATTAACGACAGTGCAAAATTAGGCATTTTTTCAATCTTAAAATGCGCATCTAACTTAGACCTAAACTGTGCGATTCATTAACATAACATAAAAGATAGCTTGTACAATTCATTGATAATGCGTATCTTAGCTGTGATAAAAATAAAAATCACACATCACCAAATTGGTGCACAAAGCTACCTTTT
>JAEWWJ010000075.1 GCA_023396415.1 Bacteroidota bacterium
TGTCTGTTTAGTTTGTTTATCAATGATTGGTTATAGCCGCATGAATTTTATTTCATACGGCCTACGTATGATAAATTTATTCTGGCCCAATCTGAAAATATGTTTGTTTTTGAAGGTGACCAATCCACACACACATGAAAGACCCGCAAAACCTATGGTATTCCCAAAGCGTTTGAAGATAGCCTTGAAGAAACTTGTGGCGTGCAGTGAGTAGGTAAATAGTTGTTTATTAATAATATACATCTCTAATTGTTTAGTCTGCAAAATTGTTTATTTACAGCTGCTTTATGTGAATCAAATATAAGCATAATGTATGCTTCAAAACAAGTCTAAGGTGTAATTTATAAGGATTCAAAACAACCTGCTCAATACATCACCAGCTTGGTAGTTTCGGTGCTGCCGCCAAGCAAGTTAGGGTGTGGATATGAGCGAGTCAGGGCGCGACACAAAGTCGTACCATTACTTTTAACCCAAGCAGCACCCTGAAGCTCTGCTTTTCTCCCATTGCTGCCGCAATAGCTTTTATTTATTGTCCTTAATACATCTGAACGAACAGCCATGCGTTGTATAAGCATTGCCAGAATGCGAGCCGCTTTCGTTCCATGCAAACCCTTTATACCATGACCCCCATGATGGCGGAGAAGGCAGTTCTGTTGAGGTAAAAAAGCCTGCATACGTTCTCAACTGCTCAAATGAGCCATCGCTCCACCATTTATATCCACCGGGCAAAATTGTAAGACCGGTTGAATTGGTAGAGGTTGTTCCTTCAATCCAATGGGAATGTCCCCTTTCCTTAAGGGTATAGCCCGAATGCAAGTCCGTCAGATCATTCCATTCGTCGATGGACGTAACGTGCCAGCCCTGCGGACATAAGCCCTGCGAGCCATCTCCCTGGGTATAATTCATTAGCTCGTCCCATTGATACAACCCGCCGTATTCCCTGCAGTTGGCCGGTTCGTTGCCATAACAATACTTTTCAATAATTCCGTTATTGGTCATGGTTGTTTCGCTTTGTATCATGGTACCTATGTTGAGGTTTTCCTTGAGCCAGCATACGCCCTCAATCATTACTGTTGCATACAACTGTCCGGCATGCTTCACCGCTTCTGTTCCGGCACAGGGTATCCCCTCGATCATCGCAAAACTCACATGGCTGTTGATGTCGGGGGAGCCTTCAAGTACATCACTGGCAGCAACCCCGTAGGGGCTCTGGCTGTAGCCAACATACCACAGGGTATCGCCCCAAACGTATTCGAAGCCTGATGCGGCAATTGTTTTATTGGAGGGTCTTTTGTTCAGCGTTCCTTGATAGACCAGCTTCGAGGCTGCTGCGACAGCATTTGCCGGATGAAGAATTTTAATGTGTTGACTCAACATTCCATCGGTAGCCAATAGAAGCGTAACACCATTTGCAGGCGGGTAATAGGCGAACAGGTGGCTGCCATGTACCAGCTCCTGCTCAAAGCTGGCAAGGGTTTGACCATTCTGCAGTGTGGCTGTCAGCCTGAGCTTGCCTGCTTTGGGCATATATACCTCAAAGTTTGTTTTGCCTCCTTCAACAGGATTGGGGTAGTTTTGCGAAAGGGTAAATGCTTCCTCCTGCAGTTGTATGTTTGGCAATCCCACTGCATAATCCAAAACTAAAATCGTATCCGGATTGTAAAGGGTGGTGTCACAGCCTTTGGTTATGTTTCTGATCAATATGCTGTCTAACCTCACTGCCTCTCCATAATAATGTCCTGCAAAGCTTATTGCAAGGTTTTGCTGGGCGCTAATGCCATTCCCAAAGATAATTATCTGAGAAATAAGTAGGTAATATATAATTTTTTTCATGTGATTCTGATTATTAGAGATTAAAACACCGACCTGTCAGAATTTACATCTGACAGGTCGGTAAATTATTTATAACAGGGTGCCGGATATGGCCCTCCATAATAATTCACATACATCGTCCAGGTTGGTGATTCAGTTGTATTGTTCGTAAAATATAAAATTACATCATTTGAAACAGTGAAACCCTGGCCACCGTATCCGCTTTTGGGTTGCATATGTATGATGCCATCATCTCCGTTTGTCTAGGTTGTGCATGAAAAGGTTTCTTTGTAATGCTGAATTCCAGGGGTATTTCTATCCAAATCAATATCCTCCAATATACAACTGCTATTAACCAGTGAGTTGAAATCAAAAGCATACGGGCAACCTTGATTGCCATTGTAATTCACTTCAACAGTACCGTATTGAGAACATTGTAATTGCTCCCCGTCATCGCTTTGAAGACCAATAGCTGAAAGTTTAAATGCCAGCAAAGCAACAGGAACAAACAAGACCAATAAAAATTTATGATTTTTCATCGTAATCGAATTATTATTAAACAAGTTTTACATTTAGAGCAACCGGCTTTGGACTGTCTGTTGGGCTCAAACAGACAGCCCACGCTTATCGAATTTATTCTTCCCTAAAAAGAAAATATGTTTGTTTTTGAAGGTGACCAATCCACACACACATGAAAGACCCGCAAAACCTATGGCATTTCCAAAGCGTTTGAAGATAGCCTTGAAGAAACTTGTGGCGTGCAGGGGGTGGGTAAATAGTTGTTTATTAATCATATACATCTCTAATTGTTTAGTCTGCAATTTGTTTATTTACAGCTGCTTTATGTGAATCAAATATAAGCATCATGTATGCTTCAAAACAAGTGCAAGGTGTAATTTAGAAGCTTTCAAAACAGGGAAAATTTTTGGATTTTGGCTATCAATTTGGGATTTGAAAATTTCTAATTTGAAAATTGTGGGACAAATCTTCAAATCCCCAAATTTTCAAATCAACAAATCAACAAATCAACGAATCAACCCTGATCTACCACCGATGATATTTATCCACGGATGTACACGGATTTACACGGATGTTTTCCTGCTGCTTTCAGCATCCGGAAAGGAATCGACCCGGCGCGGCTTTTGATTCTAAAACAGTTTTGGTATTTGGCATGCGCCAGCAACAAATCCTTTTATGTGCAGATCATGGATATCATCAAAGCAGTAACCTGTTGGACTACAATGT
>JAEWWJ010000088.1 GCA_023396415.1 Bacteroidota bacterium
CACACCATCTGCGGTTGAGGTCAAGCAAATATGTTCATGCTTTAAAATCGTCGCTTAGCCTCAACACATCATTTATGCTTCACCAAGGTAAAACACTGGCTAATGACGAACTATTTGATGCAGCCACCATGCAATATAGCTTGAGTCCGGAAATCTATTATCAAACAACAACATGGCTCAATTTCAATTATAAAATGCAATTCAATGTCATGCGGTCAACCATTAACAGTGATTTGCGTAACCAAACCCGGATAAACAAGCATTTTTTTTCAATTAACGTTTTCCCGAAAGACAATCAAACGTTGAATCTGAATCTGGAGTATTTCAGGTACCGTCAAAACGGTTATAATTTTGTAGATCTGATATACCGTTATAAGTTTCCGAAATCCCGCTTCAATATTGAAGCCCGCTGGAATAATATCTTGAACAGCGATGTTTTTATTGAAAATTATAGCTATCAGTTTACGGTTGTATCACATTCGCAATCCTTACGGCCATCACAATTTCTTCTTAGTTTGAAGTTTTCATTTTAATATCTTGTGCGAAAGAGACAATTTAAACGTGTTGATCCTTTTGCTCAATATGTTATCGTCCCAACCAATCTAACAAACGCACAAGGCGTTTTTGGCGCTTATGCAGTTGTTGAAAGGACTTTTTCGTGGGGAGAGTTGAAATAGATAGACACTTCTTGTACTTTTCACTGTTGCCCAACCAGCAATATTGTTGCACTGGCGTATCGCGGATAGTGACCTTTGTTGTAGGTCAGTAGGTTTAGACCATTTGAGTTTTTTAACCGGACTTATCAAAAAATAATTGTTGATTTTCAGTTGACTTTTATCCATGTTGTTCAGATCTTTAGCCCCTCAAAGAAAAGCTTATGAAAACAAGCCGCTTTTTTAATACTTTTCTACCCGCAATCGTTCAGAGGAGCGCTTTAAAACTTACACGCATGATAAGCTTGTTGTTCTATCCTCAACAACGTGGTTTTATCCCCCCCTGCAAAGGCAAGTTGGTTCAGCCCGGGCAGAAGGCTTTATTACAGGTTTTTGTCATGAGTTTTACTGCATACTTTTATTTGAAAGACAATTTGTGCCGTATTGCACCACAAAGTATATCTTTTGGCTGGGGAAGAATAAGTTCGATCGATCAAACGCCATCCTTGTCGGCGCAAAGCGCAGGGGGGTGGCGGCCGTTTGTGAAATTCAGGCGGTTTAGGAGATCAACCAAATCCCGAAACCTTATTTTCTAACATTTAATTACCCTATTTTATATGAAATATCAAATATTCAACTTATCATTGGCGTTGTTATTCTTAACAATGTTTTCCTGTAAAAAACAATTTCAGGAAACGAAAATGCCAGATTCAGTCAATGAAACTCAATTGCTATCAGAAATGGATTTATACTTGCTTGAATTCAAGCAAAAGATGGACAACCCTCATAAAACCAGCGAGATGCTCTCGCTTGAGGATGCGCGTTGGCATCTTTCGGCTACTTTGAATTTTATGTATGCTGATGCTAAAATGGATTATGAGCTTTTGGCAACCGATACTCTAAACTTTATTCTCCCATTGATCAATGGTCAGATAGCTTTGGATGATTTTTCAAATGCCTTTTATGAGGTCACCGACTTTTTGTCAGCAAGATACCAGAAAATTGAAACAACAGACAAAACGCTTAATCTGGTAAGTATAAACATTACAAGCCAATCTGATGAAGAGGTAGAAATTATGGCTGTATCTTTGATGGGCTACAATCCTGGCTTAAGTTGGGGCTATCCTTTCAGTGAAGGGCACTGGTGGTATTGGGGCTGGGAATTAGGTCGTTGTGGTTCTTATGAAGGCCAGAATATTGGGTTGGATGCGGCCAAAAAACTAACATTTGCAGCTAATATTGTAGTTCCTGTGCCAGGTCCGGGCAGGGTGTACTGGACGGATGAGTTGACAAAAAGTGTTTATGCCATAGATCATCCTGATGGAAATAGTCCATCTGGTTATTTATTATTCCATAGCGATATCCCCATAAATGATTGGAATCCTAATTATCAATATCCCTGCTTGACACCTGATGACATGAACTACTATTTCCCTAATATTTTGGCGTTTGGGCAACAGTTAAAACCTTCTGGAAAAACCTTGATTAACTACTATGTAAATGGCACATTTTTTATGTTTAACTACCAAAGTTATCCAACACACATATTGTCAATAAATTATGGAATTCCTCATGTCTCTGGATCGCCACCGAATGAATTGTAAAATATTGTCATTTTTTTGCAACCAGCAGATTTATATGCCGGTTGCATCATTTTGTGATAAACTTAATACTACATCCAAATGGTCATTTTAAAATTACTTTTAATAATAATCTTTACTGCCTTTACAAATAAGAACGTACTATGTCAAAATGGTTTTGTTTTTGAAAAGAATGACAAGTATGCCTTGCAGGCATTCGATCTCATTGAAACCAAAGATGGTGATTATATTATTGTCTCGAATAGATTCGACTACTTTAACTCAAAATACAAAACCAGCAAACTGATCAAGCTTTCTCCATCAGGTGAACTGCTGTTGGAATTAAATTTGGCAACTATTGACTCATCGATGATAATTACTGACATTCATGATTTACCCGAAAGAGATGGTGAGTATATTGCTGTTGGGATTTACTTTGATGAGGTTTCTTCAGATATTAGGTATGGATATATTGTGAAGTTTAATGAGAATTTTGAAATTCTGGAAAGAAACATTATTCAACTGCCATTGAAGTTTGAGATTATGAAATCGTTGCTGGACAGTGATAATTTTGTTGTGATAGGTGGATCATACAGGGACAGTATTTCGAATAAGTTCAATATTGGAATTGTAAGGCTGTTAATGACCCAGGGCATGCATGACTATAATTATTATGAAATAGAAGGGCCGCAATTTTTTTCAGACATTGTTGAAATTGATGAAAGTCCTTTGCGATATGGCATAGCTGTAAATGGAGCTGGCATCCCTGGTCAAATAGCCTATCTAATGCAGCTTGACTCTAACCTGCAACACATTGAAAACACAGCGATTCCTTACATAAACGGACTCAGTAGCGGGACTGTGTCAAATTATACTGATTCACAACTACATTTCACCGGCTTATATTTCCCTGCAGATAGCCTTATAGAAATAGGGGGAACTGTTATTGCTATTGATACAAATAAAACTAAAAATGGCGATTTTGGCAAGTCAACTCTAGTCAGAACGAATCTTAATCTGGAACCTTCCATACATCTTCTTTTTGGAGATGGTATAATGCCTGATTATCCTGCTCCTAACCGAGCAATAAGTATAAGTGATTTTGGATATATTTATGCTGGAGGCATAAAAAACCTGAAAGGGATGCAATGGCCATTCCAGCAGGAACCATCCTGGATACGCGTAAACAAATTGGACACAGAACTCAATATCATTTGGGAAAAACATTTTGGAGGGGATGCCTATTATCATGTAAATTGTGTAACTGCTACTTCTGATGGGGGGGTGATATTATCAGGATTTAAAACTTATCCCAACCAGGCACCTTTAATGAATTTGCTCGTGATAAAATTAAAACCGGATGGCACAGTTTCGTTAGATGAAAATCCGGCTGAAGAAAGATCATCGGATATTTCCATTTTCCCCAACCCAGCCACCACAGTGACATGGCTGCAACTACCTGAAAACATAGTGCTTGAAAAGGCAAGAGTTGAGCTATACAGCTCTTCAGGCAGGCAGCTGTACAAGGCACAGCCTACAAGCTACTTTCATAAAATAGAAACCGCAGACTTATTCAAGGGTTTGTATTTAGTAAGGCTCTGGGATGGAGAAGGATGGATGGTGGAGAAGCTGGTGGTGAGGTAGGATTTGTTTTACCTTATAAACATGACGCTACACAGCTTTTTGCCCAAAAGCTTCATCGGCCTGCAGGATCATGGCGATGATGTTTGGTACAGAAACATTAAAATCAGAAAAATGTAGTTTCATTTTTAACGAAATTTAGTAAGAACGCCTGATGAATAATTCGTCAGGCGTTTTTGTTTTTTAAGATCATCTTTACATTTTTGAAACGCATATCCATCGGCATTATACCATTACAGCTTTTGGATTCATCTATAATTCACTCTGGTATTAATTATTTCTTTTTCATCCGCTTTTTGATTCTTTTTCACTGCCAACCTTTGCCCACAGAATTTCACCTCAAAGTTATAGGTTTTAAGATTCTGTGCAAACCAAATGTGGGTTTTTCAAAATTTTACGTCAATGTTGTTCGGAGAAGCATCAATTATAGCGATTGTGCCTTTATAACAGTCCAACAAAATGAAATAAGGCTGTGATTCAATTTCTGGCACACGGTTCGGCACTTTTAAAAATCAATGAAGAATTCAGATAAAAAACTGAATTTTTAAGCCGTCTTTAACACATTACATATCAACTACTTAAAAAACACTTTCAAAAAAAGTGAAAATAAGTCGATTTTTTTGAAGCTTTTTTGGCTGCTAATGGTATTAATATAATAAAGAAAGAAAAAACTCAATTGGTCTTGGCCAAAATGCTGACAAATGCACAAGGCGTTTTTGGCGCTTATGCAGTTGTTGAAAGGACTTTTTCGTGGGGAGAGCTGAAATGATAATGACTTGTTGCACTGGCGTATCGCGGATAGTGACCTTTGTTGTAGGTCAGTAGTTTAGACCATTTGAGTTTTTTAACCGGACTTATCAAAAAATAATTGTTGATTTTCAGTTGACTTTTAACCATGTTGTTCATATCTTTAGACCCTCAAAGAAAAGCTTATGAAAACAAGCCGCTTTTTTAATACTTTTCTACCCGCAATCGTTCAGAGGAGCGCTTTAAAACTTACACGCATGATAAGCTTGTTGTTCAATCCTCAACAACGTGGTTTTACCCCCCCCGGAGCAGAGGCAAGTTGGTTCAGCTCGGGCAGAAGGCTTTATTACAGGTTTTTGTCATGAGTTTTACTGCACACTTTTATTTGAAATACAATTTATGCCTTATTGCACCACAAAGTATATCTTTTGGCTGGGGAAGAATAAGTTCGATCGAGTTTGCCGCTTTGCATGAGACTAATGCGAAGAGGCCTATGAAAAAATTTATTAAAAGAAAGAATTTAAAATTTAATAGTAAATCACAATGAAAAATATATTAGCAATTATTGCTGTTTTGTTTGTAATGGCTGCGATACCTAAAGTGATTGATGCAGCTGAACAACCCTGTGTTTGGAAGTGGTTCTGTGGTCATAGATGTTTGGTCTGCGATGCCTATGACTATGTCATCTGGGATGAAATTTATTGCCCTCCAATTGAGGATTAAAAATAGTTTTATTACTTCTGCACTGATCTTTTCAGTGCAGAAGTATTCTACCTCACGGCAAAACAAATCCTATTATTTAGAAGTATTATTCAACATTTAAGTATTACTGAAGTTTTTTAAATATTACAATTTCATTATGCAAAAACATATTACAATTAAAATAGTAACAGTAGTTTATTTTGTACTAATAATTTCATTTCACTCGTTTGCCCAGTTTTTTGATTTACCTACTACGGTATTGGATAAAGCAAATCTTAGTATAACTTATGCTATGGCATGGAAACAAGACACAAACAATTTAGAAAAAACAAGACGAGAGGAGATGATTTTGCTGGTAGGAAAAAAAATAAGTATGTTCCAAAGCAAAAATTTTTATCAATTTTGTTCCATCGGACGAAAGGCTGAACAGGAAGGTAGATTGGATGGGTTTTTAAATGGGCCCGAGATAGGAAATTTCAAAACCCGTTATACCTATGCGATTTATAAAAATTATCCGGCGGGCAGTTACACCTACACCGATAAAATGATGCCCGGGTTTTTTCAATATGATGAATCTTTTGATGTTTTTAATTGGAAATTAAGTAATCAAGTGGATACGATTGGAGGTTATGTGGCACATTGCGCTTTTGCTGACTACGGAGGCAGACATTGGGTGGCATGGTACACCACCGACATCCCTTTGAATGATGGGCCATATAAATTCCGCGGCTTGCCGGGCTTGATCATCAGATTATATGATGACCAAAAGCATTATTCGTTTGACATGGTTAAAATAGAGCGCTACGATGAGAGCAAACCGATTGAATTTCCGGATATGGGGTGGGTTCACACAACACGAAATAATTTCTTGAAGGCCGAAGAAAATTTCAGGCTGGACATCATCAACAGGGCCAAATCGGCAGGTGCTTCAAGCGAAACGCAGCAAGCTGCTGCCAGAAATATGATGAAAAAGAACAATCCCATCGAGTTTTAAAACCGGAATTGTATGGCAAAATGGAAGCTGCTTTATGGGATATTGATTTTATTTACAATTCATCTGCCGTCGTTTTCGCAGATCGTTATTTCCGGAAGGATAACAGATTCTACCCACCAGCCGGTGCAGGATATCAACGTCTTGATTTACCAAAAACACAGCGGAATTGTAAAGGCTTTTTCTATTTCAGATGCCAATGGCAGGTATTCCATTTCGGTTGATGTGAGCAGCGACAGCCTCGATTTGCTGCTAAGTTCAATACACTATGAGCGCATTAAATTGACAATACCCAGCCAGAGCCGTCAACTTGATTTTGTGTTAAAGCATGATACCAAATTATTGGAAACCATCACCGTGAAGGCAAAACCCATTGATCAAAGAGGCGATACGTTAAGCTATTTGGTTGAACAGTTCAAAGGACGCGAAGACCTAACAATTGAAGACGTCTTGAAAAAACTACCCGGCATCGAGGTTGAAGAAAGCGGGAAAATACTTTACCAAGGCTTGCCTATCAACAAATTTTACGTTGAAGGACTTGATCTGACCGATGGCCGTTATGCTGTAATCAGCAGCAATTTGCCTCACGAGGCCATTTCAACAGTGGAGGTGTTCGAAAAACATCAGCCGGTGCGCATACTCGAAGATGTTGTTTATTCGCCACAAGCTGCGCTCAACCTCAGATTGAAAAAGAATGTGGCTTACACAGGAAGCGGTAAAGTTGGTTTCGGAATAGAACCTCTGTTATGGGACATCAACTTTACACCTATGCTGCTTTCTACCGGATTGCAGTTTTTGGCCTCGTATCAAACCAACAATACCGGAGATGATGTGTCGAAACAGCTTCAGCAACTGATTCAAGATGATCGGGCAGTGTTTCCTACGCGCCCTTCTGAAACGATTCAATTGTTTGATGGTTCCGACAATGCACTATATGGCACAATTGATCCGAAAAGAGCCCTCGACAACCAAATTCACTTGGCGAATTTAAACATCCTGGTGCCTTTAAAGAAAGATTTACAATTGCGTGCAAACATCTATTTTGTAGATGATATACGTAAAAACCAAAGCTTAAAGGAATACACTTTTTATCTGCCTGACGATACAATAAGCCTGAAAGAAAATTCAAACAGCAAACAAAACCATCGTTATTGGCAAGGGAATTTCGACATCAACCGAAATACCATTCGGAATTATTTACGAAATAAAACCCGATTCACACTGCAGCAGGAGGCTCTTCACGACAGGATGCTCAATTCCGGTGATACGGTGAATCAGTTTACCTCTGTTCCTTTCAACAGTTTTTCGAATACCTTGAACTCGATTTTTAAATCGGGGAAAGCTCTGATCGAATTTCAGTCACTTCTGCAATACGACAAAGGGCCACAAGAATTGTCAGTGAATCCCGGACAGTTTGATGCAAATGTAAATGATGACATTCCTTATGCGTTATCATTTCAGACCGCTACACTCGAACGCTTTTTTGCTGACCATTACTTAGGCAGCACTTTTCGCCGGAAACGATGGGATTTGTCATTACGAGCAGGATTTTCGATGCGTATGCAGTCGCTACGGACAAATTTGAGCATAAGTGATGGCCTGTCATTATCTGAGGCAGGAGCTTTATTTAAAAACAATTTGGAAGTTAGGCAATATCAAATCTATTTGATCCCGGCTTTGCAATACAAACACAAAGGATTCCGGTTTTCTCTGGATTGGCCTTTTAACAGGCAACAGCTTCATTTAAAGGAAATTAACAAGAGCCAGTCGCAAACTTCCATCAAGCTTCTTCAAGCCCCTAAATTGAGTTTAAATTATTCTTTTGGCGGCTTTTGGGAGGTGAGCGCCTCGTGGTATTATCTTGAACGAATGAGTGATCCTGACAATTTTTACGCCTCATATATTATGAAAAACTACCGTGAAATCATCAAAACGGATGTTTTTATGCAACATTCCAACCAACACCTGGCATCTGCTTCCATTTCTTACCGCGATGCCATCATCGCCTTTTTCAATACCTTATCGTATATTTTTACCCAACGTCAGATGGATCTTACCTACGCAACACAGCTTCAAAATGATGGTTCGTTTGTTGTTGTCGCGCGGCAAATGCCCAATACTTCTTATTCACACCATCTGCGGTTGAGGTCAAGCAAATATGTTCATGCTTTAAAATCGTCGCTTAGCCTCAACACATCATTTATGCTTCACCAAGGTAAAACACTGGCTAATGACGAACTATTTGATGCAGCCAC
>JAEWWJ010000018.1 GCA_023396415.1 Bacteroidota bacterium
AGTACATTTTTTTTCATTTTGTGCACTTTTATTATTAATTAAACTATTTCATAGGTTGAATGACAAGAGCCACAGGAGCTATGTCTAAGCGAACACCAACAACGGTGTAACTGATTGATCTGTCTTCTTTTCGTTTAAAAAAAGCCTTGCTTTCGGGCTGCTTGCTCAGCGTGAGTAAAAAAGCGTGGCTGTTGTCGAAAAAGTTCAAGCTTTTTACGTTTTCAATGTTTTTGTTGCGCATCAGTTTTTCGGTCAGTAGCACCGGGAAATTTTCTTCTTCCGATGCAAAAACCCCTCCCGAAAAGTTAGATTCCTCACTGTCGGAGGCGCGCTCGTTCAAAATATTTTTATCTGCCGCAGGAACTACCAGTCGTCCTATCATAAGATAAGCATCACCGCTTTGAAGGTAATGCACCAATAAACCCTTGGTGGTGTCAAAACCGGCTGCTTTACCGAATCTCGCATTGGTGGCATCTAAAACCGTAACTCCTGCTGCACCAGCTACTTTCAGCATAAATTCACGTCCGTAATACACCAAAGCAGTGTTTTCGTCAATGCCAAAGGCAAGTGATTGTTGGGTGTAATTCATGGCAGTGATCAATCGGCCAATGCGTGCTCTGGCATGAAAGTGCTGATCTACAATTCCAGGCGAAAAGAAACCAAGACCTTGTGTCAACAGAACACCTTTGGCATCGGGATTGTCTTCACCTCGGTTGCTTACTTGTGCGCCATAGCGAAGGGCTCCCATGCTTGTTCCGCTACCGATCATCGGGTCGCTCATGATGGCTGCGCCGGCACTTGTGCCTCCAATAAGACCTCCGGCATTGTAAACTTCCCAAACGGCCTCTAAAACCGGACTGGGACTGCCATCGGGCATGATTAGACTTTGGATAATGCGCAGCTGGTCGCCACCCGAAAACCAAATGCAGTTGCTGTTTCTCACTTTTTCGGCCAGTTCAAGGTTGGTGGCATTGGCGGCCCAAGTGGCTTCGTTCACATCGGTGGTGCTGTCGTCATCCACAAGGGCGATGGGAATCAAATGAATGTTTTCGGCTTTCATGCCATGGCGCAGCAGCGAAAATTTGAAGTACTCGAAAGTTTGTGCCGCCACTCCGCTCGCTGCCGGAATTACAGAAATAACTGCCTTATCGGCACCACCCGAAAGCCTGATGATTTCATCAAACACTTCTTTGTTGTCGCTTTCCAATCCTCCGCCAACAATCATCATGTTGCCCTGAGCCAACAATTGGGATTGAAATAAAAGCATCAATCCTGTTGCAAACAATACCAATAAAGAAGTTCTTAGATTCATAAAAGAATAATTTATAGCTTATTGAATTTTACCGAATGCACATCTCCGGTTTTTTTATCTCTGATTTGAAAGATGTGCATCCCTGCCCTGAGTTCGGATGTTTCCAATTGAAACCCTTGGCTGTGGTGTGTTCCACGCTTGATTTCTTGTCCGTTAGATTGAAAAATAATCCAGTCAAAATTGTTGAAAGGAGCCACTCCCTGAAGCAGGTGGGTAACAGGATTCGACAACAGTTGGAGTTGATTGGCGGCTTTGTTTTCGCTGAGCGCCGATGGTTGTGTATTGCCCATCAGATAGGGCGTTGAATAGTCGGTCAGACTAAAACTAAGCTGTTCAAAACCAGCTTCCATTCGCGGATTGGCGGAGCTGCTTCCTGTGCCTGTTTGGATGGCAAATCCGGCTTTTCCGCCTTCGTTGCGCAGCACCAAAAGGGGGTCTATGCCATAACCCCAGAGGGTGGTTTTGCCTTCGATGGGTTGTACTTTCATATAGCTATCATCGGTGAGCCAGATACCATAGCGCAAAGTGTCTAAAGCCATGGCGTATGGCACAGCAGAAGCGGTGTTTTCGTACATTGAAGTGCTGGAAAAAGTATTGGGCATCACCATGCTGTGTTTGAGCAATGACCAGCCTTTGCTGAATTCAAGTTCGCCGTAGTAGGCAGCATATTCGGTATAGTAATTGTCAACCACCGTTTTGCCGGCAAAGCGTGCATCGTCGCCTACAAAAGCAGAAATCATATCGTTGCTAAGCAATTTATTTTGCAGCAGCAGGCCGTTTGTGGTAAGGCGAAAAGCATTGAAGTCGGCAGTGGAGTTGCCAACGAAAAGGATTTTTTTAGCCGATTGAATTTTTTCAGCCAAAGCGGCATCATTACCCAGAAGGCCTTTCATAAAAAAAAGATCAACCGCGGCAGCCCCCAATTGAAGGATTTTGTTTTTAAAACCGGTGGCAGAAGTTTCGTTTCCGGTGAGTAACAGCACGGGATCGGTGATTTGTCCGTTTAGGGTAACCAAATCATTGAGCATATTTTGGTTGGCAGTCAGGCCGTTGGCTCCGGAGGCTAAGACAACAAAATTTCCTATTTCTTCAAGAGCTTGGGTGTCGAGGTCGAGGGTAAAAGGAGCTGTGGTAAAATTTTGGGTATTGAAATCGTAGGTACAACCTTGTGTCAGTTGTGTGACCTGCACCGCGGGATGTAGCAGTTTCGTTCCGTTGAGCTGAAAGGGCAAGTTGGTGGTGTAAATGTTGGCGCAGCCGGTGCCGTAAACCGTGCCAATTTTGTTTTCATCCACGGTCATACAGGTCATGTCGTCCATGCCCAAACCAATGATTGGATCAGGATGGTCGAACCCATACTTGGCCATAAAACCTACCAAACGGGCAAATCGTCCGCGTTCAGAAAAGTGGGTATCGAAAAGGTAACCGGGAAAAAAATCCATGAAATCATCCGCCAAAGTCATGAAGATATTGTTGGGGTTTTGGATGGCCTCGGTAGGATAAACGGTTCCGTTTTTAGCCGTAAAAACTATTGAAGAAAGGATGTGCATTCCCGCCGAAGTGCCGGCCAACGTTCCGCCGTTTTGGTAGAGGGTTTCAGCGGCTTGTTGCAGTCGGGTTCCTTTGTAGTCTTTGTAATAATCATATTGGTCGCCTCCGCGAAAAAAAATCACGTCATAAGTCATTAAAGAATCATAAAGGATTTGACTGTCAGCGCTATCGCGAGTAGCAACTCCAAACTCTTTGGCAAAAGCAGCGCCGCAATATTGCTTGAGGTAAGGAGCCAAACTGCCCGTGCTGTTTCCGATGGCAGCCACCCGCTTGCCCTGAACGGCCCAACGGTAGGCCGGAACACTCCATCCTGAAGCACCATTTTTTTCGGAGCCGCCTCCAACCAGTAACATCCTACCATTTTGCGCAAAAGCACCCAATGAAAAGCTGAATAACAGCACCAATCCCCCCAATAAACGCATAAATCTTTTCCTTTAGTAATAAGCGAAATTAAGTAAAATTATGTGAATGATAAAAAATCACTGTTGTCCGATAAAAAATAAGAGTCGGAAGATAGTTAAATCTTCCGGACTCTTTTTGTAGTTTTGTTTTCACCACAAAAACTTTACTACATGGATAAAAGTACACATTTTTTTGGAACATCGGTTTTCGGACAGCTAATTTCTCTCATTGATGATGAAATAATTTCAAAAAGCAGTCGAAAACACAAGTCAGACAGG
>JAEWWJ010000044.1 GCA_023396415.1 Bacteroidota bacterium
GTAGATGTGGGTATCAACACCCGCGACCTCAATTTCATTACCCTGGTGCTTATCGCACAACTGGTATTGTTTTTCAGCCAAACAGCCATTGAGTTTATTCGCAGCTGGATATTGCTGCACATCAGCACGCGCATCAATATATCACTCATCAGCGATTTCCTGATTAAGCTGATGAAGTTGCCACTGGGTTTTTTCGATAGCAAAATGATTGGCGATCTGATGCAACGCATTGGCGACCACAGCCGTATCGAGAGCTTTTTAACCACTTCGTCGCTGCAGATTGTGTTTGCTGCCGTCAACCTGTTAGTTTTTGCAGTGGTGCTGGGCATTTACAGCATTGGTATTTTAATGGTGTTTTTAGCAGGCAGCTTACTCTATACCTTGTGGGTCATCTTGTTTATGAAAAAACGCCGTGAGCTCGATTTTAAACGCTTTGCACAGATGGCCGGCAACCAGAGCAACCTCATACAGATGATCACCGGGATGCAGGAAATCAAGCTTAACAACAGCGAAAAGCAAAAACGCTGGGAATGGGAAAAGATACAGGCCAGGCTGTTTCGCGTCAACCTGAAAAGCCTTGCCCTGAACCAGTATCAGCAGGCCGGGGCAACATTCTTTAACCAAACCAAAAACATCCTGATCAGCTTTATGGCAGCCTATGCCGTGGTGCAGGGCGAGATGACGCTGGGTATGATGATGGCTGTGCAATACATCATTGGCATGATGAACGCGCCTGTGGATCAAATGATTGGATTTATCCGCTCGGCACAGGATGCCAAAATAAGCCTGGAACGTCTGGGCGAAGTACACTTACGTGATGATGAAGAACCGCTTAGTGAGCAAAATTTAAAAATCCATGAACTTGATACAGATCAATCTATTGAACTATCAGAACTATCCTATCAATACGATGGCCCACGCTCACCGCTGGTGCTTGATAAGGTAAATTTGGTTATCCCACAAAATAAGGTTACCGCCATTGTTGGCACTTCAGGCAGTGGCAAAACCACTTTGCTCAAGCTGTTGTTAGGCTTTTACAAGCCTGTTGAAGGTGAGATCAGGGTTGGGCCCTTCAGGCTCGATAACCTTTCATCGTCCATGTGGCGTTCCAAAGTAGGTGCAGTGATGCAGGAAGGCTATATCTTTTCGGATACCATCGCCGGAAACATCAGCATCAGCGAGGAACAACTCAATATGTCAAAACTGCTGCACGCTTCACGCGTGGCCAATATTCTGGAGCATATCGAAACACTACCACTTGGCTTTAATACCATGATTGGCCAGGAAGGTGTTGGACTTAGTCAAGGACAAAAACAACGCATATTAATTGCCAGGGCAGTTTATAAAGACCCTCAATTTATTTTTTTTGATGAAGCTACTAATGCGCTGGATGCCAACAACGAAAAAGTGATCATGGAAAATCTGAATGAATTTTTTAAAGGACGAACTGTTGTTGTGGTTGCCCACAGGCTAAGTACCGTTAAAAATGCAGATCAGATTGTAGTGCTTGAAAAAGGTAGTATCATCGAACAAGGCACGCACCATGAATTGACAAAACTTAAGGGAAGTTATTACAAACTGGTCAAAAATCAATTAGAACTTGGAAACTAAACAATAAGCATTAGATTTGAAAAAAATGAACGAAAATTCATAAGCGTTAATAAATAGTTAAAAATAGTATATTCCATGCCAACAAATCTGCCAGACATACGCACAGGCGAAATTGACGAGATACTGGGCAAAACCCCGGGAAGTATTGTGAGCTGGGGTATCACGGTATTTTTTGTCATTATTGCGCTATTTATAACAGCGAGTTGGTTTTTTAAATATCCTGATGTAATTCATGCAAGTATTGAGATTACCGGAAATCTGCCACCGGCTGATATAAAGGCCAGAACAAGTGGAAAGATTGATACTTTTTTTGTAATAAATAATCAGAAAGTACATGAAGATCAAGTTCTTGGGCTGGTAGAAAACCCTGCCGACTATTCGGAAATTGTAATTCTAAAAACACATTTGAACACACGAATTAGTCAATGGCAAGCAAACGAAATCTTGAATGAATGGAACATTCCTATTAGCGTAGGTAAGTTGGGTGAGCTTCAGGTTTATTATTCAGCATTTACATCGGCACAACATGCCTATCAAAGTTATAAGGAAATAGACTATTACAAAAACAAAATAAATACAACACAGCTCCAATTAATTGACTACCGCACATTGTATAACTTTACTAATGAGCAACTTAACACCTTAAAAAGTGATTTTGAATTAGCCTCTAAAGACTATAAACGCTATATAAAACTATTTGATGACCGGGTGATTCCGGAGCAGGAACTTGAGAAGGCCCAAAGCCAGTACCTTAGCAGAAAAATGGCCTTTGAGAGTATCAGAACAAACATGACTAATATTCAAATACAAATCAGTCAAATGCAAAGTACTATTGCTGAGTATGAAATGCTGGACAAACAGCAACACGAAAGTTTGTATTCAGCACTTGTTGAAGCCGGCAATAATCTAAAGGCGCAATTGGAAATCTGGGAGCAAAAATATGTGCTAAAAACACCTCAGGCCGGCAAATGTATTTTTACTAAGTATTGGGCAAAAAATCAGAACCTGAATGTTAATGAAACGGTTTTTACCATATTACCCGATTCGCATGGAGAGCTAAAAGGAATGCTACTGCTACCGGCCGAAGGAGCCGGCAAAGTTGAACCGGGTCAAAAAGTAAATATCAGATTGGATAATTATCCTTATATGGAATATGGCATGCTCGAAGGAGTAATCTCGCATATTTCTGAAATACCTGACGAGGGAGTTTACTATGCAACAGTAAATTTTCCGGCAGGTTTAACAACCAGCTATGGTAAATCCTTTGTTTTCAAGCAACGCCTAAAAGGGACTGCTGAGATAATCACAAACGATATTCGTTTGTTTCATAGGGTATTACAACCACTAAAGCATATTCTTTTCGAAAAGACCTGAAATTGAGCGAGTACAATTGCTATGGAACCCTATTGAACATTGTATCCACCTTTTCTAATTTTTCTTCTCAGATTTCATTTTATAAAACCCCTTAAATCTTGAAACTTCCGTCAGCCAACAACATCATTCAATATGGATTGCTTCACAGATACGCATTAGTCACCTGTCATCAGCTCTTGTAAACCCATGAAAAGCCCTTGCGAGGTTTTCTCCCAAACGTGCATGATACGGATTTGATACGGACGCTTTGCAGAGCAAAAAGCCATCATTGTGTTGCTTTAAGAAAAGCCAATGCCAATAGCTCTCGTCTCAAGACGAGACCAAAGGCCTAACCGCCTCCAACTTCCCCTCTAATAACTACCCTTATCTTTTTACAGCGATAGATATTCGGGTGAATGATAAGTCATTAATACGCAACAATTGGTTTTACTGCGATTTCAATACAGGAGAGGAAAAGAGGTTCATCACAATAATTCTTTCAATATCTTGGTTTTACACGATATATCATCAGTGATTGCATTCACAGATATGGTTGCACCGGAAACGGCATCTATATTTTTTCCTACCGTCAATTCTTTACTTCCATCAAAACCGACAAACTGTTTCAACCAGCCTTTGGCTGTAATTTCTTGTCCGTGAGTGGCTTGATAATTAAAAACCTTTACATATTGAACCCTAAGGCTTTTGTCGAACAGCATGAAGTAATCAAAATATTCAGAACTCAAATCCTGGGATAAGTAGTTTGAAATGGAGCAGCCGCCGGCACGACAGCTGTTCACACGGCCAACATAAATGTACTTATAATTAGAGGTATTTTCTGTTTCAATTTCAAAATACTTACCATCGTTTGGCAGAATTGATGATGTTGAATTTGATATTACTACCTCTTTCAGTGTTTTTAAATCTTGAATTTCTGCTTTGTGTAAAACCTTGACCAATGTTTTATGGTTATAATCAATATCTGTTTGTGAATAAGCAAATATTGCTATTATCACAAACATCAACGACGAAATTATCCTTTTCAAATTCATCTTTTTTGATTTAAAACATTACGCCGACACCCATGTTCAGGGTTTTAGCAAATTTATTGTCGTTGCCTGTTTTTATAAATTGCATATCTGCTTTGGCAACTGCTCCTTTGGTCAGGACTAGGGTAAACCCTGTAATTATGGCTTCTTTTCGGTAAGCGATATTTTTAGAAATATTATTTTCGACACTATGGTGAGTGTTCAAAAATTCATAGCGCACGAATGGAATGAGTTCTTTTTGGGTTTTCAGTGACCGAAAAACATTGTATCCAAGCTCAGCGTAGTATCCAATCATAGCGCTGCCTACATCGTTTAGCGTTCCATCGGTCTGGGCAGTGAAAACGTTGTATTGCTCTGAATTAGAAAGTTTTGAATAATAGAATTGACCACGTAATTGGAGTCCCTTAAAGTTATATCGGCTATCCAAACCAAGCATTGCTACACCAACAACCGAGGAGTCGGCAATTGCGAGAGCAATCTCATCATTTTTCGCTATACCATCGTATAAAGTACTTTGGGTTTTCCCAAAATAGCCTGAAAGTCCGATATTGAGACCCCGCAAACCATAATACTCGATTTTAGCAGAAAAGTTGGGTGAGCTAATATATGATTCTGCGCCTTTTTGGCGGCCTTTCCGCAGACCATTTTTACCACTTATAAGCGCTGCGTCATCATAGCCGTTAAATCCATTCATTACATAAGCCTGATATTTGAGCGAAGCAGGGAGGAAATTCCCCGTTACACCAAAACCAATTTCACGCCAGGTGGTCGGGGCAATATAATTGTCTATTAGCGGACGTTCGACCCCGTTAAAGGTAGTGGGTTCGTGGTATTCGTTAATTATGCCCATTGGCACGAGTATCAAGCCGCCTCTGAAACTCACGTTATTGTTGAGTTTGTATTGCAAAAAGGCTTGCTCAACGTAAACCTCCTTTACATGCTCAAATTCCAATTCTGTTACGAACTGTATTTTCTCATTGAAATTATATCCAAACAGCATCACCATTCGGTGCACATCCAAAGCGCCATTCATGCGCAAGTCGCTGTTTAAAGGCTGATTGTAATGTATTTCGCCGTATCCGCCAACTACTAATTTGCTGTCGTTCAACAACAAATTATCCGCTGTGTTCATGTAATAGTTTGAGGCGGTGTCTGAATTTTGTGCGAAACTTAAAGCGTTCACCAAAGTAAATATTAATAGGAATATATTTTTTTTCATGCCAAATTATGCTTTCTATGTAAAATTATGACAGCAAAACTATCATGAATCAAAATAGCGGATACTCCCTAAATGTAGTGATTTTCAAATCAAGGAATTGGTAATGACATGAACCCAAATTATGCAATTGATTGAACAAAGCCATTTTAATGTATTAAAAGGCAGTATTTTAGCTTAAAAATTGAATACACCTTGAGAGTGAAACACAATTTGCCATACATATACACAGACAAAGA
>JAEWWJ010000048.1 GCA_023396415.1 Bacteroidota bacterium
CATCGAGCTTTCTAAATACTCCTGAACAATCTTGTATTTAAGGTCGTCCGGAAATTGATTTACTTTCTTTCTCATAATCCTGTTTTTAGTTTACTTTTTGTGTAAACCTATTTCAGGACAAGACAGATTCCATCTTTGAAAGAATTGACTTTCCGACCTCTGACCTTTGACCCACCGACCTTCGATTATCAGAGCTAAACATCTTTCAGTTTATTCAAGCTATTGTATTTCATTTGTCTTTCTTTCCAGCGGTCTCTGGCGTGTTTTTGCATGTCGGTGATGGTATCTTTTTCATCCACTATTTCTAGTCCGAGTAGCGTTTCAATGATGTCTTCCATGGTTACAATGCCATCTAAGCCGCCATACTCATCCACAATGAGGGCAATATGCTCTTTTTTTTCTAAGAGTTTTTCCCACAAATTAAAAAGTACTATAGTGTTGGGCACTACAACGATGTCGCGTTTTATGTCTTTCAGTTTCAATTCATAACGGTCTTCGGCAAGTTTTTCAAAAACGGTTTGTCTGAACACATATCCGGTAATATTCTCTTCGTTTTTTGAAAAAACGGGAATACGCGAAAATTTGAGGTAGTCTTTGTTTTTTAAAAACTGTTCTAAAAGAAGCTCTTCAGAAGCAACGGCCACAACAACTCTTGGTGTCATGATTTCTGAAACCTTTACATTTTTGAGCTTCAGTAGGTTTTGAATGATTTTATGTTCCTTTTCAGAAAAAACACCTTCGTCGGTGCCGATGCTCGCCAGGGCTGCAATTTCCTCTCTGCTTGTGGTTTGCTCATGTTTGTTTTTTGAAATCGCTTTCGTGATCACGGCAGAAATAAGCACCAAAGGATAAGTAATGAAGATCATAGCTTTTATAACAGCAGTGGTTATTCGGGTTAATTTTCTCCAATATTGTGCGCCAATGGTTTTGGGAATAATTTCGGTTAAAACCAAAATTAAAATGGTCAATACGGCGGATACAATTCCGAAAGATGCTACTCCAAACACCTTAACCGCTTGAGCACCAACACCTGCTGCGCCTACCGTGTGGGCAACAGTGTTGAGTGATAAAATGGCAGATAAAGGCTTGTCAATATTACTTTTTAAATCCATGAAGGTTTTTGCCCAAACATTTCCATTTTGATGTTTGACTATGAGGTATGATTGCGGCGTAGAAAGCAATACGGCTTCCATGATGGAACAGAGAAATGAAATGAACAATGCAAGAAATAAATAGGCAAAAAGTGCGGCCATGTTTTTTTTGTCAAAAATACAATTTTACAAAGGTCGAGAGCGGGTTGTTTGATTTTTGTTCTTTGATTTGCGTTTGGTCTCGTCTCAAGACGAGAGCGTTTGGTGTTCTGGGTTGCCAGCGCGAGAGCTGTTTTTTATTGTGTCACCCCTTCGGGGTTTGGTGACTATTTCAACATTTATTCCATAATAATATCAGCCTTTCAAGCTTTTGCGTTTTGAAGTGGCTTCGTTCGTTTAAACCTTTCCCTAAACCACTGACTATAAGCTGCACTAAGGAACAAAAAGCCTACAAAAAATAGGATGCCGAGGACGTTTAAGCCCAAAAACCCAACGATAACCAGCTCTATGAGGTAGATAAAGGGTGCCAAAAGTATCAGTGCTACAAATTTGATCGAACTGGTCCAATGATCATCTTTGACTACCTTTTTAGTAAGTTTTTGGATGATAAGAATCACCGGAAGGTGCAACACAACGCATGGCACAAACAAGATCCAAGCTAACAGACAGCTTGTTCGGACTGGCTTTTTGTGGGTTTCGGCAGGAACAGGTATTGTTTCCGATTTTTCCAATTGTTCGAGGTAGGTTTTGTCGTTGTTTAACCGGACAAACAGATCTTTTTCGCGTTTTGGCCTGCGCTTAATGGTTTCTACCAATACATCATGCTGCTCAAATTTGTTGACGTGCAGCATTAAGGCCTTCAGGGCAATTTTAAGATCATCCATCAGCTGAAGACTGGCTTTGGCAGGTTGTTCCGCGTACCGATTTTGGTAGTTTTGAATGGAGATTGGTTGGCCAAAAACGACCAAAACCTCGCTGTGGCTGCGCAAATGATCTTCGTAGTTCAGGCCTACCGGCACAATATGCAATCCGCTTTTAAAATCCGACTGCTGCTCCACTTCAAAGGCCATTCGGGCAACGCCTTTTTGCAAAGGGCGCAAAACCCAATGGCGGTCGTGGTTGCCTTCGGGAAAGATGAGGATGGTTTCATTTTTGAGCAACAGCGCAATGGTGTGGGCCATGGCTTCGTCGTTTTTTTTCATATTGGCATGGCCATCGCGAAAGCGATAAATGGGCAACATTTGGAGTTTACCCAACCAAAAGCGTGCTGTTGAGCTCGAAAAGATGCTGGCTCTGGTGATAAACCATGGGTTTCGGTACGATGAAACGGCCACCAAAAGCGCATCCATGAAGGCATTTTGGTGGTTGATAGCAAAAATAACGGGGCCTTTCAGTGGCACATTTTCCAAGCCATGCACTTGGTAGCGCCTATAAAAAAGCTTCAATCCAAGGCGGACGTATTGTTTGAGCAAACGGTAGAGCAATCCGGGTTTCATGTTGTTATGTGTTGTGGCCCGCTAAGGCGTTGCATAGTTACAAAAATCCGGGCCATAAAATGTGTTTGGCTCTTTATTATGGTCGAAAATCTTTTGAGCTGATAGCTTTCGATCGCAACCTTAGGAGCTGTAAAAGGCAGCATTTGAAAATCAAATTCAAGATAAATGAGGGTTTAAAAATAACGTCCAGACCATTGACTTTCAGCCTTACTACCATCAAACTTTCACATAAAAGCCCTCTTTAAGCCTTTCGCAGCGCCAATACAAACGTACTTCCTTTGTTGACGGTGCTGCTCACCCTGAGTGAGCCACCCATCCGCAAGGCAAGGTCGTTGCTGAGAATTAACCCGATACCTGTGCTTTGTTCACCTTTAGTTCCGGGTCGCGACACCTTTTCGCTGATGCGGAACAGACAGGCCAGCAGTTCTTTGCTCATGCCGATGCCCGAATCTTTTACGCTGATTTCAACTCCGGATGCTGTGTCGGAAATACTGATTTCAACTGAACCGTTTACAGGTGTAAACTTAATGGCATTCGACAACAGATTGCGCAAAATCATATCCAGCATATCAGCATCAGCCACTGCTTTCAAAGTTTCGGAGGGGTTGAAGCGGAGGGTGATGTTTTTTTCATCGGCGGCCACTTGTTGCATGGTCATGGCTTCCAGAACGTGCTTGTTGACAAATAGGGGTTGGATGTTGCTTTCCAATGTTCCCATTTGAATTTGGGTCCATTTCAACAGGTTGTCGAGCAGTTTTTTTATGTTGGTGGCCGAGCTGTAGAGGGCATCCACAAAGGAAGTGACCTCGATCTGTGATAAATCCTGAAAGCGCGTGGCTAAAATTTCGGCGGCCATCAGACAGCCATTGAAAGGGTTGCGCAAATCGTGGGAGATGATGGAAAAAAACTTGTCCTTCTCGGCATTTAGTGCAGCCAGACGTTCGTTGTTGTTGTGGATGGTTTCTTGCGAAAGCATCAGCTCTTGATTAAGAGTTTGAAGGTGGGTGTTTTTTTCGGCCAAAAGACTACGCATCATTTTCAGTTCAATGTGTGTAGCAACCCTGGCCAAAAGTTCTTCGCTTCTGAAAGGCTTGGTGATATAGTCAACAGCACCTTCTTCAAAGCCCTGAACAATGTCATCAAGTTCGGTTTTGGCGGTTAAAAAATTGACAGGTATCTCGGCCATTGACGGGTTTGCCTTCTTCATCTCGAGCACTTCGAAGCCACTGATTCCCGGCATCATAATATCGAGCAGCACCAAATCGGGGAGCTTCAATTCCAAATATTTCAAGGCGTTTTCGCCGCTGTTGGCAACAACCACTTTGTATCCGTTGGCCATAAGCAAACTCGACAACAGTTGCAAGTTGCGCGGATTGTCGTCAACAGCAAGTATGGTGGCATCTTTCTTCATCAGGAGGATGTTTTTTTTTGTTACTGTAAAAAGCGATGTTTTACATCATTTTCATGTTATTAACCAGCTGATTTAAATGGTGATGGTAGCTCTCGAAGTCAAAATTTTGTTGGTCTTTTTTAAGTAGCTGAATCAAATCAATCATTTCCATGAAGGCAAATTGCCGCGTGATAAATTCCATTTCGTTCAAGAAGCCATCCAGCAGCTCAATGTCCATAAAAATAAGCAGTTGGTCAAGTTTTTGTTGGAGGTTTCTTTCGTCGAAGGCCTGTTTGAAGCCTTGAATTTGTTCATTGCTAATGCTTTGTTTTGGAATATCGGCGGGTTGTTTGGTATCAGGCATACCGATAACCTCAAACGGCAAATGTTGGGTAAGCATGTCAACCAGATCGTTTCTGCCGATGGGTTTGCGCACATAATCATCAAAAAGTGATTTAATCTTTGCGTCATCGTGGGCCATTGACGATGCCGTGAAAGCCACAATAGGAATGTCTTTTGTTTGTTCGTGGTGTCGGAGCAAATCCGTGGCTTCATAGCCGCTCATCACCGGCATTCGTAAATCCATCAGCACAAGGTCGGGCAGCTCGTTGATGCATTTGTCCACGCCTTCTTTTCCGCTAGCGGCCTCTATCACTTGAATGTTATGGGTGTTCAAAAAACTTTTAACCAACTGCCTGTTAAAGTCCACATCGTCCTCCACCAAAATTTTAGAGCCTTGAAATTGAATTTCGCAGTCCTGCCAATGGTGTTGCGGTTTGCTTTCGCGCAGCTCATTTGATATGGCCACCTTATTGATATTCAGTGTAAAGGTGGAGCCTACATTCACCTTGCTTTCAACGGTGAGGGTTCCGCCCATCATCAGGACGAGTTTTTTGGAGATGGCCAAGCCAAGACCTGTGCCGTCGTATTTGCGGATGTTGGAGCTTTCGACTTGAAAAAAGGAGTTAAAAAGCTTTGGCATTGCTTTTTCGGGAATCCCGATGCCGGTGTCGCTGATGCTAATGCTGAGACTGATGCTATCGTTTTCGGTGGGGTGATTCGCAAAGGATACTTTGGCGTTCACGCCCCCGGTGTGGGTAAATTTGATGGCATTTCCGATAAGGTTGAATAAAATTTGTCGCAAGCGTGTGTCGTCCAAGAGGAGTTGTGAGGGCAAATCGGAAGGGATTTCGATGTTCAATGAGAGGTTTTTCTCCAACAACTTGACTTGAAAAATCTGGCTGATGTCGGCAAAAACATTGGCGATGTTCACCGATTCGGGCTGTAGCATCAAGCGTCCCGATTCAATTTTTGAGAGGTCGAGAATGTCATTGATGAGTGTAAGCAGGGTTTTTCCGCTGGTGAGCACCGCGTTGATATAGGTTTTGTTTTGGGCGTTATAATAAAATTTCTGAAAAGCCCAGAATGGCATTCATAGGTGTGCGTATTTCATGGCTCATGGTGGCCAAAAATTCCGATTTGGCATTGTTGGCCTCTTCGGCCAGACGACGGGCCTCCACAATTTCGACTTCATACTTGGCCCTGTTGATGGTGGCCGAAATAATTTCGCCGGCCAAGCGCAACAAAGCAATATGTTCATCCGACCATTCTCGTTCTTTTTTTACACTGTCGAAGCCAATGAATCCATAAAACTTTTTGCCATAAAACATCGGTAGCGTCAATAGCGAGATGATACCTTGAGGCTCCAAGACTTCTTTTTCGGCATGTTATTCAGGGCCGATCTCGGTAATGCGAGGAATATAAACATGTTCGTTGCGGGCAAATTTTTGTTTCCAAAGAGGTACCAATTCATAGGGAAGGCCTTGCAGGTTGTCCATTTCGGGACTGATGCCCTCGCCGCACCACTCATAAACATTGTACAACAAATCGGTGGAGGTTTCCAGCTCAAAAATTTACACCCCGTCCACTTGGGTATAATCGCCCAAGCGACTTAAAGTAGTATTGATAGCGTCAGGAACCTCAGCCGTTGGTGATTGCACCAGCAGCGTCGAAAAATTGATGATAAGGTTGTGCAACTCGTTGAGCGAGCTAAGCTTTGACTGGCTTTGCTCTAAAATATGAAGGTGATGGCCGGCAGGAGTGATCATTCCCACGCCACGAATCCATCCATCGGTGTTTGAGGTTACTTTTCCTTTGGCCTCGAAGCGTTCGGATTTTTTGTTTCGAAAACTCAGTTCCCAGCAATGACCTATAGGTTTGTCTTGCAGCAGCAACGCTTTGAAAGAAGCCGCTTCATTGGCATTGATTTGCTGAAAAAGCGATTCCTCTGCAAGGCTAACATCCGTGCTGCTCACTGCATTTTCGGAGCTACTGCTTTGCCAAACAATTTGCAAACTGCCATTTGCGGGCCGGGCTGTATAATTGAACAGGAACAACGAAAGGTCCTGCAAAGTTTGATCCAGTTGTAGAATACCCATTTTATTTATACTGTTTTTTTATCAAAATAGTAAGATCATCGGCAGTAAAAGGTTTAGAGAGGTAGTCTGTGCATCCGGCAGCAATACAGTCATGCCGATCGTCGTTGGCGGCATAAGCAGTAACTGCAATAATGGGCAATTGTTGGTCAAAAAGTCTGATTTGGCGGGTAGCTTCGAGGCCATCCATCACCGGCATTTTAATATCCATCAGCACCAAATTGATGCTTGGGTGTTCTTTAACCATGCGCACGGCTTCTTCTCCGTTTTGGGCGTAGAGGATATTATAGCCCGAATTGCTTAAAATTCTTTTGATATACAATACATTCAGCAGCTCATCTTCGGCAATAAGGATGGTGGGTGCTTTATCGGATTTTATCATTTTGTTGACGATAGTTTTAGGCCCGGACATATCTGTGCAGGGCAAATTGATGGTGAAGCTGGTACCATTTTCAGCAGAGCTTTCAAGGGCAATGCTTCCTTTGAGGAGCTCGGTGAGTCCTTTCACTATGGTTAGTCCTAAGCCGCTGCCCTCGTATTGGCGTGTGCTTGAGTTGTCGGCCTGCATAAAAGGTTCAAAAATTTTGTTTTTGGCTTCGGTAGAGATTCCGATTCCGCTGTCGCTTACGCGAAGTACAATTTCATGCTCTTGCAGCTCAAAACCAAAGCGCACAAAACCTTTTTGGGTATATTTAATGGCGTTTCCAACCAATTCGTTGGTAATTTTCGACAACATACCTATATCGGAGATGATCACCGAACCGGCTGGCAGCTCGTTTGTGAGCATTTGAAGTTCGAGATTTTTTGTTTTGGCTTCAAAAAGGTTTTTGCGATACACCTCCTCCATTATCGCTTTAAGGTTGACTTTTTCGGGATGAACAATCATGTTTCCCGACATCAACAGCGAAACATCCATAATGTCATTGATGGTGTCGGTAAGGCGCGACACGCTGATGTTTAAGGCCGAAACAAAATCTTTTTTGTCGTCGGGCGTGAGGCTGTCGTCTGACAAAAACTGCGCAAAACCCACGATGCCGTTCAGTGGTGTTCGTACCTCGTGGGACACATTGTTAAGGAAAGCCGTTTTGAGCCTGTCGCTCGCCATCGCTCTTTCTTTTTGGATGTCGAGTTCGATATTTTTTGCAATAATTTCTTCGTTCTGATGCCTCAGCAAATTGTTGAGATCCAGTAGTTGTTCATTTTGTTTTTGCAGTGTTTCTTTGTTTTGAATCAACAACTCATCGGTATTTTGCCTGATTTTGAGGTTGGTAAGCAGCTCAGCAAAAATGCGGAGCAATGAAAGCTCCGAATCGGTAAATGCCCGTTCCGATTTCACGGCGTCAAAACCCACATAACCCAAGCAATTGTTGCCTTCCATAAACGGCAGTGTAATGAGCGATTGTATGCCTTGCGGCTCCAGAATCTCACGCAGCGCATCGCCCTCTGGGAGTTTCGACACAGAAGGCACATGCGTCATCAGTCCCTGCCGGTGCGCGGTCACCCAATCGGGAAATATCTCGTTGGGTACTTTCTGCAGCTCGGCAATGGCGGGTGGTGTTTTTTCGGAACACCATTCAAAAGTGTTGTTCATGCAATCGTTTTCCCAGTCATAGTCGAAGATATACACCCGGTCAACGCCGGCAAAAGAACCGATTTCGGCCAAGGCTTTGTTGATTTCAACCTCTATCTCGCTCAGTGGCAAGTTAATAAAGCGTGTGGCCAACATGGTGAGCATCCGCATGAGCTTGTTGTTAAAAATAAGTTCCGATTCCAAGGTAAGGAGCGTGGTAGTGTCGCGGACTACCGAAACCACTTTTTCATCGCCCATAGGGCTAAGGCGTCCCTCGAAATGGTTCACCTGGTTGCCCACGGTGAGGTCGAAAGAAATGACCACCGTTTCGTGTTGCCTCAGGCATTGGTGGATGGCCGAAAGGATATGATTGGCTTGCACTTCATCAAAAATATCTTTCAGATACTGTCCCTTTTTGGGCTGATAAGTCTCGTTTGGAAACAGTTTCTGGTTGATATAAACATCAAGATATTTGCCCTCTTTGTCGTGGATAAAAATCATATCCGGCATGGAGGCCAAGATGGCTTGCAGGCGATCGCTGGTTTCTATGAGTTTTGTTGCGGCTCTTTTTTGTTGTGTAATGTCAATCATGACCCCTACAGTGCCTATCAGCTCCCTTGCAGAAGAGAAGAGCGGTGAGGCGGAGATGGAAAAGGTGTTGAGGCTGCCATCTTTGTAAAAAAAGTCGGCTTCATATTGGTCAATGCTGCCGTTGAAGCGCTGAAAAGTTTTTTCAGCCATGAGGCGATAAGTTTCCTCTGGCACAAAGGCACTGAAAAGGCTGCCGATGAGTTGTTCTTTGTTGCTCCCCAACATGCGGGCGAGGGTTTCGTTGCAATAAACGATGCGTTCTTCTAGGTCAACGATAACAATTCCGGCATTGGCATTTTCGGCCACCGCCCTATAGCGCGATTCGCTCTCGAACAGTGCCTGCATGGCTTTGTTGTGGGCAGTGGTGTCAATCAAAGTAAGTTGAACGAGGTCTTTTTCGTACATTGAAAGTCGAAAAGTATGCACTTTGGCATCCCAAAGGTCTCCGGAAAATGACCTGAAATGACAATCGAAGGTTTTGTCGTTGGTATCGGAAAGCAGTTGTAGTTTTTCAAGAATCTGCTGGCGGTTGAAATAAAGATCGTCTTCGTTTTGAGGTGGCAGGAGCTCCTCTATGGATTTGCCCACCAAATCGCTGCGGTGCTGGCAGCCGAAGGCGGCAAGGGCAGCTTTATTTAAATCGAACACCAGTCGGTTCGACTCTTCGATAACCAAAACCGGCACTGGCGAATCGTAATAAAGGGTGCGGATATATTCTTGATTTTCAATCAGGGTAAGCTCGGATTTTTTGAGGTCGGTGATGTCGTGATAGATGGCCCCCAAGAGGTAATGGTCGCTGTATTCCACCGGAAACAATGTGGTTGAAATCATGCGTCTTTCGCCATCATTTCTGATTATTTCCGATTCCATGGGCTGGCCGATGTAGCGATCGTCTTTTTTGCTTAGGATGTTCAGAATCCGTTGTTTCAACTGTTCTCTGTTGCCCGGCTGGTTTTGCCATTGGGGCGTTCCCAGATCGAACATCACATCCCAAATAAACTTACCTTCAACCTGCGCCAGGCTGAGACCACTGATGTCGCTTTGGCTTCTGTTCCAAAGGACGATTCGTCCATCGTCGGCACAAAGTACAATTCCTTCGTTGCTCTGCTCTATGATGCTGCGAAAACGTATTTCGCTGCGGGCCAGAGCTATTTCGTTGTTTTTTGAGGTGGTGATGTTGCGTGCAAGAACAGTGAATTGGTGCTCCCTTAAACTTTCGTTTTTTCGCACCGAAAGCTCAAACCATAAGGGGTCGGTTTCTTTTTCGATGGAATAAATTTTACCGAAAGAGGTGCCTTGACTGTCAGCTTCATCTAGAGCTTCGTCTATAATTTTGGCGGCTGCAACGGGCAGAAACTCATGAAATTTTTTTCCTATGAGCTCCTCCGTGGTTGTATTTAAAAAATTTTCAAAGGCAGCATGGTAACCTACAACCGAGCGATTGTCGTTGACCACATAAAGCAAGTCGGGAATGGTAGCCAAAACAGCCTCATGGTATTCTTCGCCCGCAATTGTTGCGTTACGATCTTGTATTTCTTGGTACAAACGATAAGACGCCTTGCCCACTTCCAAAGTGCTGCGCGACATTTCGACGGACAACACGCTGCCGTCGGCCTTGGTAAAAGTTAGATGGTGCAGGGCTTTGTCAGCATGGCCTTTGTGAGGTGTTAGCAGATGTTTTTTTGCAATGAGTTCCGACAGTTTTTTACCGATCAAACTATCGCCATCGGCTTGCAAAGCTTCAGAAAGTGATGGGTTGATGTACATCACCTTTTCAAGGGCATCAACAACAATGATTTTGCCGCTCAAGGCATTCAGCACGGAATGCAGCAGCTCAATTTGTTGGTCAAAGGCTTGGTTTGGTTGCATACTTTAAACTGAAGGACTTTGAAAATATGTTTGAGTGAAATAGGTGTCGTTGTTTATAACTTCATTTAAAAAAGTAAAAATAGTAAAAACAATGGCGCAAACAAAAAAATGTCGGGAGGTTAGAGGGCGGAAGGTTGAAGGTTGAAGCTCATGCCAATTACGGATGATTTCCGAATTACGAATTACGATTGTGTTCTTTTACGTAAAATTTTGTAAATCAAATCTTTAATTCACCGACTATCGAAGTCCGTGATCCTTTGCAAACTTTGTATGATAGCTTTTGGGTAACTAATGCAGAGTTATTGCACAAAGAAGTCTCAAAACTTCACCAAGAACCTACTATCAGCAAAATCTCAAAAGATTAGAAGGTCAAAGGTCATGCAAATTGTGAATGATTTACGAATTATGAAGAACATTAAACAAGGTCAGAGGTTTAAAGACTGTGGTCAAATTTCAAAAATTTTCAAATCTAAAATCAAAACCATCAATTTACCTCCACCCAAAGAACCCATCTAAACAGTCACGCTAAACGTCTCGTCTCAAGACGAGACTATACGCTCCAGCATTGCATCCTCTCCACACACGCCAGCCCATTAACCATTAATAATTAACCATTAAACCTACATATTTCTCCTATACTGTCCTCCTACCTCAAAGAGCAGGCGGGTGATTTGTCCTATCGAGGCGTATTTGGTAGTTTCCATCAGAAGCTCAAAGACATTCTCATTGTTGAGGGCTTTTTTGCGCAAAAGAACCAGATTTTCATTGGCTTCCTTTTCCCAGCATTGGTGGAGTTGGGCGAGCATTGTGATTTGGTATTCTTTTTCTTCGGGGGTAGCCCTGATGACTTCACCGGGGGTCACGGTGGGTGATCCTTTGCTGGAAAGGAAAGTATTCACGCCCATGATGGGTAGCTCGCCGGTGTGTTTGAGGGTTTCGTAATGGAGAGACTCTTCCTGTATCTTACCGCGCTGGTACATGGTTTCCATGGCTCCCAGCACGCCACCGCGCTCGGTAATGCGATCAAATTCGGCCATCACAGCTTCCTCTACCAAGTCAGTAAGCTCTTCAATGATGAAAGCACCTTGCAATGGATTCTGGTTCTTGGCCATTCCCAACTCGTGGTTGATGATCATCTGTATGGCCATGGCACGGCGCACGCTCTCCTCGGTGGGAGTGGTGATGGCTTCATCATAAGCGTTGGTATGCAACGAATTACAATTGTCATAAATGGCGTACAAGGCCTGAAGCGTGGTTCTGATGTCGTTGAAGTCAATTTCCTGTGCATGCAATGAACGGCCCGAGGTTTGGATATGGTATTTCAGTTTCTGTGAACGTTCGTTGGCGCCGTATTTGTTTTTCATGGCTTTGGCCCAGATAAGACGCGCCACCCTGCCGATGACAGCAAACTCGGGATCAATGCCGTTGGAAAAGAAGAAGGAGAGGTTTGGCGCGAAGTCGTCAATTTTCATGCCGCGCGAAAGGTAATATTCCACGTAGGTGAAGCCATTGGCAAGGGTGAAGGCCAGCTGACTGATGGGATTTGCACCGGCCTCGGCAATATGGTATCCTGAAATGGAAACTGAATAGAAGTTCTGCACGCCGTTGTCAATAAAAAATTCTTGCACATCACCCATGAGCTTGAGCGAGAAATCGGTAGAGAAGATGCAGGTGTTTTGTGCCTGGTCTTCCTTTAGGATGTCGGCCTGAACGGTTCCGCGCACTTTGCGCAGGGTGTCGGTTTTGATGCGCTGATAGACCTCGGCGGGAAGCACCTGATCGCCGGTGATGCCAAGCAACATAAGGCCTAAGCCATCATTTCCGGTAGGCAGATAGCCTTGGTATTGTGGACGGGGAAGTCCTTTTTCGGCGTAGATGCGGTCAATGGTGGCATTGGTTTCTTTTTCCAAGCCGTTGGCTTTGATGTACAGCTCACATTGCTGATCAATGGCGGCATTCATAAAGAATCCAACCAAGGTGGGTGCCGGCCCGTTGATGGTCATGCTGACGCTGGTTTTTGAATCGGCGAGATTGAAGCCGGAATAGAGTTTTTTGGCATCATCCAAACAAGCGATGGAAACTCCCGCATTGCCTATCTTTCCGTAGATGTCGGGGCGGCGGTGGGGGTCTTCGCCATATAAAGTAACCGAGTCGAAGGCGGTGGAGAGTCGTTTGGCTGGCAGTCCGTGCGATACATAGTGAAAACGACGGTTAGTACGCTCGGGGCCACCTTCGCCGGCAAACATACGGGTAGGGTCTTCTTCTTCTCGCTTGAAAGGAAAAACACCGGCGGCATAAGGAAACTCACCGGGGACATTTTCTTGCAGCGACCATCGCACTATCTCTCCCCAAGAGCGGAAAGGCGGCAGAGCCACCTTGGGTATTTGTTGGTGCGAAAGGGTTTTAACATGTGTGTCAATGCGCAATTCTTTGTCGCGAACGCGATACACATATTGCGGACCGCTGTATTGTTTTTTCTTCTCATCCCAGCCCTCGATGATGTCGAAAGTGAGGGGATCGAGCTGGCGTTTTTCTTGACTGATAAGCTGCCGCACAGGCGTACTTGCTGTATTATCGGGCTGAGCGCTCAACAGTGCAGCGGTTTCTTCGAGACACTGCAAGCGGTGGGCGGCGGCACTTTGCTTGTGTACCCATTGGTTGTAGCTTCTCACGCTATCAGCTATTTCGCTGAGATAGCGTACCCTTTTGGGTGGGATAATAAATATCTTCTCCGACATTTCATCAGGATGTTCCATGCCGGTGCGGAAATTGCTCTTGGTTTTTTCGTTCACCTTGTCCAACAAGGCAAGATACAAGGCGTTGACACCCGGATCGTTGAACTGTGAAGCGATGGTACCGAAAACCGGCATAGCGTCGGGCTTTTCGTTAAAGCGCTTGTGGTTGCGCTGGTATTGTTTCTTCACATCGCGTAAGGCATCGGGGGCACCGCGTTTGTCGAATTTATTCAGCGCGATAAGGTCGGCAAAGTCGAGCATATCAATCTTTTCCAGCTGTGTGGCGGCGCCATATTCGGGAGTCATCACATAGAGTGAAACATCGCTGTGGTCAATGATTTCTGTATCGCTTTGTCCGATGCCGGAGGTTTCTAAGATGATGAGGTCGAAGCCGGCGATTTGTAGGATGGTCTCGGCATCGCGCACGTATTTCGACATAGCGAGGTTGGACTGGCGTGTGGCGAGCGAGCGCATATAAACCGTTGGATGGTCAATGGCGTTCATGCGGATACGGTCGCCGAGGAGTGCGCCGCCGGTGCGTCTTTTGGAGGGGTCAACGGAGATCAGACCGAGGGTGAGGCCCTGTTGGTCGTGCACGAAACGCCGGACAATCTCGTCCACAAGGCTCGATTTTCCGGCGCCTCCTGTTCCGGTGATGCCAAGCACAGGCGAGCGTTTTTTAAGCAGTTTGCTTTGGGTGTCGAGAAATTCGCGGATGCCATCGGGATGGTTCTCGGCGGCAGAGATGAGCTGGCCGATGGTTTTAATGTCTTTTCGACGCAAGGCTTCAAGGTCGAGGCTTGGCGTTAATCCGGTGGGGAAGTCGGACTTTTGCAGCAGATCATTGATCATGCCCTGCAGTCCCATGGCGCGGCCATCGTCGGGCGAATAGATGCGGGTGATACCGTATTGGTGCAGCTCTTCCATCTCGGCAGGTAAAATAACGCCTCCGCCCCCACCGAAAATACGGATATGTCCGCAGCCGGCTTCCTGAAGGAGGTCGTACATATATTTGAAGTATTCGATATGTCCGCCCTGATAGGAGGTGATGGCGATGGCCTGCACGTCTTCTTGGATGGCGGTATTCACTACCTCGTGGACGGAACGGTTGTGTCCGAGATGGATGACTTCGGCGCCGCTGGCCTGAATGATGCGGCGCATGACGTTGATGGCGGCATCGTGGCCGTCGAAAAGTGAGGCAGCGGTAACAATACGAAGATGATGTTGGGGTTTATAACTGTCGGAGGCGGTGAGCATAGGGTAGAATTTTTGTTGTGGGACAAATATAGAGGTTTTTTTGTTCGACGGTCGGATGATGGCAGCAGCTAAACTTTGCTACTTGAACCATCTTGATCCTAAAACTTTGGATTCTGTAGCGTTGATCTTTCAAATGCAAAAGCAAAACTTATATGCTACACACAAGCGCAGTCAACGAAAAACAACGGAATTATGCGATCAGTTACAACAGAAAGACTATTTGAAAGAATTTTATTGGGTTGATGACACCAGCTGAGCATTAATAATGGATCCTCGTATGCGCCGGCCCATTCTTGCCCTGAACTTATCAAAGGGAGCCATTAACAATTCGCCAATTTTGCGATGAGCTTGTGGCTGCTATTGTCGAAACTCAAAACCTCTATCTTTGCCAAAAAAATAACTATGCGCAGTATTTGTGTTTTTTGCGGAAGCAGCATGGGAAACCGCCCCGAGTACCGCCATATCGCCGAAACCTTAGGTAGCACACTGGCTTCCAAAGGAATTCGTTTGGTTTATGGAGGCTCAAATGTAGGTTTGATGAAAGTAGTCGCCGATGCAGCTTTGCAAAAAGGAGGTGAAGTGATAGGCGTGATGCCCCACGGTTTGATTAGTAAAGAGATTGTTCACAACGGTATCACCAGCCTCCATTCGGTGAAAACCATGGCCGAGCGCAAAGAGCTGATGGTGGAGCTGTCCGATGCTTTCATTGCATTACCCGGTGGTTGGGGAACTTTGGATGAGCTATCTGAGATACTCACCTTTAATCAGTTACGTATCTCTGATAAACCACTTGGCCTTCTGAATACCGCCGGTTATTTCGACCATCTGTTGCGTTTCTTTGATCATGGCGTTGCCGAAGGCTTTGTTAGGGCCGAGCATTGCGGCAACCTCATCGTGGCCGGCGAGGTTGATGAAATGCTCAAACGTCTCCAGACATGGCAGGCCATAGAAACCGGCAAATGGATTGAAGACATCATCAAGGAAAGCAACCATTTATGAGAAGCTCACCTTAGTCACCACCATCCATCAGCAATGCGCCAACCCATGAAAGTCATCGGCATCACAGGCACCCTCGGGGCCGGAAAAGGAACCATAGTAGATTACCTTATTAGGGAGAAAAACTACCTTCATTTTTCTGTTCGAGCCTTCCTTATCGAAGAAATCCAAAGACGCTCCTTGCCCGTGAATCGCGACAGCATGACGGCAGTGGCCAATGCCCTCAGAGCCGAACATGCTCCGAGTTATATCACCGACCAACTCTACGAAAAGGCCTTACATTTAGGTCGTGATTGCGTCATCGAGAGCATCCGTACTCCCGGAGAAATCGCTTCGTTGCGGCTTAAATCCGGCTTTATCTTGCTTGCCGTAGATGCCGATCAACACACCCGTTATACCCGCATCAAAGCCCGCCAATCGGTGACTGATAGCGTTGATTTTGAAACATTTAAAGCTAACGAAGCCCGTGAAATGACAGCCTCCGACCCCAACCACCAAAACCTTTCGGCCTGCATTGCCATGGCCGACTATGTGCTGCTCAACAACGGCAAGGTGAACGAGTTAGAGCACGCATTAGAATCCATACTTCAAAAACTACCCTAAGATGTCAACACCCGAAAAACCACAGCATTTTCGTCCAAGCTGGGATGCCTATTTTCTTAAACTGGCCGACACGGTGGCCGACCGCGCCACCTGCGACCGCGGCAGAAGTGGCTGTGTGATTGTAAAAGACCGTCAAATTCTCGTTACCGGCTACGTGGGATCGCCCCGCGGACTGGCCCATTGCGACGATGTAGGTCATCTTTTCAAGAAAACGATCCACGAAGACGGCTCCGTGACCCAGCATTGCGTGCGCACCGTTCATGCCGAACAAAACGCCATCACGCAGGCCGCCCGCCGTGGCATCGCCTTGGATGGAAGCACCCTCTATTGCCGCATGACACCCTGCCGCACCTGCGCCATGCTCATCATCAATTGCGGCATCCAAAGGGTGGTTTGTGAACGCAAATACCACGCCGGAGCCGAATCGGAAGCCATGTTTGCCGAAGCCGGAGTGAACTTGGAATTTGTCAATGAAGAAATACAACAATACGAAAATCAATAACTTAACACACACTACTAATATGTCAACCGCACTTATCATCATAGGAAGCCTCTTGCTCGCCCTCTTTATCTTCAATGGCTACAGGCGCTACAAGCAGATGAAAAACTATGATCCTGAAAACGAAAGCAAAGCACTAATTCATCTCACCGATGCCAATTTTGCAAAACAAACCGCCAACGGCCTCATCCTTGTTGACTGTTGGGCGCCTTGGTGCGGTCCCTGCAAAATGATCGCCCCTACCCTCAGTAGTCTGGCAGATGAATACCAAGGCAAAGCCAAGATAGGCAAACTGAACGTGGATGAAAATCCTAAAACCGCAGCCACATTAGGCATCAGATCCATTCCCACACTCGTGCTTTTTCACCAAGGCAAACCCGTTGAACGCCTCACCGGAGTAAAACCCATCACCGCCTACCGCAAAACCCTCGACAAATATTTAGGATAGGTGGCCGTTAGCTTTTGGCCATTGGCCTTAAATTTGACTTCTACAATCAAAACCAATATCCAAAGTTCAATGAAACTCTCCCTCTCCCTCCTTCTCATCCTAACAACCCTAACGGCTTTCCCCCAATCTGCCAACCTTCCTTTAAACAGCCATTCTGAAAATTTGCTGCAACGCTACGAAGTACGCTCGGGTCGGCTGCATAACGCTCTATATACCGACCTTCGTCCCTTCAACCGCGTCGAAGCAGCACAGATGCTCTTTCATTTGGATAGCCTGATCAGCAAGAAATCAAGCGCTGACAACTATAACTTCAACTACCTGCGTGCCGACAACCACTCCCATGGCCTTGGTGAATTAAACGACAGCCGAAAAGCCATCCTCAAGCACTTTTACAAGAGCAAAGCCAATATGGTTCAAGTCAACGTGCCCGACTTTGAACTCTACGCCAATCCAGCCTTTCATTTTGGGGCTGGTAGCCTCAGCGGAGCAGATATGTCGCTTTATACCAACAGTCGTGCAGTGGAACTAAGGGGCAGTATTGCGGGAAAGATCGGTTTTTACAGCTTCATCTCCGAAAACCAGATGCGGGTGGCGCCCCACGAGATGGACTTTCTACGAACTTGGGGCGCATACCCAGGCGCTCACCTTACCAAAAGCTTCAAGCAGGGTGGCCTCGATTTCTTTCAAGCCCGCGGCTACATCACTTTTAGTCCCGTAAAACCCATCAGAATTCAGTTTGGTCAAGACCGTAACTATATCGGCAATGGCATCCGCTCTTTGCTGCTTTCCGACTTCGCCACCGATTATCTCTTTCTGAAAATCAACACCAAAGTATGGCGTTTCAACTACCAGAATCTCTTTCTACGCCTCACCGACCGCTATGGCTATGTTGCCGGAAACACCGCGTCCAGGCCCTACCCCGCCAAATACGCCAGCATACATTACCTCAGTCTCAACTTGCTCAAAAACCTTAATGTCGGTTTTTTTGAGTCGGTTACCTTTCACGACAACAACAAAAACGGACGTGGATTTGATGTCAACTACCTCAATCCCATCATCTTTTACCGCTCTATCGAACATCAGTTGGGCGATGCCGACAAGGTGATGGTAGGCCTCAACCTCAATTATCTGCCCTTCAAAGGCTTGCAACTATACAGCCAATTTGCCCTGAATGAATTTCGCATCAACGACCTACGGGCTGCCAATGGCAGTCATGCCAATAAATTTGCCTACCAAGCAGGTTTATATGCCACAGATGTTTTTGGTCTTTCCAATCTTGATTTTCGATTGGAGTACAACCGCATAAGACCTTATATGTATGCCCATTACGCACATCAATACGACCAATGGGCTGTGAACAGTTACAGCCACTACAACCAGGCTCTTGCCCATCCCTTAGGCGCCAACCTCAGTGAAATCCTTATCAGGATAGACGCTCAGCCCTGGCCAAAACTCAGCGCACGCCTCAACCTCATCTATGCTGACTATGGAACTGACAGCAGCGGCTCCAACTGGGGCGGCAACATTTTTCTCGATTATCGCGATTACGAACAAGATTATAACAACACCGTCGGACAAGGGGTGAGCACTAAATTATTGATTGCAGAAGCCCTCCTGAGCTACCAACTTCGCCATAACCTTTTTATTGACTTAGACCTTCGTTTCCGCGATCTACAAAGCGACCTTGCCACGCGCAACAGCAACGAATTTTATATTGGCACGGCCCTCCGCTTGAACCTTCCTCACCGCAACTGGAGCTTTTAGGCGACGATTGAAGATGTTGTAAATTTCGAGTCCTTTAGACAACGCTAAGCCGCACTTTTTTGTTTTTAAGTTTGCTGTTGTCAAGCAGTTGAATCAATTGAGCGGCTTTTGAAGCTGCCACAGAAACAAAGGCGCAATCCATTTTAATTTCAATAATGCCCAATTCATCTTTCGACAATTGGCCTTGTTTGAAGAAAAGACCGGCAATATCACCTTTTGAAATCTTGTCTTTGCGGCCACCGGAAATGTAAACGGTAGTCCATTGAGATGTCGGCGGAAGGGGTGCTTCTTTGAGGGTCAAGATTTGCGCATTCTGCACAAAATCAGGCAAATTTTCTTTCTCCCATTTCAAAAGATAAGCCGTTCCATCGCTAAACATACGTGCAGTACGTCCGTTGCGATGAACGAACTCGTGTGCTCTATTTGGAAGTTGATAGTGAATAATAAACTGAATTTCAGGCACATCCAAACCCCTTGCTGCTAAATCAGTTGCAATGATGATGGGATGTGTGCCGTTTCGGAATTTGATCAGCGCACGTTCGCGGTCTTTCTGCTCCATGCCGCCAAAAAAACAACCGTGACTGATCTGATGTTCAGTTAGAAAGTCGCTCACCTCCTGTATGGTATCTTTGAAATTGCAAAAAATGATTCCGGGATGGTTGCCAATATGACTGATGAGTTGCAGCAGCGTTTCTAATTTGTCTTTGGTGGGAGAAACGACAGTTTTCAATTCCAATTGTGAGGGTGTTTCTTGTACAAAATCAACAAATTTTGGATCTTTTAATCTAATAAAATCAGGTACATCAACTGCAAAAGTGGCTGAGGTTAAAAGGCGTTTTTTAACAGAAGGCAGTAGTTCAATAATTTCCGTCATTTCTGTTTCAAAGCCCACTTCCAACGATTTATCAAACTCGTCGAGGACGATTCTATTCATTTTTTCAGTAGAAAATGTAGCGTTGCGCAGGTGATCGGCAATTCTGCCCGGGGTGCCGATAAGGATGGCAGGCCGGTGTTTGATGTCAACTTTATCTTTGCCAAACGACCGACCGCCATACACCGCATTGGCTTTGATGCCGGCCCCCATTTCGCGTATCACCTGCTCTATTTGAATGGCCAACTCTCGCGAAGGCACAACGATAAGCACTTGAACTTCGGTACATGTGATGTCTAATTCTGAAATGATGGGCAATAAATAAGCGAGCGTTTTACCGGTGCCTGTTGGCGAAACCAACACCACATCATCATTAGAATGTATTGCCAAACGGGCTTCTCGCTGCATATCGTTGAGCTTTTCGATACTCAGCTTGTCGAGTATGTCTTGTTGATTTTTGATTCCTGATTTCATCGAACAAAAGTACAGCTATTTCGGCCAGGGATAAAAACTGGTTTATTGTGGTTTAAACCATCGCTCTCCTATTTAGTTTATTGCTTTCAAAATAGCGTTTCATAAAGGCATACGCATTATAATATCTTAAAAATTTATTGTTTTTATTTATATTGTTGCGACGTAGTTGCAAACTACGCCGAGCGGGGGGGCAATAACTGAATACTTATTCTTTTTATTGTATAATTATTTTAGATGAATAAAACTTTCGAATATGTTGGTTTTTAGCTGCTCAGTCCACATCGTATTGCTGAGCGGCCAAAGTGCTGAATTTGTTTTTGCCTAGATCAAAGAACTCTGTTTTGAGTGCAATAAAATAATTTTTCAGGACGATGATTTCAATTTGGTTTTTGTTCGATTTTTTTTAGCTTGAAAATACACCTTAAAAAAAAGGTCGTTTGGGTGTTAATCAAAGATTCTTAAAAAAAGAAAAGGATCACTTTTGTTTAGAAAAATAATTTCCTTCTTTTTATTGCTCATCCATATGGTATTTTGATTTATTTCGACTACTAATCAGTCATATACACGATGTTCATGCGTAGGAAAATTAACTATTGGAAACCTCCTAAGGACAACAAAATGGGTTTGAGCTGACACTTCACTTTTAGACCATTACGGTAAAAACTCCCATCACAAATGTTGAACGTATCATTATAGTAGTATTTTTGGCTGATCTATTTAACAAAAATAACTCCCTATGAAAAAAATCAGTACACTGATTGCACTTCTCTTTATAACTGCGGTTACAGGTTTATATGCACAAAAATTAGGCGACTTTAAACCCAAAGACGATTCTTTCAAAGCCAAAAAACTCAACGAAGGAACCAAAAAACTTTACATAGCCAACTTTGGAATCAATTTCGAGATTTACAAAGAAGCCATTGACGAAAAAAAAGCAGGAGGGTTTGGCAGATCCGTCAAAAATGCTGCTAAAGCCAAAGCGGCAGTAGGTTTATCAACATTAGAAAAAGAAGCCCTGCAAGCTGAGGCCGACAAATTATTTACAGAGTTTGTAAACGGTATGGAGTCCAAGGGTTATGAAATATTTTCAGCAGAAGAAGCCAGCAAAACAGCTACTTACGATGGCTGGGAGATGATGACAGGGCCAAATATTGGTGAAACGGACATGACAGGTATTTTATCTATTGTCCCCACCGGATATTCGTTTTATTATAAGGATGCGGAATGCTTTTTCTAATCAAATGGCAGGTTTTCAGAAAACATCTCAAAATTTATCCCAAGAGTTAGATGATGCCTTGATCGCAGATATTTCCTTAATTTATGCCTTCTCAGAAATTGGAGACGATTGGAATGTAAGCAACCAAGCTAAGGTGAAGTTGAACATAAACTACAGATTGGCGAGCAATTATACCTTTTCGGATGAGGATACCAAAACCAGCCTTAGCAGTTTAGTAGATAAATCAAAGCAATCTGTTGCATTATCCAGCCAAGTCATCTTCACCCGCGGAAAGCTTCCGGTTGGAGGCAGTGCCGAAGCCCAATATGTAGGTGCAATGAAATCGGATTTAGAAATTAGCGGCGTGCTTGAAAAAGACAAAGTTGTTGCTTTTTCAACACAAACACAGGCCACAGCCAGCTTACAGAACCCAATTGTAGTCATTCGAGGCGATAATTACAGCGAAAAAACAAAATGGCTTGAGCCCAACGGCAAAAAGTATGCGGAAGGAATGTATTTGGCCGGAAGTAAGTTCATTAACTATCATGTGGGTGAGGTCTTCATATAACACATAAATCATTGATCATTTGTAAACATCCCTCTTAGCATAAAATACCAGAATGGCTATGGTAAATGTCGGTTATACTACGCAACAACAACTTGTTACAATCTATTGTTTTTGTTGAGAAACAGCACGCAATTCCCCCTATAACCAGCATTTACCAAAGTCCTATTTTCTTTACCTTTACAAGCAAAAGTAAACCATCAAAAAAATTCAACAATTGGAAGCAAAGCGAGACTTAAAATTGGCCGTCATCATTGATGCCGAAAATGTGCCATCAAAAAATGTGAAAGGCATGATGGAAGAGATTGCAAAGTATGGTATTCCAACATTCAAAAGAATTTATGGCGACTGGACCAAACCTAACACAGCGGGCTGGAAAAACGTTCTATTAGAGAATGCGATTACGCCGGTGCAGCAATACGGCTACACAACAGGAAAAAACTCGTCAGATTCTGCAATGATTATTGACGCAATGGATATTTTATACACCGGTAAAGTGGATGGATTTTGTATTGTTTCAAGCGATAGCGATTTTACCAAACTTGCCATCAGACTACGTGAGTCGGGAATGAAGGTGTTTGGATTTGGAGAAAAAAAGACCCCTCATCCATTTATTGTGGCTTGTGATAAGTTCATCTATCTTGAAATATTAAAAGGCCCTACGCCTGCTGCCAAGTCTGGAAAGAAAAAACAAGAAGAACCGCATGATGCTGAGCATGATACAGTACTGCGGATTGACAAAGAAATTGTGAATTTAATAGCTTCCACAGTAAATGACATTGCCGATGAAGATGGATGGGCATTTTTAGGGGATGTAGGGAATCTATTAATCAAGAAAAAACCTGATTTCGATCCGAGAAATTACGGTTTTGAGAAACTTACCCCTTTGATAAAATCATTAAAAAACAATTTTGATATTGATGAGCGCCTGACCGAAAAGGCATCTATCAAACACGTATTTATCAAGACCAAAAAGTGATGTTTCGGCGCCCGGTAATATCCGCTTGAAGGCGGCATAGCCCGTGCGCATACTGATTGCCCCTGCTGTTGTAGCATTCATTCTTGTGTTTTATCATTTACAAAGGTCAGAAATCCTAAAGTAACAAATTCATAAACAGCTAGGATGTGAATTGTCAGACCTTCTACGGTCACTATGTATTTTTGATCCAGCGAAATGACAAATACTTCTTTCACCTTAAAAAACGCCATCGCCTCCTTCAAACCTTCTATTTCACCATTCAGATTATCACCTTACAGGTATTTTTGTGTTTATGTTACTAATATACAAAGGTTTATATTAGTAGTGTAAACTTTTTTGTTACCTATGAGGTTCTAAACACTCCCTACCCTTTTCCACTTCAACCCCTGTCAATCAAATACTACAACTACCTTGTTATAAAGAGGACATAAAATATTTTAGTACTATGTGTTGCATAGTACTAAAAAGATGTATTTTTGCCCCATGAATACAGAAAAAAATATCTCACAAATGCGAAAAGGGGTGCTGGAACTTTGCATACTCGCCATCATTGCGCGCAGTGGCGATGTGTATGCCTCCGACATCCTCGATCGGCTTAAACAAGCAGAACTTATCGTGGTTGAAGGCACCCTTTATCCCCTGCTTACCCGACTGAAAAACGAAGAGCTTCTCAGCTATCGTTGGGCCGAATCCAAAACCGGACCTCCACGCAAATACTACCAAATCACTCCAAAAGGAGAAGCTCAGTTTTCTGAGCTGACCAACGGCTGGAACGACTTGGTGGCCGCCGTAAATCAATTAATCAATAAAGAAGTTTAACAACCCGAAAATTCATGAAAAAAACCATCTTAATCAATATCAGCGGACTGATCTTCAACATTGACGAAGATGCCTATCAACGGCTGAGTCAGTATTTTGACAGCATCCGCTTACATTTCAACAAAGTGCAAGGAAGCGATGATATCGTAGCCGACATCGAAAGCCGTGTGGCTGAGCTGCTACAGCGCAAAATAAATGAACAGAAACAGGTGATTACCCTCAGCGACATCAACGAAGTGATTGCCGCATTGGGTCAACCTTTTGAAATGGACGATGAGCAAAAAGAAACTGAAGACGATGCTCAAACATTGAGCGGCGGTAGGCGTAGTAAACGGCTGTTTCGCGATACCGACAATAAAAAACTTGGTGGTGTAGCCGCGGGTCTATCAGCATATTTCGCTATTGATGCCTTGTGGATTCGCATACTTTTCGTCATTTTGTTCCTCAGCTCGGGTGTTGGTTTTTTTGTTTATATCGCCCTTTGGATTTTCGTACCCGAAGCTTATACAACCGCCGAAAAGCTTGAGATGCGCGGCGAACCGGTGAATGTAGCCACCATAGAACAAAGCATCAAGAAGGAGTATGAATCGGTGAAAGGAAAAATCAACGAATACGCCGCCGATGCCAAAGAAGGTTTTCAGCGCACAAGCCGCAAAGCCGGTCATGCCGCCTCACGCATGAACGATCCGGTAATGCAGATCATCCGCGGCATCGCCCGTTTTTTGAGTGTTGTTTTCGGCTTGATTTTTTTAGTACTGGGTTCGCTGCTGATACTGATTGCTGGCTCAGCTTTTTTAGGCTGGGACAATTTGGATTTGTTCACCGGCATGGAGCTTCCTTTGGCAGGTGGCGAGCAATTGTACCGACTATTGCTAGCCGGTCCTCTTTCTGTTTCTCTCGCCCCGGCGGTTTTGGGTGCTTTTATTGCCATCCCGTTAGTGATGCTGGTATATGCCGGTCTGCGACTGCTCATCGGCGAGGCCTTTATAATTCCCGGATTGAGCAATGTAGCCACCGGATTATGGATTGCAAGTGTGGTTGGTTTGTTTTATATCGGAACAACCCTCGTGATAGACACGAAAGAAACCTTCCGCAACGAAGAAAAACCGATTTATTTCAGTACATCATCAGGCAAAATACTATATATCAACACTCTGGATCAAGATATTGCCAATCAAGTAAACGAAATTACTTTTTTCGATCAAAGCTATTTTCTTTCCTCCGATGAGAAGATCAATCTAATCTATTCCCGGCCTTCTTTGTATTTCAGAACGACCGATGAGAAAGTCCCCTATTTGGTTACAACCCGATCGGCAAACGGAAAAACCTATGAAAAGGCCCGCGAACGAACTGAAGATCTGCGTTTTATTTGGCAATCAACAGACAGCAGCTTTGCCATTGCAAAACAATTCAGTTTTCAAAAAGACGATAAATTGCGTAACCAACGCATAGAAATGTGGGTGTATCTTCCCGAAGGTCAGATGGTTGAATTGGACAATCAATTAAAATGGGTGGTATCCGAAAGCATGCGCCACCGCCTATACAGCAACCTAAACAAATCAAAACTATGGATCATGACCTCCGAAGGATTGAAGCCGATGGAAGAGGAGGAATAGCGGGAGGGCCTTTTGGTCTTTGGCTATTGGTCTCGTCTTGAGACGAGAGTCTTTGGTCTTTTTGCTATCAGCTTTAGCCTTTGTTTTTCATTCTTTGATTTTATACCTTTGAGGTTCAATTTTTAAAGGCCATTCTTTCAACCTCAATCGGATCAAATGATGACAACAGCCTCAGCAATAGTAGCCTTTCAGGGAGCGAGCGAAGAAATGATTGCCAAAGCAGCACGGCATTTGCAACAAATTTTTGTGGAAATCAACCAAGATGAGCCCTCACGGACCACCTGTCCAATCATTTATTTTATCAGTGGAGGTTCCGAACAGCAGGCAATTTTGCTTTTGCGACACGGCACCCTCAACTTGCTTGTGGCAGGAAGCGAAAACAATGCTTGGGCGGCAGCTACAGAAGTAAAGGCGTATGCTGCCCAACATGGTTTTCAGGCACAGCTGATTGCAGAATATGCTTCTGATTTTAAACAGCAACTCGTTCAATGGATCAAAGTAAAAACAGCCTTCGACCGCTTAAAGGGACAACGTTTAGGCTTGCTAGGCCATGTTTCTGATTGGTTGGTGGCTTCAGCTCCGGAGGAGGCATTATTACGCCAACGCCTTGGAATAGAACTTATTGAACTGCCACTTGACAC
>JAEWWJ010000051.1 GCA_023396415.1 Bacteroidota bacterium
CAAGGCTGTCCGGGCAAGGCGTATTGTGAGGCGTTGGTGTTGCCCCATACTTCGATGCCTTGCCATGTATTGTCCAAACTTGTTAAAGTACCCCCGTCAAGAACAAGTGAGGCATTTTGCTCAATAATAATACTACTTTCGTTTGATAATTTAACTTCTGAACTAATTGTTAAAGTACTACCAGATTTAATAACAAGACCACAAAGTACAACCTGATTACTGTTCCAAAATTCATTAGATGTAATTTCAATTGGTAAGCAACCATTTGCTATACTATCTGCCAATTTAACTGCTTTGAAAGCATTAACCCTTCCAGCTCCTAAAAGACCTGGGTACAAATATTCATCTATAATTGGATCAGCAGTAGATTTAATAAAATGCTGTATCTCCCCAGGAGTAAAATCTGGATTAATTGATTTGAGTAAGGCACAGACACCTGCTACTATTGGCGATGCAAATGAAGTGCCAGCATTATTCCCAAAATATGGCCAATCAAGGGCCCCACAAAACGTAACTTTTGCTCCAAATAATATATAACCAGGTGCACAAATATCTACTGCTGAAAAATGACTATGTGTAAAATCAATTCCATTATCGAAATATTGATGATGATCAGTTTTCGAAGTACTGCTAACAACAATAATCCTTTCGTCATAAATTGGATTGAAAGGGTAAAACGGTTGTGTCCCCTCACCACAAGAAGTTCCATTTGCGCCATTACCTGCCGGCATAACAATTACGGTTCCATTATTCAGAATTTCATTAACTACAAGTCGTTCAATTTCAGCATCAAATGGAGAACATCGTAAAGAACCACCAGCACATGAAACAATTACATCAACACCTTCTATTATAGAGGCATGTAAAGCTTTTTGCAGAAAAACTTGAGTAACATCAGTGTGATAAGCTACCATCATAGTATTGAATCCGACTGATGCTAACTGCCCTTCAATGGTATTGCCTTGTTCCGTTGTTTGAGCAGCAACTAAACTTGCTACAGTAGTTCCATGTTTATCCCAATCAGATTCAGAACTTATACAAACATGTTCTTCAAGAGTAAATGGATCATAATTAGGAGAAATCTTTGATACAAGGTCAGGATGTGTAATATCAAACTTTGTGTCGATTACTGCTGTTCTTATATTTGGATCTCCTTTTGTTATATCCCATGCCAAATCAGCTTGAATCTTCTTTAAATGCCATAGCCATCGATCTGGTTCCTGTAGCGTTAAAGCCCACATATTATCGATAGGATCGTAAACATGCATAGAAGTATCAATCTCTTCAATCCTAATTAAGCGATCAAATTTTTCCGGAAATTGAGAGGTTAAACTATTGTAAACAGATGTGATATCTCCATTACTTTCCAGCCGAATTTCATGTACTTTGTGAAGTTCATTGTTAAAGGCAAATGGAAAAGCTTTTTCATAGTGTATTACATTATTTGTTGTTAATGCATTATTTAGCTCATTCTTAATAGAAAAAGCAACCCCTTCTTTTGCAAAGAATTCCTCATCATTTACCATACCCAAGCGATTGTATCATAGTAGTTTTGTGTTTGGGAAAATACACTTTGTATAAAGATAAAAACAAAAAAACCGATTAGAAGAATTATGTTTTTCATAGTAAAGTGTTAGTTTAAAGAAAATTTACTAATATATTTTATTGACCCGTCCTCATCGGAAATCATAAATACATAGATTCCATTGTTTAGAAAATCCAGATTTATAAACTGAGGATTATCGCTTAGCATGTATTCATAAACTTTGTTTCCAAGCATATTAAATACAGTAAACATTGTTTTGCTGATTATTAGGTTTGTACGTCTGATAAGTATCTGCTTTGAGTAAGTAAAAGAAATTGAATTAACAGTTTCATTAGGGTGGTTTTCATTAACCTTTACCGGATCTAGTACACAACCGTCAAACAAATTTGTATTTTGATTAACATAAACCAATTCGCCATTATCATACTTACAAGCTGCATAATCAAGTTCATCAAAAAGAAGTCCAATATTCCTTCCTACTCCTTCAATAAACAACAGGTTTTCTTTCCATATCCAAGAGTACCACTCAAATTGAATTATTTTCCGGTTGTCCTGATAAGTTACACTTTCAACTGTACTCCAAATTCCTGGAAAAATCTCAAATGACTCTCCAACTTCCAGAGACATATCTACAATTAAATGTTCGACATTTGATTGAGTTTTATACCATAGTTGACCCATTACCGTATCTTCACGAAATTGTCCATCAATATAGTACTGTGGCTGATTTAAATTGATAAAACGGTAAGCGTAAGTTAAATTATCATTGCTTCTGCAATACATTTCAAACGTAATCAAACCAAGCAACTCTGCTCTGGTCATATTCCATGAAACTGAATCAACATTAAGCACAGCACGGAAGCTCTCTGTTTCATTTTCATCTAGAAAATTGGTATTATCAACCTGCCCAAAGGAATAGCCAATCAACCAAAAAGTAAAAAAAAATCCAAAGGCATATTTGTATTTCATTATTTCAAATTTAATTGGTTAAAAATTTCGTTCTGATGTGTTTTCATCCCCGGCCGCCTTGCCCACACTTAAAACAAGGCGGCCCGTAGCCTCAAAAATGAACGGCCCCGGCCGGGCTGGCTTTTGGTTTAGGGGCTTGCGCCAATGGCTGCGCAAAACGAGTTGCTGTTGAGTTGTGCAACAGGCATCGCACAACACAAGCACCATCCAAACAAGAAAGATGTAAATGGGGGGGGTAAAAAGCTGTATATCAGTTATATAACACATGAAGCTTGATTTGCCAAAGATTAGCTTTTGATTATTTTTGATAAAGGTAAGGTATGTGTTTTGAAAAGTCAAGTTAAGTTTTTGGCTCTTGGCTGTTGGCTTTTTGTTCATAGCTGACCTTCCGACCTCCGACTTCTGACTTTCAGACTTTCATACTTGAAAAAACTATTACACAAAGTTCCACAAAGGAGGCACCATTCCGAAAGCCTTCGGAAGCGCAAAGGCTTGCGCCAGCCTAAACCTCTCAACCACTAAACCCCTCAACAAATCAACGATTCAACGATTCAACCCCTGAGAAAAGTTGATTTGTTGATTTGTTGATGCGTTGATGCTGACGCGTTTGAAAGTGCCTAGTAATGATGGCTCTTTGCTGTTGGCTTGCGCCAGCCTAAACTTCTCAACCTCTCAACTCCTCAACAAATCAACGTATCAACAAATCAACGTATCAACATATAAACTTCTAAATCCCCTCAACCTCCATCGCTACTCCTTCACCCATTTTCCGCTTTCGTTCAGGCCGTTGGGTGCAGTGAGTTGATACAGGTAAACACCGGCGGGCAAATGACGTGTTTCAACAGTACTTTCGCTTTGATGAAGTTGCTGTTGCACTGCAAGTCGGCCATATTGGTCGAACAGGCTGAGGAATGCCTTTGGATGCTGTGCTGCCAGGCGGATGTTGAGCTGATGACCCGGGTTTGGATAAACGACAGAGAAACGATCGTTCATCGAAATCTCACGCTCCCACACGATTAAGCCATCGCCGTTGACTTTGACAATGTAAATGTCCCGCTCCTGATTTTGTGTTTGGTCGTCGTAGCGGGTGCCAACCATGATGCAGCCGCCATCGCGGGTGGCCAGGATGTTATACATGAAATAATACGCATCACCACCAAACCATTTCTCCCAGACCATTGATAGGTCGCTATTTACCTTGACCAAATGAAACCATGAGTCCTGACTGCTCCAGAAAGGATTTCCGTAATCAAAATTCGAATTCCCGCCCACATAGATATTGTCGCCAAATTTGCTTATACTATTTTTCATGGGTGGGTGTTCGCGGTAAGGCTCTTTTTTGAAATGATTGGTGTTGATGATTTCACCTGCTTCGTTTTGTATGGCAATAATATGATGATAAGGATATTCTCCCTGCCCTTTACCGCTAATGAGTATATCTGTTTGGTTGAGATATACCGGTGAGTTAGGGTCATACATCCAGAATGGTATTGGCTCAAGGGCAATGCTGTCGAAGTTTTTGCTCAGGGTAAAGCGTTGGCTGTCATATTCAAAATTGTCATCGGGAAAATGACACACAAAGGCATAATATTTTGATTTGTCGGTGCTTTCGATGATGTCAAACGAAAAGTGCCAGGGGATGTCGGAGGTATAAAAACGCGATGTAAGTGAATCGCCCTCCAAACTTATTTTATAAAAAAAGGCATCGTGATTTTGGAAAACAACCCCACTTGATGTAGTGTCATATCTGGTAACATAACCGGTTAAAACAAAATTGGTGTCGGAATCAATAATGGAATTGATGTAGGAAAACCATCTATTCATTGGTAAGGGGAAAGTCTTTTGATCCACTACCTGCAAATCCGGATTGAGTTTTAAATACCATAACATGTCATTATATGGATCCATAGTTTCTTTTATTGTGCCTAATAAAAAGTAACTATCATTAATTTTATATACAGAAGAGAACCATGAATAATCACCAATGGGAAAGCTGGTAGATTCGAACAAAACGTCACCAAAACTATCTAATTGAAGTATATATCCAGAAATAATTGAACTTTCATTGATTATATTTCTTCCTGCTAAAAGAAAGTTCCCGTTCTCTTCTTCAATAATATCCTGGATTGTCTCGTCTTTGGGATTTGAAAGCAGTCTCTCAAAGGTTTGCTGTGAGAAAGCCGGTTGGTTCATATTTAAAGCCAATAAAAGATAAAAGATTACTTTTTTCATGGATTTTATATTAATGACAGAGGGGAGATTCACCCCTCCGTCTGTTACGAATGTAATTTATAAATCAGCAGGCGGATTGCTGCTTGTGTGCCAAATAGCGTATTTTATTTGAACCACATGGCACATATCCCAAGTATCAACACCTCCAATCGATCCATAAGCTGTCGCGTCCTCCACAAAAAAACTAATAATGGATTTTCCGGTCGGTTTATTCATGTTTCCGATTTCAATTATACGATGTTTATAATAATCAATTTCATCTGGCGACAAACACTTATGAACTAAAGTGCCGGCCTGAAAATCGTGAAACAGCATGTATTCGCCGTATGGATTTGTATTAGAGGGAACATCCCAATACCAAATTGTGGCATAGGACACATCTGTGTAATAGGAGTTTCCGGAAGGAACGCCAATCAAATGATTGGCTTCGCGCATGATGATGTCGGCCGCATCAAGAGGTGCACCAAGTCCTGAGCCATCACACCTTCCCAGATTCCAGCCCCAATACCATGAATAAATATTGATCAATTGCTCCTCTTCATTCGTTCCAAAACCCGAAGTGAGCGCAAAAGTGGCAGTATTATCACCAACTTCACGCAAGGTGATGTCGGCAAACACCAATTGTTTGCTATCTGAATTGATGGCTGAATGCTGAGCCGAGAGTTTTGTTATAGCCTCGTCATACAGCACCTGCACATCAGCCAGCGTAATATTACCTGCTGAGGTTGGAACAACAAAAACAGCACTGTCAATAACAAGATCGGTTCGCTCAAATCCGGCATTGGCATAGGTGTAATTCGCCAAGGCTTCTACAAACCATTCGGCATCCTCTGGCAAAACAGGCGTATTACCTGCCTTAAGGCCAGGATTGTTTCTCACTGCATCGACACTTTCTTTGAAAGCGATGATTTTACTTTCTGGGTCAGTTGTTGTCTGAAGTAAATCAGATGTATTCACTTGGGCTTCATTTTTAAGTTGCTCTTTGCTGCAAGAGGAAAAAAATATTACTAAAGTAATAACAGCTAGAAAATATAAATTAGTATATTTCATAAAATGAAATTTTGTTTTAAGGATAATGTTGATTGCAAAAGGTGTGATTTCTTTTTCACGGCCGCCTTGCCCACACCCAAAACATCCCCTCAACACATTACAGTTTACCGCCAGTTATTTCAGACTAAATCGAATGGGAAGGTTATATGCCACCCGCACAGCTCTGCCGTTTTGCCGGCCAGGTTGCCATTGTGGCATCGCGCCTACTACTCTTATGGCTTCTTCATCGCAGCCACCTCCGATACCTCTCAGCAATTGAATATTGCTTACTGAACCATCTTTTTCAACAATAAAACTCACATACACCCTGCCCTGAATGTTACTCTCTCGGGCCATGGCCGGATACCGCATCTTGGATGAGATGAAAGCCATCAAAGCTTGGATGCCACCCGGATATTCCGGTGCCACCTCGGGAACAAGCACCAAAGGATCAGAATCTCTTTCTTCCGGTTTCATTGTCGGAAACTCAGGCAGCACAGGCTCATTGGCGGCAATGCTGGCATCCAAACCAATGGGTTGGTCATCAGTACTGCTGTTGTCAATGGTCGTCAAGATGGTGGCAGGCTGTGGTGCCGGCGGAATCAACTTAGGAGGCTGCACCGTAATAGGAATGGATTCAATGGTGGTGTTGTCGAAATAACGGTTGACCGCACCCATACTTTTCAGGTCGTTGGATTGGTACTCGAAGGCCAAAAATACCATCGAAAGCACAAGAATAGCCCCTATTTGCCTAAAGATAAGCCGTTTATTTTCAAGGTCGGCTTTACTCGATTTTTTCTGTTCCGCTTCCATCACGCCTGATTTTTTGTTACTGACTTCAAAACGCAAACGTTTGCGGAATTATTGTTCTATAAGTGAAATTCTGCTACGGGTTAGGCGTTGAGTCTCGTCTTGAGACGAGAGCGTTGGGCGTTGTTGGGGCAAAAACTGTCACTAATCACCTGTCTATTGTAGCTTTTTGTTTTGTGTTGCCGGTGCGAGAATTGGTATTTATAAGTGCACCCCCCTATGGGGTTTTGTGATCATTTCAAAATTCGTTCGATAAAAATATCTGCCTTTCAGGATTTTGCGTTCATTGAAGTTACCTCGGTCGCCCGTTGACCCCGTCTCTCAGTCACCCTTTTGCTCAAGTCGCCCAGTCCCTCAGTCTCTCAGTCGCCCCATTGCTCAAGACGCTCGTCTCTTCCTAAAGTCCGCGCATCATTTCTTCCATTTTTTGGCTTACCTCTCGCGTCAGTTGGTTCAGTTGAGGCTTGTCGAGGCCGCGCATCATTTCGGCCGGGTGCATGGCCGCCACTTCAATTTGGCCACCGCCTTGGTCAATCACCAGCACGTTGCACGGCAGAATCACGCCCAACTTGTCTTCTATTTGAAGTGCTTTATGGGCAAAGTTGGGGTTGCAGGCACCCAAAATGGTGTAAGGTTTAAAGTCAACATCGAGCTTTTGCCGCAAAGTAGCCCGCATATCAATAGTTGTGATGATTCCGAATCCAATATTTTTCAGGGCATCCGTAACTTGCTCAATCACCTGATCGAACGTACCTTCAATGGTTTTGCTGATATAATAATTCATTTGTTTAATGTTTTGAGTGTTATGATTTGTTACAAAAGTCGGCATTTTTTTGGAGATGGTGATGGCAATAAAACATGATTTAAGCCGGTAAATGATCCATTTTTAAGATTCAGCCTGTGAGTTGAAGCGGAATTGACATCCTCTTTTTTCCACACGGAAGGCAAAAACATAGAATTTGCGGTAAGATATTTTTAAAAAAGAGTGGAGAAATTTTGGCGGCAAATGGGCTGTTAGAAACATTATTTTCATTGATAATGATTTTGTTAGCTATTTAAATGTACCTTTGCCGCCCTAATATTTTAATCATTTTATGCCTAATTTCCAAGAAATTGGTCTGATTCCTGAACTTCAAAAAGCGGTGGAAGCTCTCGGATTTAAAGACCCCATGCCTATTCAGGCAGCTGTTATTCCAACTTTGCTCGAAAAAGCCACCGATTTGGTAGGCCTTGCCCAAACAGGAACAGGAAAAACTGCAGCCTTCGGATTGCCCGTGTTGCAATACATTGATGCCAATCTCCGTCAAACACAAGCCGTTATTTTGTGTCCCACCCGTGAGCTGTGTATGCAGATCACGCGCGATCTGACCAACTTCGCCAAGTTTATGCCTGCCATCAAAATTGTCCCCATCTATGGTGGCGCATCTATTGAGGTGCAAATGAAGCAATTGTACGACAATCCGCAGATCATCGTGGCCACACCAGGCCGAATGAACGATATGATTCGTCGCGGAAAAACCAAACTCACCCACGTGAAATGGGCCGTGTTGGATGAAGCTGACGAAATGCTCGACATGGGTTTTCAAGACGATGTGGACAACATCCTTCAAGAAATGCCCAAGGAAAAACACACTTTGTTGTTTTCGGCCACCATGCCCGACCAAGTGGAGCGTATCCTGAGCAAATACATGAACAAGCCGGTAGTTAAAACCGTGGGCGACCGCAATGCCGGAACAGCCAACGTAAAGCACATTTACTATTTGGTTGCTGCAAGAGATCGCTATCCCGCTCTCAAACGATTGGCCGACTTCAATCCCAGCATTTATGCTATCGTTTTTTGCCGAACCCGTATCGAAACACAAGAAATTGCCGATTCGCTTATCCGCGACGGTTACAATGCCGACTCCCTTCATGGCGATCTTTCGCAATCGCAACGCGACCATGTGATGAAACGCTTCAGAAGCGGAAGCCTGCAAATGTTGGTGGCTACCGATGTGGCTGCCCGTGGTCTTGATGTGAACGACCTCACCCATGTGATCAACTACAACCTGCCCGACGAACCCGAAGTGTATATCCACCGAAGTGGACGTACCGGCAGGGCCGACAAAACAGGAGTATGTATCAGCATCATCAACCTGAAAGAAAAAGGCAAGATGAAACTGATCGAACGCCGGGTTGGTCGTGAGTTTGCTAAAGCTAAAATTCCAACAGGGGTGCAAGTATGCGAAAAACAACTTTACCACCAAATTGAAAGAATGGAAAAAGTTGAACTTAAACACGACGAAATTGACTCCTTCTTGCCCGTTATCTATCGCAAACTCGAAGGGATGGATCGCGAAGAGCTGATTAAACGTTTTGTGGCACTCGAGTTCAATCGTTTCCTCGATTATTATCGCAATGCCCCCGACCTGAACGTGGACGAATCCAAATCGGTGCGTCGCGAAGAATACGGTAGAGAAAGGGGTAGCCGCGAAAACAGACCCAGCTGGGAAACACGCGACAGCAAACCATCACGGAAAGATGGATTTGGTTCCAAATCGGGCTTCAAACGCCTGTTCTTTAGCGTGGGAAACAAAGACAAAGTTGGTCCTCACAACATCATTGGCCTCATCAACGAAATTACCCGTTCAAGAGATGTAACCGTTGGTAGGATTGACATTATGGACAACTACTCTTTTGTTGATGTGGAAGCATCATCGGTTGATTTGGTGCTCGAAAGCTTTGGTAATGTCAACAAAAACCGCAGCGAAGTTCGTGTTGAACTGGCCGGTGACAGAGAAGCCAAAAGCGAGGACAGAGGCAGCTTTAGAAAAAAGAAAAGTGAAAAATTTGACGACGACAACTGGTCCAAACCGGCCCGCAAAAACACAAAAGTTGTTTCTAACGATAGAAAACGCAAGAGCAACAAACGCTTTTAAGGTTTTCTACTGACATAATTTAAAATGCTGGCTATGGTTTCATGGCCAGCATTTTTAGTGTTGAGGCCTCTCCGCGGTGGTGCGTTCCCTCGTCTAAAAATTCTATTTCTTCTTCAAGAAGAACAATCTGCAGGGCCGAAAAATCATCTTGCAACATCTCCAAATCATACAACATCGTTTCATCCTTAGGTCCTCCTGAACTAAAAGCCAATTGTTTTTTCGAGAAAGCCTCCAACAAAATTGAGCCCCCCGGCTTGAGTGCATCAATAAGTTTTCGATGCAATTGTTGGCGTTCGGCAGGAGCAAGATGAACAAAAATCAATGCAATGACATCGTATTGTTCATGCTGTGATTCAAAATGGTTCAAATCGGCTATGTGGTAGGCAGCCAAAGTTGTTCCCATGCGCTGAGCCAAAGCCAAAGCCTTTGCTTTTCCTGCTTCGCTGTAATCAACAGCCTCAACCTGCCAACCTTGCAAGGCCGCCCACACAGCATTGCGCCCCTCGCCCTCGCCCGGAAAAAGAATTTTTCCTGCAGGCAAAGCCATCAGCTGTTCTTTTAAAAAAACGTTGGGTAACTCACCATAGATATAGCCTTCTGACGAAAAGCGTTGGTTCCAGTTTTGTTTCATTGTTGCTTAAATTTGAAAAATGGGTAATACATGTTTTTGCCCCGAGGCCCGTAGTTAACAACTTAAAGCACCGATTTGTTTTGTCAACAATTTTTTAGGTAACCACCAATGAAAATGATCTTCAACTTTTAGCTTTGAAATCGTGTTAGAGTAGCGTATATTTGTTCTTCTTATCCAAGCCGATGAAAAAAACCATTTTAGGGATTTTGGCCCTGATAAATTTTTTGCTTTTGAACGCTCAAACGCCTTATTACCGCATCTACGACGGGCGTTTTGGGCTGCCCTCATCGGAGGTTTACAGTGTTACGCAAGACGATTTGGGATACCTGTGGTTTTCAACTGATCACGGCTTGGCCCGTTTTGACGGATACCAGTTTGTGACTTTTGACATGCAGGATGGTTTGCCTGAAAATGCTGTTTTTTATTTTAGAAAAGACCACCTGAACCGAATATGGTTCAACACTTATGATGGAAAACTGGGTTACATTCAAAATGGCCAAATCTTTCCATATCAATACAACCATCTATTGTTAAAGTTTTTTAAAGAAAAACAAATTACTTACACCGTTTTTCATTCGTTTTATGTTGACAAAGAAGAAACAATGCACATTTTTTTACATGGCATAGGGTCGTTTAGTGTTGATGCCCGAGGGCGAATCGAGCTTGAAAGACCAAAACAACCACACGAAGTCACAATCTCCTTCAATGAATTTGGTGATGCGTCATATCTGGGCGAAAGCTTGATTGTTTTCGACCACATGGTTCTCAATAAAGACAATATATCGCATACAGTGTCGCTTTCCAATAGCCGAAATTACATTTCATCAAAAAAAAACTTAAATGCCATAGCTCACAACAATACTTTTTATCTCGCCTATGGCAATAGTATTTATAGCTTTAAAAATGAAATTCTTACTGATTCTTTTTCGTGTGAAAAATACATTTCGGGCATGCACTTGGATGCCAAGGGCGATATTTGGGCCAACACGGTTTCGGGTGGAGTGTATGTGCTTGATGCCCGATTGAAACCCAAGGAACATTTGTACACCCAAGAATCAATCACTGATTTTTATCAAGATCACGAAGGGGGCATTTGGTTGACAACCCTCAACAGTGGCGTTTTGTACATTCCCGACCTGCGTCATCGGCTCTATAAAAACAGCGATGGTTTGCCCAATGAACCAATTGTTGATATTGGCGTTGATTGGCGGTCGCGGCTTTGGATGGCTTTTACCTCGGGGAAATTGGGCTGCATCACCAATGAAGGCATTCGTTTATACGACCTCAAGTTGGCCAACAAAAAGCCTTTTGTTCAAATGGCATTTGACAATAAAAATAAAAGGCTGTGGGTGGCTATTGATAACGGCCTTTTTTACATTGAAAATGACCAGCTGCGCCAACTAAAGCACCCGACAAACGACCCTCAGAAAAGCTATTTATTCGCCATCAAAACCATTGCTTTCGACAATGTGAAACAAAAACTGTGGCTTGGCAACTTTACCGGCGTTTCCTACATTGATTCCGACCCTTGGATAGGAGTTCCAAAAAAAATAAAAGAAGATTTTGTCGAAAGGGTCGAAAGTATTGAAACTACCCGAAGTGGTGCCGTTTGGATAGGCTCAACCCGTGGATTATTTCATTTTGACGGCGATACCTTGATCAATTATGGCAAACGCTCTCCTTCGTTGTTTGGCGGTCGTATTATCGCGTTGAAAGCCTTGGGCGACTCGCTGTGGATCGGCACCCGAGGCAATGGATTGCTTTTGCTTACCCCTGATACTTTGAGGCAATTTACCGAGACGGATGGGCTACCATCCAACTCTATCCGCAAAATTGAAGTGGCCGACAATTTCCTTATCGTTGGCACCAACAAGGGATTAATAGTGATGAAACGAAAACTCGAAAAGGAAAATATTTTCCTTCACAGGCAGTTGAATACTAGCGAATTGATCAACAAAGAAATCATTCAAATTGTTCAGAAAGACATGTCAACTTATGTGCTTTCGAAAAGAGGAGTAAGTGTTTTTTACGATATCACCAATTCCGGAACGTTGTTCCAGCTCCCTGTTTTGTTGCGTCAGGTGATGGTGAAAAACAAACCGATTGAAATGATTGATAACCCTAATATTCCTTTCAATGACAACAGTTTAAGTTTTGATTATTTTGGTATTTCATTTTTAAAACAAGGCAAACAAACCTACCGACATCGGTTATTGGGTCTCGAAAATGATTGGGTGAACAACCAACAAACCATTGCGCAATATCCATTTTTACCTCCCGGTGTCTATCGTTTTGAGGTGGAGGTGATGAATCCCGATGGTAGTTGGAGCACCTCAACGGCAGCGTTCAGTTTTAAGATCCTTACACCATTCTGGAAAAAATGGTGGTTCATTGCGCTGATTGGCCTTGTGGTGGTCAGCATTATTATTTCCATTTTTCGCATCTATGCCTACCGCATTAGCCGACAAAAACAGCTCATTTCCGACATCAACCGTTATCACCAAGAAGCCTTGGCCAACCAAATGAATCCACATTTTTTGTTCAACGCCCTCAACACTGTTCAGCGTTATATCCTTGAAAATGATAAAGTTTCGTCAAGTCGCTACTTGAGTAAGTTTTCAAGTTTGATGCGTACCATGGTGAGCAATGCACAACATCAACGCATCACTTTGCAAAAAGAAATTGAAGCCCTAACACTTTATATTGAGGTGGAAGTAGCCCGCTTCAAAGATCGTTTTACCTATCATTTTGATTGCGCTCCTGATATTGATTTGGAAAAAACGACCATCCCCGTCTTTTTTATTCAGCCTTTGGTCGAAAATGCCATCAAGCACGGCCTGATGAACAAAACAGAGCATGGCGAGTTGAAGATCAGTTTTTACAGAAAAGACAAAACGCTTTTTTGCGAAGTGCGCGACAACGGCATTGGCCGCACCGAAGCCCGCAGAATTGCCAATAAACTCGAAAAGCAATCATTGGGAATCTCCATCATTCAAAAAAGAATATCTTTGATCAACAAAAGCACAAACGAAGGGATGTATTTGGAATACGAAGACCTTTTTACAATCGAAAACCAAGCTTCCGGAACCAAAGTGACCCTCGTTTTTCCAAATATCTTGACCAATACTTCACAACATGACTAAACCCCTACGCGTAGCAATTATTGACGATGAGCCGGATGCCGTAGCTTCTATCGAACTCATTATTAACGAATTCAGTAAAAATGTGGAGGTGGTTGCCACAGCCAACACCATTGACAAAGCCTGGGACATGATTAAAGTCGCTGAGCCCGATTTGGTTTTTTTAGATATTGATATGCCGCGTGGCACCGGGTTCGATTTGCTGGAACGTTTCCCGATTCGCAAGTTTGAGGTTATTTTTATTACCGCTTATTCCAAATACCTCGAAAAAGCTAAACAATACGGTGCTTTTGACTACCTGCACAAACCCATTGATATTGATGTTTTTAATGACAGTGTGGAGCGATTTAAAACCCATTTAGTCCGCGATGGGATTACTGTTTTTCGGATGATGATGTAAACCGGCGGCGGTGAGCGGTTAAACCCCTGGCAGGGGTTAAACCCTGCCAGGGGTGGGGTTTCGGTAGCCAACCTACCTCAGCTTGTCAAAACACAGCTTCGGCAAAGTTCCATTGGCATGGATCGAAAAAAATGACGATTTTTTGCAACTGCTTTGGCTTTGCCTTTCGTTTTAAAGCCTTACTTTTGCCGCTTTGTTAAAAAAATCCATGTTCAAAAAGCTGAGTTTCGTTGTTTTCTTTTTCTTGCTCTTGGGGTTTGATGCCTGCAGGTTTTCTGCCGGAGAAGAAGATGTTTTTCAAGACATTGAAAAGCTAAAAATCATTTCAGCCGATAAGATCTACACCCTCAAAACCGAAAAAAACTTCAAGAGGAAAGCCGCAGTTGTGGACAGTGTTTTCAATCGTTTGCAAAAATTAACCGGTTTCAACGGCACCGTTTTATATGCTGAGCAAGAGCGTATTGTTTATCAAAAAGCCTTTGGTTATGCCGATCCTATCAAGCGCAAAGATGCCCTCAGCATCCAAAGTCAGTTTGAGCTGGCTTCGGTGTCGAAGATGTTTACGGCTACATCCATTCTGATATTAAAAGAGAGAGGATTGCTTGATCTTGACGTGGACGTGCGCACTTACATTCCCGAATGGCCGTATCCGGGCGTTACCATCCGCCAACTGCTCACCCATCGCTCGGGGATGCCACGCTATGAGTTTCTTGCCGAAACGGAATGGCCCGACAAAAACAAGCCGTTGACCAACCAAAGCATGATTCAGCTGTTCGTTTTGCACCAACCCAATGTTTATTTCAGCCCCAACAACGGTTTTCATTACTGCAATACCAACTACGCGCTTTTGGGTTCGGTGGTTGAGCGCGTCGGCAAGCAGCCGTTTTACGCGTTCGTAGAAAAAAATATTTTTAAACCAGCCGGCATGAAGCATTCTTTCATTTATCACTTGCCCGCCGATACGGTGATTTCCGGCTATCGCGATGAAGGCATTCCGGGCTACGACCAACGTGGACGCCGGTTAGTTAGGGTTCCAAATGATTATCTGAATGGTGTGATGGGCGACAAAGGCATGTTTTCGACCGTTGGCGATCTTTTTCATTTCGACATTGCCTTGAAGCACGAAATCTTGTTAAAAAAGTCAACCCTCGAAGAAGCCTACAGTCCCGGAAGCCCATCGAAGCGTAGCCGAAAAGACAATTACGGTTTCGGATGGCGTATCCATGCCAAATCCGACAGCGCAGTATATCACTATGGCTGGTGGAAAGGCTATCGTTCGTTTTTTCTTCGCGATCTTGGACAAAATAAAACGCTGATTGTGCTTACCAACAAATCAAAAGCACCTGGATCTGAACATTTCTGGGATCTTATTGATGATCAACGTTTTCCATTGGCACCCTCAAGGGCCAATCCGGCTGTGGAGCTGCGCATCAAGCGTTAATCGGTCAAGCGTTTCAAAACCCACAGTTCATTTTTCTCTATCTTACGGATTTCCGACAACCAGCTTTTGCGCGCTGATGGCGGCTGCTTTATGGGCTGTTCGCGTTTTATGACTACTCCAAAAGGAGACAACTTTAAAGCTTCAGCAATAGGATGTTGTTGGGTTAATCCCGCCTCAAGCGCAAAGGTTGAAAACAGCAGCACCAATTGAGTTCCCGGCTTTAAAGCGTGAGCGGCTTGAGTAAAAAACTCTTCAAAAAAACCCGGGTTGTAATGTGTTGCAGTATCTAACCAATTGTCGGTTTCGGCAGGAATCCAAGGCGGATTAAAAACAACCAAATCTATTGATTTAGTATCAAGACCTTCAAAAAAGGAGGTCATCACCAACGACAATCGCGGCAGCAAACCTTGTGCTTCTGCATCGGCTTTTATGCCTGATAAAGCATTGGGGTTGATGTCGGTAGCAGTAACTTTTTCGCAACCGTGCTTCAACAAATAATGACTGAGCACCCCGCAGCCGGTTCCGAGATCGAGGGCATGATTGATTTTTGGCTGTTTGGTAAGCCAGCCATCGAAAAGCACGAGATGTTCCGTTCGTGTGGGAAAATAAACCCCATAATAGGGATGAAGCGTGTAGTCCAAACCCGGATAGCTGATGCCTTTGACATACCATTGCCACGATCCGTTGAGGCCAAGAAAATCGGAAAAACGCAGCAGAAACGCGGCGTCTTCAGGATAAAGTGCAGTAAGCCAGCCATTTTGCGGCGCACCTTGCAAAGTGCATACGCCCTTAGAAACCGGAATAAGTAAACGATCGGAATAAGATTGCAACAAAGCCTTGTTGGCACGCGAAGAGGCAAAATCATGGATCGGTATTTGAATGGCAGCTTGCTTTTTCAGCCAACTGTAAAAACCCAAAACACTGGCATACGAGCCTTTGGCTACAAACACCTCGCCTGCCTGCATTTGTTTGAGCAGCTTGCGAAAATGCACCCCCACAACAAACAATTTAAAAGAGGGTTGAAAGGCAATTGGTTGCGGACGTAAGGGCGTACTTTGGGATGCATCGGGAGCTAAACTCACTGCTTGGGTTTTTGGTTTTGACATGAACACGGTTAGTTGTTAACGAGCAATTTAAACCCTACACCATGCACATTCATCAGCTCGATATTAGAATCTTCTTTAAAATACTTGCGTAGTTTGGTAATGTAAACATCCATCGAACGGGCGTTGAAATAGCTGTCGTCGTACCAAATTTTATTCAGGGCTACCGAGCGATCGAGCACGTTGTTGAGGTTTTCGCAAAGCAAACGCAGCAGCTCCGACTCTTTTGAGGTGAGTTTGTTTTCTTCCTTGCCACGCGTTAACAGTTGGCGATTGTAGTCAAAACTGTAACTGCCAATGGTAAAAGTTGTTGGCCTTGCCGTGTCTTCCGCCGAGCGTCGGATGATGGCTTTCATGCGTAGCAATAGCTCTTCCATGCTGAAAGGCTTGGTCAGATAGTCATCGGCACCCAGCTCAAAGCCTTTGAGTTTGTCTTCTTGCATGGCTTTGGCGGTGAGGAAAAGCATGGGAATTTTTTTATCCAATTTTCTGATTTCGCCCGCCAGGGTAAAGCCATCCATCACCGGCATCATCACATCAAAAACACAAAAATGATAGTCCTCGCGTTTGAATTTATCCAAGGCTTCTTGTCCGTCGCCGCATAGGGTGGTTGGAAATCCTTTGGCTTCTAAGTAGGCCTTGAGGATAGTTCCTAAGTTTTTATCGTCTTCTGCCAATAAAACTTTCAATTGATTTTCCATGATTTTTATTTTTTTAATTGCCCTCGAGGGGAAGTCTGATATAAAATGTTGATCCTTTTTTCAATTCGCTGTTTACCCCAATCATGCCACCCATTTTTTCGATGGAGACTTTCACATAGCTGAGGCCCAATCCGAAGCCTTTCACGTTATGCACATTGCCCGTTGGCACACGATATAACTTTTCAAAGATACGTTTTTGATTGGCTTTGCTGATGCCAATGCCGTTGTCAACCACACTCAGCTCAAAAGCATTGGGAATATTTCGGCTTTTGACAACGATTTGTGGCACCGCTTCGGTATATTTCAAAGCGTTGTCGAGCAAATTTAGCACAATATTGGTTAGATGAACCTTATCGCCAATAACGAACGAATCATCGGCTTTGAGATCGGCAAAGATATGACCATTGCGGCTTTTGGCTTGCAACATTTTGGTGGCCACAGCTTCTTTAATGATGTCGTGAAAATTGAGCCTTTCTTTCTTCAAAATAAGCTCACCTTTTTCCAGCACCGCCGATTGTAGCACTTGCTCGGCCATAGTTCCGAGGCGTTTGTTCTCTTCGTCAATCATACTGATGTAAGTGGAGTAGAGCACCTCCGACTTTTGAATGTCATTGTCGCGAAGGGCTTCGCAAGCCAAAGCAATCGTTGAAATGGGCGTTTTAAACTCGTGGGTCATATTGTTCACAAAATCGCTTTTCATTTCTGAAAGTTTCTTTTGACGCAGGATGACAAAAATGGTTGAGGCAAAGGCCAGGATAATAGTCAAAATCAAGGCGCCCGAAACGAACAACAGCTCCGACAGCTGGCGCACCAAAAAGCGCTTCTCGTTGGGAAAGTACACCAAAAGTTTATCGGCAAACCGCACCGGAGAAATGGTAGGATACAAATCGAAGGCAAAACTTTCGTCAATCAATTGCTGTGGGTAACGACCCGTTTTTTGAAAAAGCATCGCGTTTTTGGTCGGACTATAGATTCCCAGCTCAAAATAGGTGTCAATGCCAAATTTTGCCAACTCCACCTTTGCCATGCTATCAATGCGCAGCGGTTCCATCTCTTTGATGTTGGACGACTGCTCGTTATACCCAAAAATCATCTCCTGAAGTTTCTCCTCGGCAATGGTGGTGCGTCTGATAAACGAGCTGTATTCCTCTTTGGTCATTGGCCTCTGAATCTCTTGTTTCATGCTTCGCTTCAACGAGTCATATACCGAAATCAAGTTCGCCCTTTGGTTCATCAAATTGACATGATAAGCATATTGGCGTTGCATCTCCTCTTTTTCGAGAACCCCAACAACCTGCTGCAAAGCCTGATGAACGTCTCTAACAAAAGTAGCTTCCTTCACCTTTACGGCATCGCCGATCAAATAAATCTGAATGCCCATCATTCCGGTAACCGCCAACGACATCAGCAAAACAATCCCTATCAGTAGTTTCTTATTCACAGAGCAAAAGTAAACCATTGATTTGCATGGTTTACAGCGCCTTAACATATCTTAACAACCGTTAATGTTCGTTAACAGCCCACGCTAACATTTGATAGTAACTTTGCATCAGTTCTTATAAATATCTTTAAGATATAATGAAGTGCATTTCCCCGATGTCTCATCATTATACATTATAAGGTTTTCATAAATTTTGGTTTTTGGTTCAAAGAGGCAGGCTTACGGCTTGCCTCTTTTTTTTGTCCAAGAAAGGAGTATCCACGCTTTCTTGTTAACTTTGCACATCATTTTTTTGAATTCAACAACACCTTTTCTATGATACAAGTTAAACTTGAATTGGAGCAGATGTTCAGCTTCATCTCCAAAGAACAACTTTTAGAGTACGACAAACACATCATAAGTGCTTACCGTAAAATTTACAACAAAACAGGCGCAGGAAGTGATTTCTTGGGCTGGGTTGACCTGCCTTCCTCCATCACCGAGAGCGAAATTGCAGCCATTGAGGCTCATGCTGCCGAGCTACGTAAAAAATCGGAAGTGTTTGTTGTTATTGGCATTGGGGGCTCTTATCTCGGTGCCCGAGCCGTGATCGAAGCCATGACGCATCATTTTCCACAATTGAACGGTTCTACCGACAGTCCTCACATCATTTATGCCGGCCAAAACATCAGCGAGGATTATCTGAGCGATCTATTGGATGTGTTGAATAAAAAAGATTATTCGTTAGCAGTGATTAGCAAATCAGGCACTACCACCGAGCCGGCCATAGCTTTTCGCGTGTTGAAAGCCCAGCTCGAGAGCAAATATGGACTTGAAGAAGCCCGCCGGCGCATTGTGGCCATCACCGACAAAAGCCGTGGCGCACTCAAGCAATTGGCTGACAATGAAGGTTATGTGTCATACGTTGTTCCTGATGATGTGGGAGGACGCTATTCGGTGCTCACGCCTGTAGGACTGTTGCCCATTGCCATGGCCGGAATCAACATCCGCGAACTTATTGAAGGCGCGCGAAAAATGGAAGCCATGAGCCGTGCCGTGCAGAAAATACACGGCAACCCCATTGCATGGTACGCCGCAGCCCGCCAAGCCCTTTATGCCTCCGGAAAAACGGTAGAAGTGATGGTGAACTACGAACCCCGATTGTATTATTTCACCGAATGGTTTAAACAGCTTTACGGCGAAAGCGAAGGCAAAGAAAACAAAGGCATTTTCCCCGCCGGAGTAGGATTCACCACCGATCTTCACAGCATGGGACAATACATTCAAGAAGGTTTGCGCTTTTTATTTGAAACCGTCATTTCTGTTGAGCAACCTACGCGTGAGTTGCGCGTCCCCACTGCCGAAACCGATCTCGACCAGTTGAACTACATCGCCGGAAAAAGACTTTCGGAAGTGAACCACAAAGCAGAGCAAGGCACCACCCTGGCCCATGTTGACGGTGGCGTTCCCAATATCCGCATCGTGGTTCCTGCCATCAATGCCAATACCATAGGCCAGCTGATTTATTTCTTTGAAATGGGCTGTGCTTTAAGTGGGTATATGCTGGGCGTGAATCCATTCGATCAGCCGGGTGTTGAAGCCTACAAAAAAAACATGTTCGCCCTGTTAGGAAAAGAAGGTTTTGAAAGTCAAACAGTAGCACTACAACAGCGGCTAAAGGGTTAAGTTGAAAGATGAAGGAGGCGATTTGAGATGAAGAGACTTAGGGACTGAGGGACATAGGGACTGAGAGACTTAGAGACGGAGAGCCGAAGGGGTTTGAGGGGCTTACCGAGAGGGTAAAAGGGATGCTATTGTTACCAACCAAAGACAAAAAAACCAATGAACACACGGATTAAACATCTTCTTTTTTTATTTTCGTTTTTTGTTTTTTCCTGTAGTGCACCACAACCTAAGGTGAATGTGTATGATTTAGCAGGTACCTGGCAAGCTAGCGAAGGTCCAATCTTGTATGAAGCGTGGCACATTAGACCGGATTCAAGTTTGCATGGAATTAGTTTCAGCGTGAACCAGGCCGACACCCTATTGCTTGAAGAAATGCGCATTGATTATGTTGAAGACAATTGGCATCTTTTTGTCCATATTCCTGACGAAGGCAGCAGCGAAGAAACCGCCTTTGCCCTTGTAAAGCAGGAAAAATCGAGTTGGGTGTTCGAGAATGCGGAAAATGAGTATCCCAATCGCATTATCTACAACATCCTTTCCGATAGCACCCTGTATGCCCGCATTGAAAATATGAGAGGCAACCAGCAAAAGGAATTTCACTTTAAAAGAATAGGCCATGACGTTCGACCAACTGATCATCCATAGACAAAGTGTGCGAAAATACAGTTCGCAAGCTGTAGAACACGAAAAACTGATGCAATGCCTCGATGCGGCCCGTTTGGCACCGTCGGCCAGCAACTCTCAACCGTGGTCGTTCATTGTTTTGAACGATAGCGAACAACGCGAAAAAGTAGCACGCGCCACCAAAGGACCTCTGGGAAGCTTCAATAATTTTGTTTCACAGGCACCGGTTTTGGTTGTGATGATGATAGAAAAACCTAAGCTGCTCACCGAAATGGGTGGACGATTGAAAAAGAAAGAATATCCGCTGATAGATATCGGCATTGCAGCCGAACATTTTTGTTTGCAAGCCGCCGAACTGGGTTTAGGAAGCTGTATGCTGGGTTGGTTCGATGAAAAAACGATCAAAAGCATTTTACATATCCCTGAAGAAGCCACCATTGGCCTCATCATTACCTTAGGGTATGCCCCCGAAAATTATCTCCTCCGAAAAAAAGTGCGCAAACCTATTGATCAAATTGTACGCTGGAATTCCTACCGCTGAGGTATGGTGTTCTAATTAATACTTTATCATCTTAAATGCGTAAATAACGCAAAACCTTGTTATTTTTGCAGCATGAAACAAATTGAAATCATGGCGCCTGTAGGTTCGTATGAAGCCTTGGTGGCAGCCATTCAGGCAGGCGCGGGATCAGTGTATTTTGGTGTTGGAAAACTAAATATGCGCAGCAACTCTTCTCAAAATTTCACCCTCAACGATCTCACCTCCATTGCAGAGCAATGTCGCGAAAACGGCTTGAAAAGCTATGTTACCATCAATACAGTGGTGTTTGACAGCGAACTTGAAACCATGCGCGAGTTGGTTGATGCGGTAAAGGCCAATGGCATCACCGCTGTAATAGCTTCCGACCAAGCGGTGATACAATACGCGCGCAAACAAGGTGTTGAAGTGCACATGTCAACACAAACCAATATCACCAATATTGAAGCCGTGCGTTATTATGCTCAATTTGCTGATGTGATGGTTACAGCGCGTGAGCTGTCGTTAAAGCAGGTGAAAGCCATCACACAATCCATTCAAAAAGAACAGATTAAAGGCCCTTCCGGCGAGTTGGTGAAGATTGAAATTTTTGTGCATGGGGCACTTTGCATGGCCGTTTCGGGCAAATGTTACCTCAGCCTCGATTTGCTCAACTCTTCGGCCAACAGGGGTGCTTGCTTGCAACCTTGTCGCCGGTCATACACCGTAAAAGACAAAGAAGAACAATTGGAGATGGAGGTTGACAATGAATACATTATGTCGCCCAAAGATTTGAACACCCTTGCTTTTCTCGACCGAATCATAGATGCCGGCGTGGAAGTGCTCAAGATTGAAGGCCGTGGACGATCAGCCGAATATGTAAAAACCGTTACTTTGGTGTATCACGAAGCCCTTGAAGCCATCAAGCAGGGAAACTTTTCGCCCGAAAAAGTGGAGCTATGGAACCAACGCCTCTCATCGGTTTATAATAGAGGCTTTTGGGATGGCTATTATCTGGGGCAAAAAATGGGCGAATGGACCAAGAACTATGGCTCGCAGGCCACCCATCGGAAAGTGTATGTTGGAAAAATCAATAACTATTTTCAAAAAATTGGGGTAGCTGAAATAAAAATGGAAACCCAATCGCTTGAAGTCGGCGATCCTATTTTGGTGATGGGCCCTACCACCGGCGTTTACGAAACCACAGTTTCCGAAATTAGGGTTGATCTTCAGCCGGTTCAAAAAACTTCCAAAGGCGAACATTGTTCTTTAACAGTCAGCCAAGCCGTGCGAAGGGGCGATAAAGTGTATAAGGTTGTTCGGGTAGCGCCATTAAATGAATCACAAGAAGAAAAGACACCCGCAACAGAAGACACGAAAAGCTGAACAAACCGGCATTTCGATGGTTTACAACTGACTGCAAGACCCCAAACCACAGAAAATGATTAACTTTGCACTCTTATTTAAAAACTTTCTAAATAAGTAAATCCAATGGACGTTAACAACAACGATAATATTCTCGAACAGGTAACAACCAACGACTACAAATATGGTTTTTACACTGATATTGAAAACGATATGGCTCCGATGGGCCTCACCGAAGACACCATCAGGTTTATTTCTACCAAAAAAGAAGAACCGGAATGGATGCTCGAATTTCGCCTCAAAGCCTACCGACATTGGCTTACCATGAAAGAACCCGATTGGGCGCATGTGGATTATCCGAAGATCAACTACCAGGACATTATCTATTATGCTGCCCCCAAGCGAAAGAAAACCTTGGCAAGTTTAGACGAAGTAGATCCCGAATTATTGGAAACCTTCAAAAAATTGGGCATCTCGCTCGATGAGCAAAAAATGCTTTCCGGCGTGGCCGTTGACGCCGTTATTGACAGCGTTTCAGTGAAAACTACTTTTCAGGATACCCTGTCCAAGCACGGCATTATTTTCTGTGCTTTCAGCGAGGCCGTGCGCGAGCATCCCGAGCTGGTGAAAAAATACATGGGCAGCGTGGTTCCATACACCGACAATTATTTTGCCGCCCTCAACTCAGCCGTTTTCAGTGATGGTTCGTTTTGCTACATCCCGGCAGGCGTGCGTTGTCCATTGGAGTTATCCACCTATTTCCGCATCAATGCCGCCAATACCGGACAATTTGAACGAACCCTTATCGTGGCCGAAGCCTCGAGTTATGTCAGTTATATGGAGGGTTGCACAGCACCACAGCGCGATGAAAACCAGCTTCATGCTGCCATTGTTGAAATTGTTGCCATGGACGATGCCCAAGTGAAATATTCCACCGTTCAAAATTGGTATCCGGGCGACAAAGCAGGCAAAGGAGGGGTGTATAACTTTGTCACCAAACGCGGTTTGTGCAAAGGCAAAAACTCCAAAATTTCATGGACACAAGTTGAAACCGGCTCTGCCATCACCTGGAAATATCCCAGCTGCGTGCTGATGGGAGACAACTCCATTGGTGAATTTTATTCGGTGGCTGTAACCAACAACTTTCAGCAGGCCGACACCGGAACAAAAATGATCCATATTGGCAAGAATACCCGCAGCACCATTATTTCTAAAGGCATCTCGGCCGGTAAAAGCAATAACAGCTACAGAGGATTGGTGAAAGTGTTGTCAGGAGCCACCAACGCGCGCAACTTTTCGCAATGCGATTCGCTTTTGCTTGGCGACAAATGCGGGGCACACACCTTCCCCTTTATTGAGGCAAAAAACGATTCAAGCATCATTGAACATGAAGCTACCACCTCCAAGATTTCCGAAGACCAGCTTTTTTACTGCAAACAACGCGGCATTGACACCGAAAAAGCTATCGGCCTTATCGTGAACGGCTATGCCAAAGAGGTGCTGAACAAATTGCCTATGGAGTTTGCCGTGGAAGCCCAAAAACTACTCGCCATCACCCTCGAAGGCAGTGTGGGTTAAAAACATCAAGCGTAAAAATAAAAATCAATTTTTAACATATCATCTATCATGTTACTCAATATAAAGAACTTACACGTTTCCATTGGAGGAAAAGAAATCATCAAAGGGCTTAACCTTGGTGTCAACAATGGAGAGGTTCATGCCATCATGGGGCCCAACGGAACCGGAAAAAGCACCCTTGCGGCAGCCATCACCGGACGCGAAGGCTACGACATCACCGAAGGTGAAATCTGGTATAAAGACCAAAACATTATTGAGATGTCGCCCGAAGAAAGGGCCAATCTCGGTATTTTTCTCAGTTTTCAATATCCGGTTGAAATACCCGGGGTGAGCATGACCAATTTTATGCGCACAGCCATCAACGCCAAACGCGAATACCTTGGACAAGAGCCAATGCCTGCCGGTGCTTTTTTAAAGCTGATGGAAGAAAAAAAGAAGCTCGTTGAAATGCACTCCAAACTCACCAACCGCTCGGTGAACGAAGGTTTTTCGGGTGGAGAGAAAAAACGCAACGAAATTTTTCAAATGGCCATGCTTGAGCCTTCGCTTGCCATTTTAGACGAAACCGATTCGGGTCTCGATATTGATGCGCTGAAAGTTGTGGCCAAAGGGGTGAACGAATTGCGTTCCGACAACAATGCTTTTGTTGTTATCACCCACTATCAGCGGTTGCTGGAGTATATCGTTCCGGATTTTGTACACGTACTTTTCGATGGCAGAATTGTAAAGACGGGAGGGAAAAACCTGGCCCATGAACTCGAAGCCAAAGGCTATGAATGGATCAAAGAACAACATCTGGTTTAAAAACACAGCATGAAAGCACAGGAAACAGATCAATATCAGGGACTGGACGAGCTGTTGACGGAGCAATTCAATCAACATTTCGAGCTGATTTCAGCCACTGATACCCCAAAAATAAAAGCTTTAAGAAAGCAAAGCTTTGCGGCCTTCGAAGCCAAAGGCTTTCCCGACAGCAGCCAAGAGAAATGGCGATTTACTGAGATAGAATCGGCATTAGATCAGGAGTTTACTCACCTTATCGAAGAAGAAAAGTCAAATAAAAACATTGACGACATCTTTCGTTGCGAAGTGCACAACTTTCAATCGGAAATTATTTCGGTATTGAACGGATGGCACCATCACCGGCAGGAAGCCCTCACCACCACTGCGGATGGCGTAATTTACGGCTCTCTCATCGCTGCCAAAAAGAGCTTTCCCGAGCGCTTCGATCAATACTTCGGACAAATTGCTCATTCGCGCAACAACAGTTTTGTTGATCTGAACACCGCCTTGGTGCAAGATGGCGTTTTTATTTACGTTCCGAAAGGCGTAGAGGCATCCAAAACGTTGCAGATCATCAAGTTGATTGACAGAAACACAAGCACTTTCGTGCAAAGCCGCCTGCTCATCATCCTTGAAGCCAACAGCAAGCTCAGCCTGATGCACTGCGACGATTCCATCAACCATCACAGCAGTTTGGTAAATACAGTTACAGAAGTAATCGTGGGCGAAAACGCTCAATTTGAGCTGTATAAGCTGCAAAACCTCAACGACGATTCGGCTTTGGTAAACTCCACCTTCATCAAGCAAGCGGCCAATAGCAACATCAAAACCAACACCCTCACCTTCAATTGCGGCATGATTCGCAACAATATAGAAGTGTCGTTAGATGGCGAAGGTGCTCATGCCGATGTACTTGGATTGTATTTGATGGACAAACAACAGCATGTGGACAACCAAATCCGCATCAACCATAACTCGCCCAATTGCACCAGCAATGAGTTGTTCAAAGGCATCCTCGACGATAAGGCCACCGCGGTTTTTAATGGATATATTTATGTTAAAAAAGACGCGCAAAAAACCAGTGCCTATCAAAACAACAAAAACATATTGCTGAAACCCACGGCCACCATCAACACCATGCCGTTTCTCGAAATTTATGCCGACGATGTGAAATGCAGCCATGGTGCCACCATCGGTCAGCTGGACCAAGAGGCGATGTTCTATCTTCGCTCGCGCGGCATCTCGGCAGACAATTCGCGGATGTTGTTGCTTTACGCTTTTGCTGCCGATGTGATCAACAACATCAGTATTGAAGGCCTGAGAACCCGCATTGATGATATGGTGAAAAAGCGACTCAGAGGAGAACTCTCGGTTTGCGAAAAATGCGTCCTTCATTGTGGAACGCCTGAAAAAGAACACTTTTTTGATATTGACATGAGCAAACTTTGATGCAGTATGGCTGAAAATTTTGATGTTTCAATGCTGCGGAAAAGCTTTCCGGTCCTTCACCAACAGGTCAACAAAAAACCATTGGTGTATCTCGACAATGCCGCCACTACACAAAAACCGCTGGCGGTGATTGATCGGATGACACAGTACTACAGCTATGAAAACAGCAATATTCACCGTGGTGTGCATCATTTAAGTCAGCAGGCTACGGCTGCTTTCGAGGCCGCGCGCACCTACATAGCCCGGCTGATCAACGCCCAACACAGCCACGAAATCATTTTTACGCGTGGCACAACCGAAGCGGTGAACTTGGTAGCATCGTCGCTTGGGCGACTGCTGATGCAAAAAAACAGCAGTGTACTCGTTACCGCTATGGAACACCACAGCAATTTGGTTCCTTGGCAGCAATTGTGTGTCCAAAACGACTCGGAGTTGCTCGTTGCGGGCATCAACGAAAAAGGAGAACTCGATCTTGATCATTACCGCCGGCTGCTTGAGCGAAAGCCCAAAATTGTAGCCATCACACACATTTCCAATGTTTTAGGAACCATCAATCCGGTGAAAGAAATGGTGCGTTTGGCCCACGAGTACAACATTCCGGTGTTGGTGGACGGCGCCCAATCCATTGCCCACACACCGGTTGATATGCAAGAGATCAACTGTGATTTTTTCACCTTCTCGGCCCACAAAGCCTACGGACCGATGGGTGCCGGCGTGCTTTACGGAAAAGAAAAATGGCTCAACGCCATGCCTCCATATCAATATGGTGGCGAAATGGTGGACAGCGTCAGCTTTGCCGAAACCAGTTTTAATGTGCTGCCTTTTAAATTTGAAGCCGGAACACCCGATGTGGCCGCTGTTTTAGGTATGGAAACAGCCTTGCGCTGGATCGAAAACATTGGATATGAGGCCATTGCAACGCATGAACACGAGTTATGCACCTACGCCACCGAGGCATTGTCGCAAATTGACGACATGCGGTTTTTTGGGCAAGCCAAAGAAAAAGCATCAGTAATCTCATTTTTGGTGGGCAACATCCATCCTTATGATTTGGGAACACTCTTGGATAAAATGGGTATTGCTGTGCGCACAGGCCACCACTGTGCCCAACCGTTGATGGATGTTTTGCAAATCCCCGGAACCGTAAGAGCTTCATTTGCTGTGTATAATACGTTTGAAGAAATTGATATTTTTATTGAAGGCGTGAAAAAAGCCGTTGCCATGTTGAGATAGAAAACAAAGTCGGAAAAAATTTTAACCTTTAACCCATGACCATAGCCGCGATACAAGAACAGATTATAGCCGAATTTTCAGCCTTTGATGACTGGATGGACAAATACAACCTCCTGATTGAAATGGGCAAAGACACCCCTTTGATAGAGGCACAGTACAAAACCAATAACCACCTTATTTCGGGCTGTCAATCAAGGGTTTGGCTTCATGCGTCTTTGAGTGATGGAAAGGTTTTTTTTACCGCCGACAGCGATGCCATCATCACAAAAGGAATTGTCAGTTTGTTGATCAGGGTGTTTTCCAACCAAACACCTGAGGCCATTCTCGCGGCCGATCTTGATTTTTTAGACGGCATTGGTTTGAAAGAGCATCTGTCACCAACCCGTTCCAACGGCTTACTTTCGATGGTTAAGCAAATGAAAATGTATGCCCAAGTGTTTAAGTTTAAAATGGGATAATCTATTGAAAATAAATCTGATAACATCAATAATAAATACACACTATGACTCCGGAACTAAAACGCGCCATTGAAGCAAATGTCATCACAGTATTGCGCACCATATACGATCCTGAAATTCCTGTTAATATTTATGATTTGGGCTTGATTTACGAGATCAGCATCAGCGAAGAAGCAGATGTGAAAGTACTTATGACCCTTACCTCACCCAACTGTCCTGTGGCCGAAAGCCTCCCACAAGAGGTAAAAGACAAAGTGAACTTGGTCAAAAACCTACGTTCAGCCGATGTTGAACTCACTTTTGAGCCACCTTGGGACCAAGATATGTTGAGCGATGAAGCCAAGCTGGAATTGGGTTTTCTCTAACCTTCGATCGCAACATTAGAGGACAAAAAAGAAGATTGGAGGCGGAAAAATAAAATAACCCACTTCTTATTTAGATTCATTTTACTTTAATTCTTATTATTGCAGCAAATTTATTTCTGTTTTCATTGAGCTTTGGTACAAAGCATCATTAGTTATTGGAATTTGCTTTTTTGCTTTTATAAACTGATACACACCCGGACATTCTTTTTTCCATAATTGTCCAAATAACACACACCATGAAAAAAATCTTACTCTCTTTTACCTTATTTTTTGCGGCATTGGTTGTTTTTTCGCAAACCGATGGACCCGTGAAAGCAAGTGCCACCGGTAATCTTCCGGCACCTTTGTCAGTGCCATCTATTGCCGAACAAATTAAAAACGGAACCTTCATCGCCACCGATCCCAACGAAGCGCCGCGCATGGGACATCCCAAACGCAGTGGTGCCAATATGACCGTTCCGGGCAAAGGATTGCCCCACGGCAACGACGCGCTGGTTCCTCTTCAAAAAGCGGCACAGATGCGCAACGGACAAGAGCCCAAATTGGTGTTCGATGCCAACACCTCATCCTACACCCCATCCGATCCAACCGGAGCAGTTGGACCCAACCATTATGTTGGTGCTTGGAACACCGGCTTTAGAATTTTCGACAAGTTGGGCAACCCCTTAACCCCTGCTGCTAACCTTTCGACATTGTTTCCGGGCAACAACCTTGGCGACCCCATTGTGTTGTACGATGTGCAGGCCGACAGGTTTATTATCACCGAATTTGACCAAAGTCCTAACGGATTTAATGTTGCCGTTTGTAAAGGCTCCGATCCGGTGAACGATGGTTGGCATATCTACACGGCAGGCTTCACCACCAGTCAATTTCCCGATTATCCCAAGTTCAGTATTTGGTCTGACGGCTATTATGTTACGGCCAACATTGGCAGCAACAATAAGTTGTTTGTGATTGAACGCGATTCGGCCCTCACGGGAAGCGTTGCGCGCTACGTCTCCTTTCCGCTCACCGGCATCACCACCTCGGGCTTTTATAGTCCGCAAGCATTTAACGTCACCAATGGCGACCTCCCTCCTGCCGGCAACGCCTCAATTGTTTATATGCAAGACGACGCATGGAATGGCGTAAGCACAGATCACCTCAAGATTTGGACAGCCAATGTAAACTGGGAAACGCCTGCTCAATCTACTATTTCACAGCCACAAATCATCAACACCACTCCTTTTATATCTGTTTTCGACGGAGGATCGTTTTCCAACCGTCCGCAGCCTTCCGGACCTGACCAGGACGTGCTTCAAGCCACCATTATGAACCAAGCGCAATACCGTCGCTTTCCAGGCTACAACAGTGCCATCTTTAATTTTGTGGTTGATACCGATGGCAGCAATGCCGAGTTGGCCGGCATCCGCTGGTATGAACTACGGCAAACAACCGATGGCGAACCCTGGGAAATTTATCAAGAAGGCACCTACACATCGCCATACAATAACAAAGATGCCTTTGCCGGAAGCATGGCCATGGATGGATATGGAAACATCGGCATGGGCTACACCACTGTGAGCTCAACAGAAAAAATTGCCATTTATTACACCGGACGCTTTGCCTCCGACCCACTCGGACAAATGACAGTAGACGAAACATTGCTGGCACAAGGCCTCAACAACAACCCTTCGAGCAGGTTGGCCGACTACACCCACCTCACCGTTGACCCCAGCAACGACAAAACCTTTTGGCACATTGCCGAATACTTCAAAAACGGAAGAAAAGATGTGGTAGGTGCATTTCAAATTGCCTCCGATTTTAGCAACGACATTGGCGTGAGTGCCATCAGCTCGCCCAACGACGGCATCTTGACCAATGAAGAAAACGTTACTGTGACCCTTTTCAATTATGGAATGGAAGGCCAACGCGACATCCCAGTGTTTTTTCAGCTCGACGATGCCGCCTTTGTGTATGAGGTATATGCCGACACCTTGCCACCGGCATCGTCGGTAGTATTTACCTTTGCCACCAAAGCCGATTTAAGCACACCGGGACAAGCCTACACCTTGCGCGCTGGCACCGACTTGGTGAACGATGAAGCCCGCTTCAATGATACCCTTGTGAAACAAATAATGCACCTCAGCACCAACGATATTGGTGTTGCGAGCATTCTTTCGCCTACTTCAGGGACAGGTCTTTCGGATTCAGAAGATGTTACCATCAACATCACCAATTTTGGTACGGCAACCCTCACCAACTTTGAAGCTTCATATCTGATGGATGATAACTTAGTTACCGAAACAGTGCCCGGGCCGCTTGCCATGGAGCAATCACTTGAATTTACCTTTCAACAAGGTGTCAGTTTTCCCGCTTTGGGCGAATATACCCTGAAAGCCTTTACCCGCTTGGGCGGCGATGTGAATCTCGCTAACGATACCATCACCAGCATTATCGTGAAATCAAACTGCGAGCCTACCTCCGACTGTTCGTTTGGCGATGGTTTACGCCTTTTCAGGTTCAATAACATCAACAATGCAAGCACATGCAGCGCTGATGGCTATAGCAATTTCACTGATCAGGTGGCCATACTCGAACAAAGCGAAACCTACGAACTTGAGTTGACCACCAATTATGGCAACCAAAACATCAGGGTGTGGATTGATTACAACGACAATTTTGTTTTTGAAACCAATGAATTGATTGTTAACAACCTGGTTTTAGGAGCAGGACAGGCAAGTGGTGTCTTTAATACGGTAGTCAATATCACCATTCCCGACACCGTGGCCTTGGGCGAACACCTTTTGCGTGCCAAAACAAACTGGAACTCACCCGTTCCCGATGATGCGTGCGAATCCAGCGAGTATGGAGAAACAGAAGACTATAAAGTGAACATTGGCATTTACACCGATCTCAGCTCACGCTTGATCAACGATTCAGAGCTGGTGATTAAAACTGTTGGACACAATCGTTTTGAAGTAACGATGGCCTCCGATCAACTCAAAGAAACCTTGGTTTTATCATTGCACAACATCCTTGGAACGAAATTGGTTGAAAACCGCATTGACAACATCAACGGCAGTTACACCTATCCACTTGATCTTTCCTACGCCAAGCCCGGCGTTTATGTTCTTCGCCTTGGCAACTATACCTACGGAAAAGTACAGAAAATTACCGTGCAATAATTGCACACACCCTCTTTAACAACCTAACAAAAGGGAACATGACTGTTGCAGCATGTTCCCTTTTTCACCTTATGTAAACGGCCATAGATTCAGCACATAGCGTTTTCGAAATAATCTTTACTTTTGCGCTGTTGAAGTTTTTAGGCCAAAACTTATTTTGATTTATGTTCGTGAAACGGCTATTGCGCTGAGGGGCCACAGAGAAAACCCAAAGTTACACCCTTAAAAAAGATGTAAACAGAGACAGCCTTTTGAATCCATAACAACAAATTGATATTTAGCCTTTTGACAACAGCACTCCTATTCAAAATTGATTTTTCAGCATGAACAAGTACAAAATCTATCTACCTCTTGCCTTTTCGCTGGTGATGGCTGCCGGCCTTTATTTCGGTTACCGCGTGGGCACCCATGCGTCAACAGACAATGAATCCGTTTTTTATCTTCCGGTTCAACGCAGTGGCAAGCTCGACAACATTCTTCAGTTTATCGAAAAAGACTATGTGGATACCGTCAACAGCAGTGATTTAGAAAACCACGCCATCAAAGGTATGCTCGAGAAGCTCGATCCGCACAGCCAATACATCACTGCCGAAGAGTTCAACGAAATGAACGATCCACTTTTGGGCAGTTTCGAGGGGATTGGCGTTTCGTTTCGCATTGAAAAGGATACCATTATGGTCGTCAATCCTGTTAAGGGAGGGCCATCGGAAAAGGTTGGTATTATGGCCGGCGACCGCATTGTGTATATAGACGATACTTTGGTGGCAGGCGTGAAAGTGACCAACCGCGATGCCATGCGCAAGTTAAAAGGTAAAAAAGGAACACAAGTAGCCATTCAAGTGCATCGCCGTGGCGTTGACGGCCTTTCGGATTTTGTCATCACCCGCGATGTGATCCCCACCTACAGCCTTGACATTGCTTATATGGTGGACGAAAACACCGGTTACATCAGGCTCAATAAATTTGCCGCCACCACCCACGAAGAGTTTGTTGAAGCCGCCATCAGGCTCAAAGAACAAGGCATGAAAAAGCTCATCCTCGATCTGCGCGGCAACACCGGAGGATACCTCAAGGCTGCCACCGAGCTTACCGATGAACTTTTACCCAAAGGCAAGCTTATTGTTTATACCCAAGGCAAAAACCGTCCTAAATCCTTCACCTTTGCCAACCGCAAGGGTTTATTAGAAGATGAGCCCTTGGCGGTACTCATTGACGAGGGATCGGCGTCGGCCAGCGAAATTGTAGCCGGAGCCTTGCAAGACAACGATCGAGGAACCATTATCGGTAGGCGTTCGTTTGGCAAAGGCTTGGTGCAAGAGCAAATGTCCATCCGTGACGGATCGGCCCTTCGGCTGACCGTGGCCCGTTATTACACCCCCACCGGACGCTCCATTCAGAAGCCCTATGATGGTGATTTTGATAAATACAACCATGAAGCCTACGACAGGTACCTCAATGGCGAAATGATGAGTGCCGACAGCATTCACCTTACCGATACCGTAAAATACCTCACCCCGAACGGAAAAGTAGTGTATGGCGGCGGTGGCATCACGCCCGATGTATATGTGGCATTGGAAACCGACAGCAGCCTCTTCTTTTATAACAGGTTGGCCAATAGCGGGTTGATTTTTCAGATGGCTTTTGATTATGCCGACAGGGAAAGAGCTTCGCTCATGAAATACAAAAGTGTAGATGCCTTTCAAAAGCAATTTTTTATGACTTCCGCCATGATGGATGAACTGTTTAAAATGGCTGCCGAAAAAGGAATCAAAAATACCAAGGCTTTATCAACACGCGCGAAAAACAACATTAAAACGCTGTTTAAAGCCTACGTTGGCAGAAATATTTTTGATGATGCCGGCTTTTATCCCATTTATCAAGACATTGACCCCATCCTGCTGAAAGCCATCGCTTTGATGAAAGAGAAACCTAACAGCTAGGCCCCAGTGATGATCAAACTCATCATCCTCTCTTCGATGTTGCTTAGGCTGGCCACCTTTGCCGTGGTGATGAATTATTATAAGGTTTCGCGCCACCGCAAAGCTTGGTTGCTGATTGCCGCTGCCATGGTATTGCTGGCCCTCGAAAGTTTGTTTCAGCTGCTTTCGTTGTTGGGCGTATCGCAGTTGGCTACCGGAACTTTTGTTCCTCATGCTGCAGGTTTGGCTGTTTCCATTCTCATGCTTACCGGCACAGCCCTTATCAGCTACATTATGAAGCGGTTGGTGAAGGTTGAAAAGATCAAAGACAATATTGAACGTCGCTTTCAACTGTTGTTCAACACCAGCTCCGACCAGGTGTTTGTGCTTAGCCTCGACGGACAAATTGCTGAAGTCAACCATTCCGTTTGCGAGCGCCTCGAGATGAAAAGAGAAGATCTGCTGACCCATTATTTTAAAGAAATAAAGGCAGGATCGGCCAGCGAAGGTGTGATGGACCACATCCATACCATCCAAAGCAAGGGCAAACATATTTTTGAAACAGAGCTGCGCAGCAAATCGGGGAGGGTTTTTCCGGTAGAAATCAACTGCCGCCTTGTAGAAATTGACGACCAGCCGTTCATCACCTGTGTTGCCCGCAACATCAGCGAACGTCAAGAGTTAGATAAAAAAGTGCGCATCGCCATCATCGAAACCGAAGAGAAAGAGCGCAAACGGTTTGCCAAAGAAATCCACGACGGATTAGGACCACTGCTTTCGGCCATTAAGTTGTATGTGAATGAACTCGAGGGCTTGGAGGATGACAGCGAAGAGAAAAAAGAGTTTATTCTTCACATCAACCATATCATCAACGAAGCCGTTGATTCGGCGCGCAACATTGCCAATAACATCACTCCAAAAATACTCTCTGATTTTGGACTCACCAAAGCCTTGTCCAACTATGTTGACACCATCAATGCCACTAATGTGATCCATATCAACACCCATTTCGATCCTTTAGCACACGCTCTGACCCCTACCCTTGAGTTGATCTTTTACCGCATTGCAACCGAATTGATCAACAACAGCATCAAGCACGCCAACGCGTCGAGCATTGATATTTCACTCAGCATGAGCCAACAGCGGCTGCATTTGGAATACCGCGACAACGGCGATGGCTTCGATTTGCAACAGGCTATTGACAAAGGCGACAACCATATGGGGGTAAAAAATATCATCAGCAGGGTGCGTTCGATGAACGGTATTTTTAATTTCAGAAACACCAGCCCCGGCATTCAGATCAGCATAGCTGTGGATGTGCGGGAGGAGTGAGCGTTGGGCGTTTTTCGTTTAGTCTCGTCTTGAGACGAGAGCGTTTTGCGCCTCTCAAATGAATATGGGTTTGTTTGAAGAATCCCCCTTGGTCAAAAACAATTACTTTTGCGGGTTAAACAAAAACACTTGTTTTTTGTCTTTACAATTACAAGATAAATTTATTACCATGAAGAAACATTGGAAACGCATCATAGGCTTTACATTGGCTGTTTTGCTTTTAGCACTCATCATCCTCAACAAGGAGGGTTTGATGAAAAAAGATGCTGATCGCTCCTCTTTTGTCACGGGAAAGCAAAACTTTATTTTACCAGTGCAAGCCCTTGTGCTGCGGCCACTTCCATTGAATGATGTGTTGGTTGCCGCCGGCACTGTGATGGCCGATGAGCAGGTTGAAGTTTCGGCTGAGGCTTCGGGGCGCATCACCTCCATTCATTTTGATGAAGGCACGGCAGTGAAGGCGGGCGATCTTTTGGTCACCATCAACAATGCCGATTTGATTGCTCAAGCCGACCGCAACAACTTTCAGCTGAAGCTGGCCGAAACGCGCGAAGAGCGTCAAAGGCAGCTGCTCGACAAACAGGGCATCAGTCAGCAGACCTACGATCAGGTGCTTACCGAACTCAACGCCTTGCGTGCCGAGGCACGACTGATTGAAGCCCAGCTGGAAAAAACCCGCATCAAAGCGCCTTTTGCCGGACGCATCGGGTTGCGTTACCTCAGCGAGGGTAGTTTTGTTAGTCCGGGAACGAAAATCGTTCGTTTGGCGCGCACCAGTCCTGTGAAAATTGAGTTTAGTATTCCCGAAAGGTATTTACAATACGTTCAAAATGGCGTTGACATCCGCTTTAATGTGGACAACAGCCCACTTACATTTGATGCCTCCATCTATGCCATTGAGCCGGTGATTGACCAGCAGTCGCGGAGCATTACAGCCCGAGCACGTTTTAACAACAGCCAAGGCTTTGTGGTTCCGGGGTCGTTTGCCAAGGTGGAACTGCCATTAATGAACCTATCCGAGGTGCTTCAAGTGAATGCCGAAGCGCTGATCCCCGAAATGGGCAGCAACAAAGTGTTTGTGTATCGCAATGGCAAGGCACAACCCCAAACCGTGGTCACTGGCATTCGTACCGAGCGCATGGTACAAATCACCACGGGACTACAGCCGGGCGACACCGTTATCACGAGCGGATTGTTGCAGCTGAGACCGGGAATGGAAGTTGAACTTCGTCAAACCATCGTACAATGAGTTTATCCTCAACAAGCATCAACAGGCCTGTTTTGGCCACCGTGATGTCCATCACCATCATACTTTTTGGTGTGATTGGACTTTTGACCCTTGGCATACGCGAATATCCCAGCGTGGAAGCTCCCATTGTAACGGTAAGCACCAGCTATGTAGGTGCCAATGCCGATGTGATTGAATCGCAAATTACCGAACCTTTAGAAGAATCCATCAACGGTATTGCCGGCATCCGCACCTTAACATCGGTAAGTCGCGATGGCCGCAGCACCATCACCGTTGAATTTGACCTTTCTGTTGATCTTGAAACGGCTGCCAACGACGTTCGCGATAGGGTTTCACGGTCGCTGTCTTACCTTCCTCCCGATGCCGATCCACCGATTGTGAGCAAAGCCGATGCCGATTCCAACCCCATCATTTTCTTGAACATCCGCAGCGAACAACGGTCGCTGTTGGAGCTTACCGAGATTGCCCAACGCACCTTTAAAGAAAGCTTACAAACCATTCCGGGTGTAAGCTCCATTGCCATTTGGGGCGCCAAGGAATATTCCATGCGGCTTTGGATAGACCCCTCTCGCCTCTCGGCTTTTAAGCTCAGTCCGTTGGATGTGCGCAACGCCCTGCTGCGTGAAAACTTGGAGCTGCCCTCCGGTCGTATTGAAGGCAATACCGTGGAACTTACCGTTAGAACCCTCAGCCGCCTTGAAACCCCTAATGACTTCAACAACCTTATCATCAAAGAAACACCAGCCGGTATTATCCGCCTCAGCGATGTGGGCTATGCCGAACTGGCGCCTTTAAACGAAAGAACCATCCTTCGTCGCGATGGAATACCCATGGTGGGCAACGCCATTATTCCGCAGCCGGGATCAAACCATGTGGAGATTGCCGACGAGTTTTACCGCCGCATCGAGAAGATCAAGAAAGACCTGCCCGAAGACATTGAATTGGGCATTGGTTTCGACAATACCGACTATATCCGCTATGCCATCACCGAGGTGGAACAAACCATTTATCTCGCTTTTTTATTGGTGGTCTTGGTCATCTTTTTCTTCCTTCGCGACTGGCGCACCTCCATCATTCCGGTGGTGGTTATTCCCATCTCGCTGATAGGTTCGTTTTTCATCATGTATATTGCCGGCTTCTCCATCAACGTGCTTACCCTGCTGGGATTGGTGCTGGCCATCGGTTTGGTGGTGGACGATGCCATTGTGGTGATCGAGAACATCTATACCAAAATCGAAAAAGGAATGCCGCCCAAGCAGGCCGGATTAGAGGGTTCCGCAGAAATCTTTTTCGCTGTTATTGCCACTACCGTTGCTTTAGCCACCGTGTTTTTACCTGTTATTTTCCTCGAAGGACTTACCGGCCGTCTCTTCCGCGAGTTTGGTATTGTTTTGGCCGGATCGGTGATTATTTCCTCCTTTGTGGCCCTCACGCTCACTCCTATGCTCTCGACCCGTTTGCTCAAGCGACGCGAAAAACACAATGCCTTTTACAATTGGACAGAGCCTTTTTTTACAAAACTTACCAAGCTTTATGCTGACAGCCTTAGAGTTTTTCTGAAGCGCAGATGGTGGGCGGCCATCATCATTTTAATTTCGGTGCTGCTGATTGTAGGCCTAGGCCGCCAGCTGCCCTCGGAGTTGGCACCTATGGAAGACCGCTCGGGGATGATGGTTTTTTCCACCGCACCCGAAGGCAGCACCTTTGAGTATATGGAGCTTTATGTGAAACAAATGATTGACGTGGTGCAAAAAGAGGTGCCCGAAATATATTCGTTGGTCACCATCACCTCCCCCGGTTTTGGTGCGGCGAGCAGTGTCAACTCCTCTTTTGCCCGCATCCGTTTGGTAGAACCCGACCAACGTGATCGTTCGCAACAGCAAGTGGCCGACCACCTGAACCGGCAGCTGTCGCAACTCACCGAGGTGCGTAGTTTCATTACCCAAGAGCAATCCATCGGTACCGCGCGAGGTGGCCTTCCGGTTCAATATGTCATTCAAGCCCGCAACCTCGACAAGCTCAAAGAGGTGTTGCCCGCCTTTATGGCCGAAGTTAACCAAAGTCCTGTCTTTCAGTTTGCCGATCTCAACCTTAAGTTCAACAAGCCTGAATTGCAAATCACCATCAATCGCGAAAAGGCACGCTCAATGGGTGTTTCGGCACAAGACATTGCCCAAACGCTGCAACTTTCGCTCAGCGGACAACGGTTTGGCTTCTTTATTATGAATGGAAAACAATACCAAGTTATCGGACAGTTAGAAAGGGAATACCGCTCCGATCCTTTGGATTTGACCACCCTTTTTGTGAAAAATAACCTTGGTCAGATGGTGCAGCTCTCCAACCTTGTTGACATCAGCGAGCAAACCAATCCGCCGGCTCTGTTCCGCTACAACAGATATGTTTCGGCCACCGTTTCGGCCAATCCCGTGAACGGAAAAACCATTGGCGACGGCATCGAAGAGATGGACCGCATAGCGGCTTTGGTGTTAGACGACACCTTTAGCACCTCGTTGGCAGGCACTTCCAAAGATTTTGAAGAAAGTTCGTCGAGCTTGCTCTTTGCGTTTTTCTTGGCTCTGATCTTGATTTATCTTGTGCTTTCGGCACAGTTTGAGAGCTTCCGCGACCCGCTCATCATCATGTTTACAGTGCCTTTGGCTCTGGCGGGTGCTGTGCTCACGCTGTGGTATTTCGGCAAAACGCTCAACATCTTCAGTCAAATTGGCATCATTATGTTGATTGGACTGGTGTCGAAAAACGGTATTCTCATTGTTGAGTTTGCCAACCAGCGCAAAGCCTCGGGCTTAAAAAAGGCCGATGCCATTTTTGATGCGGCCATCTCGCGTTTCAGGCCGATCCTGATGACGAGCTTGTCCACCATTCTGGGAGCAGTGCCTATTGCTTTGGCATTGGGAGCCGGTTCGGAAAGCCGCGTTTCGATGGGAACGGCTATCATTGGCGGCCTCACTTTTGCCACGCTGCTTACCCTTTACGTAATACCGGCCATGTACAGCTACATTTCGGGAAGTGAAAAAAATGTGTCGAACGTGACTGCCATTGCCGACGAAACACCTATTAAAGAGGAAGAGAAATGAGAGTATTTTCGATTTTAACCTGTATAGCGCTGATGTTTGTCGGGCCATTGACGGCGCAAGACCACCTTGGCGTACAAAAGGCCATTGCTATTGCCTTGGACAACAATTATGGCATTCGGCTGGAACGCCAAGAGGTGCGCATTGCCGAAAACAACAACAGTTGGGGCAATGCGGGCTTTCTTCCGCGCCTCAACCTGAGCGCCGCACAGAACAACAGCATCACCGATTCGCGTCAGGCTTTTCTCACCGGACAGGTGAACGACCGCAGCGGTGCCAAAGCGGATAATTTTAACGCCGGCCTACAGCTCAACTGGACGATTTTTGACGGGATGAAAATGTTTGCCCGCCGCGACCAACTGCAAGAGCTGGAGCAGATGGGCGAAATGCAGCTTTTGTTGACGGTGGAAAACACCATCAGCGAAATCCACAACTACTATTTCACGCTGGTGCAGCTGATGCGCCAGAAAAAGGTGCTGGAAAAAACCATTGCTTTGGGCAACGAACGTGTGCAGCTGTCGGAAGACAAGCTGGCTTTTGGCTCCGGTTCCAAGCTGGAGGTGCTGCAAGCAGAGGTGGATCTGAACAGCGACAGTGCAGCTTATATGGCGTTGATTGATCAAATCGAACGAAACACTTTTAGTGTAAATACCCTTTTGGGCAGGGCGCCCGAAGTGCTTTTTAGTGTTGACGACAGCATCAGCCTGCTTCCGATGCTCAATAAGGAAATGTTGGAAAAGCAGATGCGCGAGCGTAACACCAGCTTGCTCCTCAGCCGGAAAAATGAACAGCTGACCCAACTGGCTTTGAAAGAGATCAGGTCGCGTCAGCTGCCGGAGGTGGGTTTTAATCTGGGTTACAACTTCCTGAACCAAAAGAGTGAATCGGGCTTTTTGGCAGAAAACCGATCTTTGGGTCTGACGTATGGTTTAACGGCCAGCATGAACCTCTTCAACGGATTCAACACGCGCCGCGAACACCAAAACCTGCGCATCGAAGCTGAAAGCAGTAGGTTGCGTGTTGAATCGCTTGAAAACGAACTTCTAGCCGGTCTAAAAACAGCCTATGGAAGCTATGATAACAAGCAAAAGCTGCTGCTGATGGAGAAGAAAAACCTGGCCTCGGCGATGGAGAACCTGAATATCGCGAGTGAACGTTACGCCCTTGGCGACCTTTCGGGGCTTGAATACAGGGAGGCGCAACGCAATTACCTTCAAGCGGAAACACGGCTGTTAACGGTGGTGCTGGAGGCTAAGCTCTTAGAAACACAGCTGCTTCAGCTGGCCGGGATGCTGGCTGGGGATTAGTGTTTAGTCTCGTCTTGAGACGAGACGTTTTGCGTTTTGTCTCGTCTTGAGACGAGAGCTGTTGGCTCTATTTTTGCTTTGGGAAGAGGATTCTTGATTTTAGCAACTATGGCGATGTAGTCACAGAATAAGCCGAGCTGAGGGTTTTTGGTCTTGGACGATGGCGCACGCGGTAAGGATGCTACGGGTGTTTAACATGCGACCCCGCTATAAACATGCGACCCCGCTGGGGTCGAGGATGATCTATTGACTACATTTTCTATAAACATGCGACCCCGCTGGGGTCGGTGTTCCCTAATGAATTCCACCTTTATAAACATGCGACCCCGCGGGGGTTGAGCAGATTTTCGAAGATATTGAGGACTTGGGGACTGAGGGTCTGGGTGTCTCTAAGTTTTTCAGAGAAAAAGAAAAAAGCACAGCTGGCGTTTCTGTGCTTTTTGAAGGGGTTGGGGTGTGTGCGGATTAGCTGGCGGGGGTAAGGCTGAAGTTGACGACAAGGTTTTCGCCGGCTTTGGCCTGGAAGGTTACGGGCTCGGGGAGCTGGTAGCCTGCACAGTGGCAGCTTACGGTGAAGCTTGTCTCGGGAAGGTCTTCGAAGAGGTAGTAGCCGTCGGCATCGGTTTCGGTGGCCATGTCGAAGCCCACAAGGTTGATGACGGCATCTTTGACAGCTTTGCCGGTTAGGGCGTTTGTGACCGTTCCAACGATTTCGACATGCTGGTTAACTGGCTGGGCATTCTTTTTTTTGCGGAATCTGCGACCACGCAGCATGTAGTACTCCTCATAAAGTTCGGGATGTGACGATTGCAGAAAGGTGATCAGCGGATCAATCTTTGTTCGAAGCGTTTCATGGCCAGCACTCAACAGCTTTTCTAGCTCGCTTGCTGTTTTGCGGCGCTGAAAAAGACTGGCATCAGTGTTGTCGAGGGTTTTACTGAAGTTGTTCGTCAGATCAAGGAATTCACTTATCCTGGATGCTGAAAGCCCAATGGCTGCCGCCTCTTCGGGGTATTTCTGCAATTCGGCATGGATGTGTAGGGCAAACTCATACTTTTTGAATGCTGATATACTGCGAAACCTCGACCGGTAGGATTTGAACAGATGTGTCAGACTTAAGCTGCCAAGATTGGATGCTAAAAGCAATCCCATTCCGGTGATCAGCTGGAATTCCTTTTCGAAATTTTTCTGCTCTTCCTGTTTGGGTTTGATAATGGTTGAAGAAGGTTTTAACCTTTTCGAAATCAAGGTGGCAGTATCGTCGAGTTGTTGTGAAAACTGCGATTTGATTTCGAGCAATGCTGGTTGCCCGGCAAAGACTTCGGCGTGACTTTCAAGTATGCGGCTGATCGCGCGCATCTTTTGATGTTGTAGGATTAACCTATTCATTTTATTTTAAGTTAAGTTTTTTGTGAAAGCAGACCATCTACTCTCTGACATGAAGTATGCGGGTGGTGGACAACTTTTCGGTGGGTAGGTTTGTAAGATGCTGTCATTTTGATGGTTGGGCTTTTACAGTCTCATGCTTTTGTACTGGTTTTCAGTGAAAAGTTTAAAAAAAGTGCGTTGCTGATCAGAAAAAGTGCTGCTGTGCGCGAAAAATGGAAGTTGTGCGCGTAAAAAGTGTTGTTCTGTTTGAAAAAAGTGCTGTTCAGTTTGAAAAATTGTGTTTGTGTTCAGAAAAAGTGTGTTTCTGTTCGGGGAAAGTACATACAAGTTTAGGAAAAGAGCGCCAGTGATCGGTAATAGTGAGATTGTAATCAGAAAAAGAGTGTTCGGGTTTGGGAAATGTGTGGTTGTGAATAGAGATTGGTCTTTAGTCTTTAGTGGGAGTATTAAGAAAACTGTGTCAGTTTAGTCTTTAGTTTTATTATTTTTTAGTATATGAATAACAATGAGTTAGGACGAAATTTCATTTTTTGATGAGATTTTTAAGATATTTGAGGGCAAAGGTTGTCCACCGCCTGCATATAATAAGTGTATAAAAGCGATTATTCATGCAAAATAAAACAAAACCGGAAAGGAAGGCAGCTGTCAAACCAATGCATCACGCGGGCTCGCTGATGCTCATCATTGCCCAAAAGGCAGAGCAGCCCAAGGAGGCTGAAATGGCTCACCGTTTGCTTTATTATAAGTATCAAACTTATGTGAATGATATCTGCGAACGGCTTAGCCACAAATACATGATCTCCGAAGCCGGGGTGTGGGAAGAAGTGGCCGGAAATGTTCTTTTTATAATGTATGATAAGGCCGAGAAGTTTCATGCAGACAAGCAGAAGAGCGCCAAACAGGCTGATGCACAATTGCGCAGCTGGCTGAAGGGAATAGCAGAGAATGAATTTTTAATGTATCTGCGGGCACGAAAAAAGAAAGAGACCTATTATGTGCCAGAAAAGGATGTGGAAACAGAATCGTTGCTGGATTTGCCAACTCTGTCCCTCGAAAACAAAAGTTATCTGCGTGCATTAACTGAGGAGCTGCAAATCACACATGTTTCGGTATCAAAGCGAGGCATCTCGCCCACTACAGGAAAGTTGGGGTGGTTACCTGATGATTTGCCCGATTTGTTGGATGATGAGCCTAGTGAAGAAGAAAAAGAAGCCGAATTGCAGGCTTACCTTAAAAAATATGCCGGTGAGCTGAAAGAAATGAAAAAAGTTTTGTCAAAAGAGAACCCGGTTTACAAGGATGTTTATCTCACTTATGTCGAATATCAGGACGACAAAGGAAGGCTCACCGAAGGAAGACTGGATTATCTGATTGAAAAGCATGGATTGACCTCAAAAAATCATGTGGCAAAAATGAAGCAAAGGGTGAGGCGAAGAATTATTGAAGCCATCAATAAGAAATTCGGGACCCTTGAGGATGAGGGGTAAAAACGGAAACAGAGAAACCCATTTAAAAATTTTATGTATGAAAAAGTTGACGATTGAACAACTGGAAAGCCTGCTGGGCGAAGCGATGCGCCGCAGCAATAAAGGGCTTTCGAATGATGCTGCCGGGCTCCTGAAACGAGGGGAAAAAAGAAATGAGACAGAGGAATTGCCAGATTTCCTGAAAGATCACGAGGCCTTACTTACCCGTGCTTATGTGCCTTATGAAACAGTGGTTGAGAAAAATGACACAATCCTGATGCAAGAAGCACAACAGCATTATGAGAAAATGGCTGCCCGCAATGGCGCCCCGCTGTCGCAAGAAAGTATTGATCTCATCCGGGCATTGCTCGAAAGGGAAGTGAACGAAAAGACAGATGAATGATTTTGCACTTAAGTGCATCGTACGAAGCATGATGACGAAGCAAAAAAGCTTCCGGGAGATGATTTCCGGAAGCTTTTTTTTATGAAATTTGTGTGCTAAACCAACTGATTATATTTGATCTCCATGTTAAAACAAAACAAGTCAGGTTTTAAGCGGCTAACAGATACACGTAAAAAAGAAATTGCTGACTGGGTTGAAATTATCCTAGAAGACCTGCCGCAAAAAACAGCTTACACCGACTGCCTCCATATCCTGGAAAGAGAAAATATCCGTCTTTTTCGGGTGAATTTTCAGGAAAATCTCGACGGATTCATCTTATTTGAATATCAAAGGTTTTGGATATTCCTTAACACAGCCCAAGGGCGTGAAGCCAACGAGAGCAGGATCAATTTTACGCTGGCGCATGAGCTCGGGCATTATTACCTCCCGTGGCACAGGCTGAAGCTTAAGCGACATGGACTGATGCAACAGAGTGGCGGACAGGACACGGGTGAAATGCAGCTGCTGGAGCGAGAAGCTGATTATTTTGCTTCCTGTTTGCTGATGCCTGCCAACAGCATCAAACGGGATTTTGCTGAAAATGTGTTCTCAATCACTTTTATACAGACCATCGCAAGACGATATCGGGTGAGCCGCGAAGCTTGTTTGATGCGCTATACCGAACTGGGGAAGCATCCGATGATGATGGTGTATAGCAAAGACGGCAAGGTTTCGCTGCCGGCATACCCAAAACGTAGTAAGTCATTTCCTTTTTCGAGACCCATGCTGGATGCAGAGGGCCGCTTGCCGGAATGTTGCCTTGCTTCCAAAAATCATTGTGTTTCCATAACGGAAGATTATTTTATTGCACACCACACGACAGCGCTTGTTTTTCGTTTGAAAGAAGAACAGGAGGTGCAACAGACGGTGACGGAATGCTGCATACCCCTTGTGGAGAAAGGGTTGTTACTGAGCATTTTTTACTTTGAGGAATATTTGGAAGAAGATGAAAAGTTTGAAATATTGGATTTGCCGTTTTAATGAGATGATTTGAGAAATTGATCTTTGGTCTTTAGTCTTTGGTCTTTAGTCTTTGGTCTGTCTTGTCCTGAAATAGGTTTACACAAAAAGTAAACTAAAAACAGGATTATGAGAAAGAAAGTAAATCAATTTCCGGACGACCTTAAATACAAGATTGTTCAGGAGTATTTAGAAAGCTCGATG